>NZ_JARWPM010000348.1 GCF_029869215.1 Nocardia carnea
TCGTCTTGTTCGAGAGCACCGTGGAACCTTCGGGAAGACTCCGATCGGCGTCCGGACCAAGCGACGGAACCGTGTGCGGCGAGACCCGAGCCAGTCCGCGATCGAGCTGTCCATCGGCCCGGGTACCGTCGAACTCTGCCTGGGAGCCGCCCGGGCCGGCTTCCGCAGACGAACTCTCACCCTCACTCTGAAACCGAAGCGGATCGCTGACCACCGCCACAGTCATATTGTCGATCTTCCGCTTGGCCTTCCAGTCGGTGCCACCGCGAGCCTCTTCCTGCCGTCGCCCGCCCGCCTCGCTTGCACGATCCACGAGGGCGATGGCAATGGCATCGTCGGCATCGGCAGACTGCACCGTTTCGGCTATCACGGTTGGGGTCAGTTCGTCCGATATCCCATCGCTCATCGCAATGAGGACGTCGGATTCGCCTACCTGACAGTCGTATACATAGCTCGCTGGGGAGCCCAGAACACTGCCACCGATCTGGAGGTTGGCTCCTGTGCCTGCACCTCGATTCCCGGTGAGCTGTTGGATATCGCCGGGTGCGGCACCGATCCGAAATGCGGGACTGTCGCCGATTCCGCCGATGACCGCACGGCCCGGTTCAGAACGGTGCCGTGCCGGCTCACGAACGACCACGGTCAGGGTCGTCGCAGGTGAGCTCGGGAATGGCGAATCCTCCCACTCTGCCACGAGTTCCGCCGGGAACAACAGGTTGTTCGCGACCCACACCAGCTGATCGGCATACTTGATCGCGTCCTCGACAGCCTGTCTCGGGTCGGCGCCTCCCGACAATGAGCGATTCAGGCTCACCAGCGCCCCATGGGCAGCCAACTGTGCCGCGATATGTGAACTTGTCGCTCCACCCACACCGTCACACACCACCGACACGTTGATCGGCAGGTCGTCCGTGCGGTGAATCCGGCCGGATACCACCGCATCCTGGTTGTTGTCGCGCTCGCCGCGATCGGTGAGTGCCGGCACCGGACCGTCGATGGTCCGCCGGGCCTCGGTATCGTTCAGCACGATCGCCGCGTAGTTACGCATCGCCGTGCGCAGGCGCGCCCGTGGATCCGTATCCGCCGCGGCCGGTGCCGGTTCTGTGCCGACGTCGGGTGTATCCGGTTGTTCCAGCACCGACGCCAGAAATCGCAGTCCCTTTTCAGGGTCTTCCAGCAGACCCGGCAGCAGCAGTGGTTCGATGGCCTCCGAATCCAGTCCTAAATCTGCTGCGGCCGCCCGCAGCTCGAGTTCCGCCGCTTCCGGTGTGAGAGGGGAATTTTCCGCCGGTGCCGCGATGGGAGCGACGCCGTCGTTCGAGTACAGGTCATCGTCCGCGGCCGCGAACTCGAATTCCGGCTCCGGCTGACCGAACGCCGACGGTATGCGCGCGGTCACATCGCGTTGGGTGCGCTCGACAACCAACTCCTGGGGAGGTTCACCGGCCCGACCCGATTGATCGGATCGGTGAAGATCCAGCGGATCCCACAGCTCGTCCGCATCCAGCTCGGTGAGCGCGAACAACGCCGAATCCTGAAGGAACTCCTTGGCCACGAGCAGCAGACCGTAACCATACTCACCTGCCCATGGACGATCCCATGCCAGAGATATCCGCAAGGACAGCTTCTCCCCGTCGAACTCCATCGTCATCACCGGATGGCCATCGGCATCGGTGGCACTCACGCTGACTGCGGACCCATTCGGCCCCTCACCGACATCAACAGTCGCGGTCACTTCGGGCAGGCTCAGCGCGCTACGGACGGCAGCGCATACCGCCCGGATCCGAGCCGGCGCCACATTCCACCCGGACAGAATGTCCGGCAGAGAACCACCGATCTCGGCAACTGCAGCGTCACCGACCTCGACCCGGCGTTTCGGCGGCGGGTTCTCCCCGTCGGCTGCCTCACCACGCGCACCGCCCCAGCCGCCGACCGGCGGCAGCAAGGCCGCCGCAGCGGGAGCGAGGTAATCGGCGCCGAAATTGCCGGATTTCTTATCGGATTCCGGTGTTTCGCTGGAGGTCGACGCGGCATCGTCCGGCGGGCTGTCCGCAAGGTCGAGGAATGCTTCGGCGTCGGCGAGGAGGGCGTCCGTCACAAGAGTGACGCCTTCCGCATTGTCGAGATCCCCGTTCCGGATTCGGTGACCGATCTCCAGCTCGCCGTACTCATTGTCCGCCGCGGGATACAGTTCGGTGAGATGGCCGCCGATATCGTGGCCGGTAGCGTCCATTTCCGCTCGGACGATACCGAGGAATACCACACGTTCCGCGATCGGCTCGATTCGGATCTGCCGGAGTGCCTCGTCGGGATCGACGCGGGAGTTGGAAGGATCGAATACAGCTTGATCGGGCACACCTTGCTGTGCCTCCATGACGCTCATCGCCAGAACAGATACGGCCGCCTCCGGATTGCCAACCAGATTCGCGTCGATTTCTATTGCGGAACCGCCGAATTTCACCTGGCCCGCCGAACGCATGAAACCCTCGCGGTAACCGATCTGCCAGCCATCGGATTTCCGCGCTTTGATCGCCTCGACGAGTGACGGTGTGTGCAGCACCAGGGCATCGACTTCGTCGCCGAGACCGGTGTCCACACCGCCCACGAACTCATGCCACAGCTCTCGGTAATGGGGTTCGTATTTCGTGTAATAGTAGTTCTCGGGTTGCCGCAGCATCTCCTCGGCAATCGCCGAACACGCCTCGTCATTCGTCAGGTCCCCAGCGACAACCGCCTCGTACATCGTCTGGACGAAGCCCTCCACGCCGGCGGTGTGACCACCGTATCCGATATCTGTCTGACCGTCGGTGGCCTGCAGGATCTCACGTCGGACGCGGGCTGCGGCCAGACCGGCTCGGGCCTCCCGTACGAAGCGCTGGCGAAGCTGTCGCACTACCCAGTCGCTCTTGCGTTCACCGTCGGCCGGCAGCTCCACCTGCATATCACTGTCCGTCACCGTGACCGCATGGTTCAGTTCATGGGCCAGCACGGCCACCGTCTCATGCAGATCAACACCGAGGTGGCCTGTCAGGTCGATGACCTTCGGTCCATACGCGGCGGTCGAAACGCCGTCCGGTTCTCCGTACAGGATAGTCCAGCCCTGCTCCTGCGCCTGCCACAGCATCGCACGCAGGTAAGGAGACTTCTTCACCAAGGCGTCGACCTCGGGACCGAGGCCGGTCCGCACCGGCCGCATCTCGTCGGCAACGAAATCCGCGATGCTATTGAATCCGTAAGCGCCGGCCAGGGCGCCGACGCCGAGGGCGCCTATCATTCCCAGAACGCGTTTCCTGGTCTGTCCCTCCGCGCTACCAGCTCCGGTCGAGGTACCCTTCCCCGCTCCGCCTCGGGTGTTCCCCGGCGTGGTCACTCCGGTATTCGGCGCACCGATCTCTTCGTACGAAATCCCGTCGAGGTCGAGCACAGCAGAATCCGCCGCACGCTGCGCATTCCCCGGCTCGGCGGAAGCAGCATCGCGGAAACTTCGAGCGCAGGCCTCAGTATCGGCCACAGCCCGCAACGACTGCAGACGATCGGTATCCCACACAGCCGGTTCACCGAGAACATCCGCACGGAACAGTCCGCTCGACAGGAGAATTGCGACACCCTGGTCTCGGCGCACGGAGACCGTCAACCGCTGCCTGTCCAGGTCTTCCAGTTCGGCCGAGAGGCGTGCCTCGTCCGTGCGCAGTAGGTCGATTCTCGTCGGCAGGCGAGTGAGTTGCTCGTCTCCTGGGTCCACCCACCGCCGTCGGACTTCCGGCATGGCGGCGAGCCGGTCATGTTTCTTCTTTGCCGCGACGAGATCGGCGCGGACTTCGGACCGTTCTTCCTCGACCTCTCTGTAACGTTTGTCGAGAGCAGCCAGAACGGCGGGAGCGGAGTGGAACGCGTCGGCTGCCTCCACCGATTCGACCGCGGCGTTTACGGCGTCAGCGGCGTCAGCTGTCCCCGGTACCTTCTGCAGAACCTGCGCCACCAATACGTCCCGGACGGCGGCCGCGGTCCGGCCGTTTGCCTGCGGGTCCTCTTCCACAGCACTCCGGGTTGCCGCGACGTCCGACGGCGTACCGGACCCGACGTTCGTGCGCCGGACCCAGCCGAAGGGGGACAACCAGGCTTCCGAGACTGCGCCGTCTGCGGCGACCCGCCGCAGTTCGACCGGGATGTTCGCCTCCAGTAACGCCTGCAACTCGGCAGGTTTCAGGTCAGGGTCACCAGCAGCGCTGGTGAACAGAACCAGCCGGCCACCCGAAATCTTTCCCCATGTACCGATCGCAACTCCGCCGGTGCGGTCGAATCGGTTTCGAACCGTCTGCTCCTGCTCTTCGAGCGTGCGGTCGTATTCGGCGACGAGATCGAATATCGCCTGCACAGCGGGGTCTTCCAAATCCGCCGTGAGCGCCGACAACTGAGCCCGCGCCTCAGCCACCAGTTGGCTGGTGACCAGCCGCTCCGGCTCAGGTACCACACCGGCGAGCGCCTCGGCCAGTTCGCCGGCGATCCGCAGCTGTTCGGTGGTCGGGGCGACATCCGGCGCTTCGAACGATGCCCGAATACTGAGATCGACCGCTGCCGCGAGCGACTCGACGGAGACTCCCGTGGTGGTCACCGCCTGCACCCGGTATCCGATTTCCGCCAGCGCACCGTAATCGGCCGCGGAAACCGGCTTCGACCGAAGGACCAGTTCGCGTAGTTCCCGCACCAGTCGCCGGGCATACCGTCCGGCGCTGCCTTCCGGCAGCAGATCCGGCCCGCCTGCCTCATCCGCAGATCGATCGCGCGCCGGGTCCGCGTCGTTCGTCCGCTCGCGCCCGATCCGGTCCAGTTCCCCGAGGAGTTTCTGCGCAAGTGATCGCGGATCGTCCGGATCGAGCTCAGGCGAACTCCAGCCGGTATCCGGCACCTCGATAGTTGTGCCATAGCTGGCAGATCGAATGACACCCGTGCGGCGCAGGGCTTTTCCTTCGGCGTCGACCAGCCAGAACTCCACCTCGTGGTACTCGCCCAGCCCGGCACACAAGTCAGGGTTGTCCTGGAGGACGGTCGCCAACTGCTCACGCACCGTACCCGGCGACTGCCCGCGGTCGGCGATCATCACGAGTTTGGTGGTGCCGGAGGCAGATACCGTGCCCACCTGGTTCGGTCCGCGCACCACGAACGTGTGTTTCCCTACCCCGCCGGCGTTCTCGATGCCGAAGAGTTCGGTGGCGAGCAGTTTGCGCCGGCGGGCCCGCTGGAGTGGGTCGGTGACAGCAGTGTCGATCTTGGCCAGCTCACGATCGATGAGCGCATTCATACCCGCACATTGGGCGGCGGGGTAGGAATCCGCGCGCTGTCGCAGAAGGTTCTCCGTTTCCCGCGCTTCGGCCTCGGCCGCCGCGACCGCCAGGTCGTTGATCGCCCGCAAACGCTCCGTCGGCGGCGGTAGTGGCGTCGTTTCCGGGTTACCGGAGTCCGGCAGCTCGGGCATCAGCCCACCGGCCCGGTTCTGCCATTCGTTCCAGGCGCGGGCCCGTCCCGCCAGCAATGTTCCCCGCAGCTGCCGGGCCGTACGGAAAGTGGCGCGTTCTTCCGGCGACAGCGGCGAGGCGGTTTCATCGAAGGCAACCAGTTCCACCGACGACGGCTCTGCGGCACCTATGGCAGCACCCCCGCGGCGCAGCAAACGGTGCAGGGTGGCCATGTTCTCTGCCAGTCGCGCATCGTAGCGGTTCACCGTGTCGGCGGATTCGAACAACGCCATCACCGCGGCCGCGGTATCGCGTGTCTGCGAACCCGGTTTCGAGGGGAAGTGCTGCGTGGTCAACGCCTCGGCGGCCGTCCACAGGTCCTCGCTTGGTATGTCGGCCGACGACACCGGGTGCATGGTTTCCTCGACGACGGTCCATTCCCCGTGGGTATCCCGCCGTTCGGTCACCGGTCGGCCGAAACCATCGACCCGCACTCGCAGATACTCCGGCTCGACCGAACTTCCGGCCGCCAACCCAACCTGTTCGAATGCGCCTCCCTCGGTATCCATCCCCGGATCGGACACACCAGCAGGGGCCACCCACACCATCCGGCCGGGCAGCATCACCCCCCATTCACCGAATGGCACGCCACCCAATCGTTTCCGCTCGACCCGGGCGGCAGCACGTTGAAGGTCCGCGTGCTCGCTCAACACCTGCCGCAAGAGCAGCAGACTCCTGTCCGCTGTCCCCGCACCGGCCGGATCCGAGGCCGCCACAACATTGCGTGCCTCCGCCAGTAGCTCGTCGAGTGTCAACTGCTCGGGGTGGCGGTTCAGCGACCGAGCCGGATGATCGACGAACGCCTCCAACCCGGCGATCAGGCGGCGAGCCATTTCCTGGGCATCACTCGGCCCGAATACCGGCAAACTCGCCTCCACAGCCCCCGGGGCCGCGAGCACCGCCACAATCGGGCCCCACGCCGACTCCGGAAGGTCCGCCCGGCCGACGACCCGATACGCCGCTGTCCGCAATTCCTCCGACGACATGGTCTCCGGGTCCGGTACCGAGCCCCGCATTACTTCGACCAGCGAGGGCTCGGCCGGGGCCACTGGTCCGGAATCCGGCCGCTTCCACGAACGAATACCGATCTGGCTGAAGTAACCACCGTTCGGACGTGGTGCCGCCGAGTTCGGGCCCTCCCCCTCACTCCCGCCACCACGCGTCCGGCTACCGGGCACGTTCCGCGGAGCCGCTTCGCCGGCATCGGCCGCTCCCGGACCTGTTGCCGGCATCAGTGCTTCACCGACCTGCGGATCAGTCATCCTGCCCGCACGGTCGAACCATGCCCATGAAGAGTCACTGACCAGCAGGCTGCTACCGAAAACGCCTGCCCGGTAACCCGACACCTCGGTGATCGAGCCGTCCGCGCCGAGCTCGAGGAACCTGATCGGCATCTCGATCCCGGGGTCCAACGTGGGCCAGGAGTCGAGAGTGCCGAAGACGGCCGACCGATATTCGTCCAGGTCCAGGCCGGGCTCGACCACAAGGACGAGTTCGCCATTCCGCACCCCGAACCCGGCGGTCAGCGACACCGGCTTTGCACCGGCCTCCATCAGTGCCTGCACTCCGGACAGTGGATCGGAGGCAAGTGTTGTCCCGGCGTCCGGTCGACGCGGGGTTCCGGCCAGTGCCTTGTCGAATTCCGCCTCGCTCCGGCTCGCTTCGGTGAGCGCTTCGGCCCGCTCAACGGCTCTGCGCCACCGGTGATCCCGCTTCTCGAATCCTTCCGATACCGCGATCAGATCATTGAGGCACCGTCGCCGATCCCGAAGTTCCTTGAACGACTCCCGTGGCAGACGACCCGGACCGCGCTCCGGGTCGTCTGTCTCGCTGAGAAGTACGGCATCGATTTCGTTCCGCAATCGGTACAGCTCACGAGTGGTGGCTATCCCCGGCCTCGCCGGGACGATTCCAGGCTCCAGCCGTTCCCGAATCGCAACGTAAGCGTCGACGATACGCTCTCGATCGTGGTGGGCTGCCGCAAGCTCTCGGCCCGATGCGGTAAGTGCACGGACGCGGGAATCCATCCGATGGTAGCCTTGCGCGCCCTCGACCCGCGCTTTGCCGCGCTCAATCCAGCGGTTGAGTCTACGGTTGTTCGGGTCTTCGGATGCGCGACCGTCGCTCGCACGCTGGAGTTGTCTCCAACCGGCGAGCTGGCTCTGCTCGGCCGCCAACGCAGCTGAGCCGGGCTCCAACTCCTCGACCCGGCCACCATTACTGCTCACCTGGCTCCGGTATTCGTCGCTCGCCCACTTCGCCTCGATCAACGCCTCGGCCAGTTCGACCCCGAGCGTTCCTTCGTCGGATACCGCCGGGGCATTCTGGCCTATGGACTCCGCCACGACGTTCAGTGCCCAACCAGCCTCTTGCCGGATGCCTTCCGACTGTTGATCAGTAGCGGACGACCGTCGATCAGTAGCGGACGCTGCCTCGTCCAGGGACTTACCTTCATCGATGAGTCCTGTCACGATCTGCCGATGGTCGAGTCCTGTCACGATCTGCCGATGGTCCGGCAACGACAGCCCCAGCGACCGCAACGCTTGCTCCCGGACGCGGGGCGTCGCCGCGCGGACGAGGGTTTCGAGGCGCAACCACTTCGCCAACGCGAGGCAACCGTCGCTGAAAACCTCGCTTACTTCGGAGACGTTCCGGAAACCCAAGCGCGCCGCCGTATCGCTGGGGCTCGATCCTGCCAGTCGCAAGGACACTACGTTGCGCTGCTTATCGGTCAACATCGCCAGCCAGCGATCGAACCGAGGACGGGTGTCCTCGTCTTCATACACCGCCTGGATATCCTGGATCTCGTCGCGCCTGCTCAGCCGGCGACCGATACCGGCGTTCAGCCCGAACGCGACACACTTGACACCCGCCTGTTCACGTTGGTTTGGCGTAGGCTGAACCTCGGCTTTGTCCACGGCGAACGAGTCGAGCACATTGACCATACGGCCACCAGCGACCGCTGCCATCACGGATTCGGCGCCCGAACCGGCGCCTACGAGGTGAATCCGCGGCCTCCGCCTACCCGAGGCTTCCGCTTCCCGGCCCGACTGGACGGCAACCACCTGGGCCAACGCTGCCGTAGCCGACCCGTCGTCACGCAGGCTCCCATACCCCATAGCAGCGATGACCTGCACTCGACGGCCGTCTTCCGCGGCCCGCTTCTGGACCTCGGCCGCCGCCCGCAGAAAGTCGCCGGCATCGGTGGACAACGAACCTTCACCGGTGAAGATGATGATCGATTCGGGATCCGGATCGCCGAAGGCCGCCACCATTGTCGATTTTTCCGCGTTCAGCGACACCAACAGGGGTGCCGCGTCGTCGACCCCGTTCAGCGCGTCCCGCGCGCCGATCAGCTCACGCCGTTCACGCTGGTCCTGGACTCTTGCCAGCCGATTCGACAGCCACACCCGGTTCCAGAGATCCCGGTCGGTGAACGGCATACCCCAGGCGCACCCGACCAGGTTCTCCTCAGCAAGGAACTCGTCCGACTTGTGCGCCTCGAACAGTGCACCCCCCGGCACGAACCGGCCGGAGATCCGTTGCGAGCTCGCCAGCCGGCGTGACATAACCTCCGCCGTGATGCCGGCCGCGGATTCGGGGTCCCGGCCGGACTTTTCGAACGCCGATGCGGCCAGTCGCTGTGTGAGCGCCTTCTCCCGCCTCCCGCCCTGATCTTCCAGCCCCCGCGTGATATCGGTGCCTGCTTCGAGCGGTTCGCTGACAAATACCTGGACGTCGGGCAGCGTCGTCGCAATCTGGACGCTGAGATCGGCTGGGGTTTCCGGCGTGAGAGCTCCCAACGTGACCCGCGACAGCAGGCCCTCGGGTACCGCATCAGCGGCATCAGCCAGCAACTCGGCCGCAGAGCCGAACAGTACGACATTGTCGATTTCCGGTTCGGTCGGCGCAACCTCGAGGGGCCTTTCCACCCAGCTGCCGGACTCCCATGAACTACTGCTCGTGCCCGATGCCTGTGCGGGTAAATGGATTTCCGGCATCGAACCTTTCAGCCCCGCCAGATCCTGGACCAACCGCTCACCGCTATCGGTATCGCCGGTGCACATCCGGACGATCACCGCAACCGGGCGGCCGCGGGTCTCCGCGGCCAGCCGGCGGTAACGCGCCTCGGCCTCACGCAGAACCGCATACATGTCATCAATCTCGGACGGCGTCGCAACAAGCACTTCGACCACGGGCTTCTCGGTCGATTCAGCCCTGCGGAAATCCCCGAACTGGACCTCGACCTTGCCCGGCACACCAGTATCGGTGCTATCTCGAACATAGGATTTCAGATACGCCTTGTTGTTCTCCCGGACAGCCCATCGATCCAGTTCGCGTACCAGACCGGCCACCGGCGACCGCGCACCCTCGCTCTCCACGAGCGAGCGATTCAGCATGTCCCGGTCCTCCACCGGTACACCGTCCTGATGGCGAGCCCACTCGGGATTCCTCCACGCAATCCCGGCCCGCGCCTCCATTGCCCGGTCACGCAACTGCTCTTGGATGGACTCGTACCAGCGGCAAACCTCGTCGGCGAGATCCCATGCCGCATCTGCATCGTCGGGTGGCCGGTGCCCCACACCTCCGGCGTCATTCAGGGCCCGGGCCAGATCTGCGGCCTCCGACTCAGCTCGGGAGGGCACCCTCGTCCACGAGCGTCCCGAGTTCTCCACGGCTTGCCCTGCCGCGCCGCCCGAACGGTCCGGGGGCGGCGTGCCGTCAGCAGATCCCGCAACCCCGCTTGCGGAACCATCGCCCAGGGGAACGCCCTTCGAGTCGGTCGGCGGTGCGGAATCGCCCCCGTTCTGGTCTGTCGGCTCCGAACGTCCGAATCCCTCGATCGGGTTTGCCGGACCGTATGCGGAAGCCGGGAACCACCTGTCCTCCGAGGACGGCCCCTGTGCCGGTTCCAGGGTTTGGGCCGGGTCGCGCACGGCAGATGTAACCCGTTGGACTCCGCTCCATTTCGTATCGGCATTGCTCAGCCTCCGCCAAGCTGTTTCGAGAAACTTCGTGTTCCCCGTCAACAACATCGCTCGCTGATCGTCGGTGAAATCCCCGGTATCGATGTACTCCACACCGTCCTCACCGACCCGGGTGAGTACAAGGTGAGCTGTACCTCGCTGAGGACCCTCCCCCGGCTTTTCCAGGGCGAGCACCACAACAGGCGAGTGGCCTGTCGCCGGCAGCGACTTCGACCGATATTCCGAAGCCTCGCGCGTCGCCCGCTCCAGCACCGCCTGTACACTGCCGTCCAGAACCGGATACTCGGCTTCCTCGCCCTCGACAGCACCCCGCCAACGCCACCCCGACTTCGCCGCGAACTCACCCGCTTCGCACCCCCTCTGCCATATCGAATCCTGCCCCTGCCGATCAGGTGCTTCTACGGAGGGTTCCAGCGCTTTCAGTACGTGTAGCGAGTAGCCGACGCACTGGCCGCGACCCGACGAGTGCGGCAGCAGGCCTTCGGTTGCCGACCGCTGGTAATCGGAACGAAGGAAGTCGGCGTCGATGGCTTGCCAGAAGGCCTCCTCCCAGGGCAGTTCCGGATCCTGCCCCCGGGAAGCAAAAGCCGATAGCAGGGTGCGCAAGAAGCCTCGTGGACAACGAATCTCGGGCACTCCCGGCCGGTGGAAGGCAATGCCCGGGATATTAGGGTCGTGCTCCGGCCGCGGCCAGTCGGCGATCAGCGTTCGGATGCCGAAACTGTGCGGTTCGGTGTCGTACACAACGATCTCGTCGCCTTCATCGGTGCCTTCGTTGACCACGAGGACCGTTTTGTCGTCCAGGAAGGCGAATACGAAACCGCCGGGTTTGTCCTTCAGCCATTCTTCGATGGCATAGAAGGTGTGAAAGCCACCAGGATGAAGCCGACCCCCAGTGGCGAGTTCAGCGACCCGGTGGCCGGGTTCGGATGGTATACCCGGTAGCGGGGTCCGCATCCCCTGGCCGATCCTGAGATGGATTGCTGCCAGGACCCCGTTACGGACATTGTCCGACGACATCGGAACAGCCGATCGCGGTGCGATGTCGACAGCAGCGCGTGCGGGAGACCCGTCCATGACAGCTGATTCCCGTCGCACGATTTTATTGTTGACAGACAGCTCGATCAAGAAATCACGTGCTCGCGGGTTCGGTTCCGCTAGATCGGTGATGTCGTCGACGATCAACCGAACCGTCGCATGTCCGTCTTTCAGCCCGGAGTTCAGTGCCCTGGCCAGATCCGCGAGGATGGAGTCCACCGCCCGCTCGGGCAGGGTCCGGCGCAAGCGCTCGGCAACCAAGTCGGCGGGACGGGTGTAGGCGTCGGGTTCGTTGAGCGCGACCGATACCTCGACGGTATCCCGCAACCCGAGCAGTCTCGACAGCGGTTCGGCATTGCCATTGCCGACCAGGTCCATTACCGCGTGCAGTATCTGTTGGCCGACAGGCGGGACCCGATCCCCACCTACTCCATCGGCTGCGGCCCAGTTCTCCACGGCGGCAAAGGACGTGGCGAATGCTTCGCTTATCCGGAGCACACCCTCGGCGGTCACGCAGTCCTCGCCGAAGTGCTGGGTCATCCACGCTGCGATGGCCCCGCTTTCATGAGGGGTCCCCGACCGGACACACTGGCGAATCAGGGCGGACTGTGCGATCGGGAGCGCCCGCCCGTCGATGGACGCCAGTGCGGCAACCCGGCCCAGAGCTCGGTACAGCGCCTCGGCACGCGAGCGATCATCGGGCATCGCACGCAGTACATCACGATTGGCCGCGAGCGCCATCCCACCGCTGTCGGTCCGGTACACCCAGAAGGGGTCATCCGGGTTGATCGGCTCATTCTCTTCGAGTCTCCGAAGGAAGAAGCCGGCGTAATCGGTGAGGCCGAATTCGGTGATATCGATCCAGCGATGCCGGTCGATGGTGCCCCCGAACACCTCCAGCAGTTGCGCCATCAGGGAGCGGTTCTCGGTCTCACGTTGCCGGCACAATTCGGGATCGTCGATTGCTTCGGGCTGGCTCCAGATCTTCACACCGTGCGCAGCGGCCTTTTCCGCCTCCCGCAACAACACCACATTCGCCTCTGGGTCCCCAGGAAGCTGCTCCACGTCCGCAAGCCCCTCGCGAATTTCCTCTACGGACGCTTCGAGAAGTTCCGCCAGTTCCTGCCGGTCGGCCGTCACAGGAAGACCACCGCAAAGCAAGGCCGTAATGCCTTGGGGCTCGATCCGCTTCGCCCCAGGAATCCACGGTGCGACGGCATCATCATCCCCGCGCACCACCCACGTCGAGCGCGCCTGGTAATCGGCCGCGCACCAGATTGTTTCAGGCCATGGGGCTTCGGCCACCAGATGCGGAGCCTGGTAGACCAGCGATTCGACCTTCTCCGGCATGTCTTCTCGACCAGCGGCAGCGGCGAGCGTCCCGGCGCCCCGACCGTACCCGACCACATGGAACTGCGCAGATGAGTCTCCGCGGCACTGTTCGGATTCGGCGACCATCGACGTGAGCAGCTCGTTCAGACCCGCACCATCGGGGCCGAACTCTTCGTAACCGACCGCGATGACCAGCGCCGCCGAGTGCGGCTGGGAGCCTTGGATCACAATGTCCTCATAGGTGGCGCGAGCGGCCGCCACCAAATCCAGACATTTGTCAAACTCACCGTCCCCGACCAGCACTCCGACGGTATCGGCGTCGAATTCTCCCAGCACGAAGACCGCACGACCGCTGTGGGGATCCACTGAGTGCACCCGGAGCCGCGGCCGGCCAGGCAATGCATCCGACCAAGCATCACTTTCGTCCCGGATCTCGCGCAGGCGAGTGTACTGTTCGGGTTGTATCCGCGAGCGTGGGTCTGTGTCCGAATGCGCGTTCGGGCCGAACCAGTACTTCCTGTTCAGTTCGTCACGTACCGGTATCGGCAGGCCGGCGACTTCACGCAGGTCCATGGTGTCCACCAGCTGGGCACGAGCGGCATCCGACAGTGAATCCCACATCTGCCTGAGTTCGGACATCCGGGTGGGTAGGAGCGCTGCCCCGAGCCGCGCGTCCTCCCGCCATGGCGCGGAGAGGCGCAGCCATTTGCTCATGTTCCGGATCTTGTCCATGACAACCGCATCGCGCTGCCTCTCCTCGGCACGACGCTGTTCCGCCGCAGCCTGCGCCCACACCTCGGACGGTTTATCGATTTCTCCACCGGTCGGAGGGTTGCCTCCCTCGTTCCCGGTGAACAGTGCCGAGACGCTGGATTCGGTTTCGGGAGATTCCATCCTGATGGACAGGTGACGTTCGCTTGGTCCAGCCACCTGCATGGTCGAAACCAGGTGAGTTATACCGTAATTGTGGGCCGACTCCGCCGAGTGCAGTGCCCACCGGTGCGCGACCAGCGGGTCAGTGCAGTCCCAATTGTGGGTCAACAAACCCGGCAAGAAGGCATTCGCCAGAGAGAAAGCACTAGCGAGTTCCTCGGTGGACGCGTCACCGCCGCGCACATCTGTACTCCACACCCGGCTGCCGGCACCGCTGGAGATGCGCAGTGATGCAGTCAAACCGGATTCATAGACGATCTCGACAACGAGCGCGTCGCCCTCGATACGAGACTCATATGTACCGGCGCCCAGTCCCGACATCCCACGTGTCCATTGGAAGACCTCGTCCTCCACGTCGCGCCAGGAATCAGGCGAAGAACCGAGCAGCGACACCGATTCGAAGTCATCCGCGGCTACGGCCGCCAACGATCGCGACCGCGAAGCACCCGATGCCGCGGTGTAGAGACGGACCCCATCCGCAGTGTCATGAGCGCCGAAAAGGGGTCCGCCTTCGTGTTCACGCTCGATTGCCGGTTCGGAGCCACCGCCGTTCGAGGGATCCGTTCCTGCTTCACCCGCACGACCGTCATCGTCGTGGGAATCAAAGGAGTTGTCAGGCAACGCTGCGGCGCTCGCCTTCTGTGTGCCCCTGGGACCTCCCTCCCCGGACACACCCGCCGGACGCGCACCCTCAGCACCACTCCCGAATTGGTGCAACACTTCGCCGTCGGGGCCCTCGAAATGGAAGCCCTCCGGTTGGAAAACCCGGGCGCCCCGCGGAGCAGACTTGACTGCGTCCGCCTGATCGTCCGCTGCATCGGTTCCGGAGCCGGGGTCATCCTCCCCTGCCGTGCTGCGCGGAGCGTGCCGATCCGGTGGCGATTCGACGGCGGGGCCGGCTTTATCCGCGGATCGGCTCCCGGACTGGAGTGCTGCCGGTTCGAAGCCATCCCCGAGTTCCGCCGCCGTCACCTTCTGGAAGGTCGACTCCTCGAGCACACCTGTGTGGCTTTCCGGCGCGGACGCCGCCTCGACGGCGGGCTCGGCGTGCTCGGTCTCGAGGGTTTCCAGGCAGGTGGCTGCCTCGCGGAGGGCGGGGAGGGACAGCAGCTGGTCGGTATCCCAGATGATGCCGGCGTCGAGCTGGTCCGGGTTCAGGTGGCCGCGGCCGACGAGATATGCGACCTTGTCGCCGCGGCGGGTGGTCGCCGTCCACCGCTCGGTGCGCAGCTCCTCCTGTTCCACCGCCAGATGGCTGCGTGCGACCAGCAACGCACCGATCTCGGCCTCGCGATCGAGGGTGCTCTGCGCGTCGTGAGCTGCGGGATCGGGCGGCTCGTCGCCGGATCCGGTGGCCGGATCGCCGGCGGTGGTACGGGCGGTGGTGAGCTGGGCATCGATATGTTCGAGTTCGGCTTCGACCTCCGCCAGGTGGGCGTCTATCCGTTCGAGCGTGCCGTCCAATACCGCGATCTCATTCGCGGCTTTCCCTTCCGGCGAGCCCGGCACCTTGCGGAGAATCTGGGCCACCAACGCGTTGTGTATCGCGCGCGCAGTCGATAGTGCTCCGGGAGCCGGGCGATCGTTTTCGCCAGGACCGGCCGGTGGTTTCTCGGATACCCAGCCACCGTTGTGGAACCAGGTGACGGTGACCTCGCCGTCGGCATCGACAGTGTGTTGTTCGACGAGTACCTCGGCGAACTGCAATGCTCGCAGCTCACCCGGTTCGAGGGGTGGTGAGCTGGTGGCACTGGTGACGATCACCAGTCCCTCGCCGGTCACCCGGCCCCACGAACCGACCGGGGTTCCGTCGATCCGGTCGAATTCGGCGCGGACCGCGTCTGCCCAGCGCTGTTCGTATGCTTCGCAGTGTGCGTCGTATTGCTCGACCAGCAGCTCCAGCTCGAGCCACAGCCATTGCGTGCGGTCGGCGTTCTCCAGCGCCCTCCGGGCGGCGGATGCTGCGGATTCATTCGTGCCGATTTCCACACCCAGCGCCTGCAACAGTGTGGTGAAGCGGTCGGTGAACGTGTAGGAATCGAGTGGCTGCCGGTCGGATTCGGGCACCGGATCGATTCGGGATCGTGCGGAAACCCCGAAGGACTCCACCTCGGCCACACCGTTTTCGAGGATCCGGACCCGCTCGATCTCCGATGCCGGGTCCGCACCCCGCACCGCGTCCGCCGCAGCGATCGCGTTCTCGGAAGCCTGGCGAATCGGCTCGTACTCGGCCTTCGTACGATGCGGTTTCCGCTCCGCAGTGGACAACTCGATAGCGCCGCGCAGCCGGGTGCCGGTCGTACGAGCCGCGCCGGCCAGGTCCGCCGTACTCAGGTCGGCCTCCGCACACAGGGCGCGCAGCGGCATCAGCCGGGAAATGGAGTGCGCCAGCGCTTCGGGTTCGCTGGTTCCGAGCAGATCCCCGAGTTCGGAACGAGGCCTGCTGAGCCGGTCGTACTCGGACTGCAGGCCCTCCAGTGCTTCGCGCAACCTGGCGCGTTCGGCATTACGGCGCTCCGTTTCGGCAGCGGCCTGTCGCCTCGCGGCCTCGCGGTCTCCTCCGCGCCGCAATCGCACCGGCCCCAGCCCGTCCAGCCCGGCCAGCCGTGATTCGACCACGTCCAGTTCGGCCCGCACCTGCTCGAGGCGACCGGGGTCGTTATCGGCATCCGTCAGACCGGCCACCAGACCCACCGCCGGGCCGACGGTCTCGGCACTCCTATCGAGCTCGTGGCCGACGAGGGCCTCGGCCACAACGCGGACTGCGTATTTGTGTTGCAGATGTGCCCCGGTCGTCTCCGGATCCGGCGCGATTTCGGGGCGCCCGCGCTCCCACCGGCCCTTGTTCCACCGTTCGAAGATCGGCGTACCGTCTTCGTCGCTGCCGACACGCCACTGTTCGATCGGCACCCCGCGGTCGGACACAGCCTGTTGGACGTCGGCAGCCAGTACCGGATCGTCCGCTCCCGCCGGTGCGATGATCACCAGCTTCCCGCCACACACCCGCGCCCACGGCCCGGCCGGAGTGCCGCCGATCCGGTCCAGTTCCGCCTGCCGCGCCAGATCCGGGTTCGCACGCCACTGCGCCTGGGCCAGTCGCGCGCCTTCCAGCTGCAATTCGAAACACGGGAGCGCGCTCTCGGCCCGCTGGTATCGCTCGAGCTCGGCCGACGCGTCGGTGTTCTCGGCCGGTTCGCCGCCCGTGCTGCCCGGGAATACCTCGGAGAACTGTGCCAGCAGCACGGCGCGATCCTCGAGAAGCAGGTCGGCGCCAGTGATCTGCGCGCGAATCTGCTCGATGGTTTTGTCGGCTGCCGCGCACGCCTGTTCCACGAGTTCGGCACGCCGGTCGCCGATATCGCGCAGGGCGCGCAGGGAAGCCAGCCGGCCGGCGTCCCACACGGTCGGGTTGCCGTCCTGATCCTGGTGCAGCAAACCCTGGTCGGCGAGGAGTTCTACCAGATCGTCGCGACGGGTACCGGCCAGCAGGCTCGCGGTGGTCGCTTCGGTGTGTTCGATCCGGCGCGTCCGAATCTCCGCTTCCAGCCGCTGGACGGTTGCGCTGAGCTCGTCGAGCCGAGCCCTGTCGAAGTCCGTGACTTCCTGCTGGGCCCGGAGAGTCGCGGCCAGCACGTCCCGTTCGATTTCTGTCCTACGGTGCTGCGTCGCAAGCTCGTCGAGGTCTTTCTCGGCGCGCTTGCTCCGCTCGTTCAGTGCCGCTATGTCGGTGCCGAGCTGGACTATTTCGTCTGCGGCGGAAGGGACGGAAAGTGCCGTGTGCAGCGCTTCCTCTGTGTGTTCCGCACCCAGGATCCGGTCGGCCAGGGCCCGGTGGATCGCGTCCACAGCCGAGTGCTGCGACGCGAGGTGCGCGGCCGGGGTGTGAACAACGGCCGGTCTCCCGGTGATCGGCTGTGTCGTCGCAGCCCAGCCGCCATTGCGGAACTGTGTCACCGTTACCTTGCCGTCGGCTGCCACGGTGTGGAGTTCTACGGGTATCTTCGCCTGCTCGAGGGCTCGCAGGTCGTCCGGTTCCAGCGCCGGGAGCGCGGCCTCGGCGGTGACAATGATCAGCCCGCCGTCCACCGCTCGGCCCCACGAACCGATCGGCACACCGTCCAGCTGCTCGAAATGGTTATGTGCGGCCGCCGCGCACTTCCCGGGCAGTTGCGCGACAGCCCCTGCGTAGGCGCTGGAGGCCTGCGACAGAGCGCGCCACCCGGGATCCTCGAGATCCATCGCGGGGCTTTCGAGCGCGCCATCTGCTTGTTCGGCAAGTTCGGCCGCCGTCAGTCCGACGGGCACGTCGATGCCGACGCCCGCGAGGCCGGCACGAAGCTGTTCGGCGAATGTCGCGGCATCCGGCAATGCAGGCGCGGCGGCGTAATGGCCGGCCCGGGAGTACGCGGCGGCACCGAATTCCGTGAGCTGGGAATACCCGGTCTCGAGGATGCCCAGCCGTTCGATATCCGCCGGTGTTCCGATCTCGGGGACCGCGTTCGCCGCGTCGATTGCCGTGACCATGGTCTTGTGGATGGGCCGGTATTCCCCGGCAGTCCGGTGCGTCTGTTGCTCGGTGGTGTACCGGTGGATCCGGCGGCGCAGGCTCGCACTGTGTTCGCGGGCCGCGGTGGCCACCGCGGCCGGTCCGCGACCCGCCGCTCGGCACAGCGATTGCAGCGCCGCCAGCCGCGGCAGCCGGTCCGCCAGCTGCGCTGTGCTGAGTCCCAGGTGTCCGGCGAGCTCGGCGCTGCGGGCAGGGAGGTCCGAGCGCTGCTGTGCCAAGTGCTCCTGTTCGGTGCCGAGCCGTTTGCGCTCGGCGGTCAACCGCTCGCGTTCGGTCCGGCGCCGGGCGCTTTCCGCGGCGGCCGCCTCGGCGGCCACACGCCTGGTTTTCCGGTTCCCAGCGCTCGGCACCTGGACCGGAGCCTGGTTGTCGAACGCGGTCAATTCACGGTCGACCCGTTCGATTTCCGCTTCGAGTCGCGCGAGTTCGGTGTCGAGCGTGTCGAGCCGTTCCGGATCGAGGTCGGAGTCCGAGAGATCGGCCAGGGCGCTTATCGCAAGCCCCGCGGCCGATCCGATGATGCCGAATTCCTGTTCGAGCAGCGTTTCCGCAACCACCCCGGCGGCGTACTCCTGCCACAGCCGCGCCGCCATGGTGTCCGGCGTGGTGGTGGCAGGGGCAGGGGTGGTGCCGTCCGCTACCCACCGGGTGCCGTCCCACCGTTCGAACACTGGGGAACCAGCGTCGTCGACGCCGGCTCTCCACTGTTCGACGGCGATTCCTTTGGCACCGAGGGTTTCGAGGACATCGGGGTCGACTATGGGATCCACCGCGCCGACGGGTGCGATGATCACCAGTTTTCCGTCACTCACCCGCGCCCAGGGCCCCGCCGCGGTGCCCGGGAAAGGTGCCAGAGCGGTGAGGCACGCCGACTCGGCTTGCGCGGCGCGGGTGTCCTGGGCGTGCTCCTTATCGGACGTGTCCGCGGCCACGGTGACAACCTGGCCGTTGGGCGGTGCCCATTCCCTGGTCGCCTCGGTGCTCTCCGACGCGCCGAGATGCGGAAGCTCGCCGGGGCCGAGCCCACTCAGCTGCCATCGCACGGCAGGCTCCCCGGCACCGTCGGCGAACGACATGGTCATCGATACGGTCAAACCGTGCTCGTCGAGGTGGCCGACCGACGGTTGCAGAGCCTCCGTGATATCGGCGCCCAGTGCATCCGCCTGCTCGATCAGAATGCCCAGCTGTTCCTGAGCGCCGGGTCGCACATCCCATTCCGCGGTGAGGCCGGCATCGGTGGCCGTGATCGTGCAGCCTGCCTGTTCACCGGCAGGCACCCGCAACCTCACCGCACCGTCGAGTGCGCGCCCGATCGCGACACCGGGGGCGCCATGCTCCAAGGCGATCCGCGCCGCCTCCGCGAGCTGACCGGCAAGAGACTCGGGCAACGCACCGGAAGCTTCGAGCGCGTGGGCGATCTCGACCTCGTCCGTGGCGATGAATAGTTCGCCGTCCCATAGGCCCGGTGTATTCACGCCGTAGTCGCTCAGGCCGGAACCGTCACCGGCCGGGTCCTGTTCACTGGGAGGTGCAGACGTCGCGGCGGTGGGTGCGGTGCCGACAGAGTCCGCGGAACTCGCCGTCCTCTCGGTGCCGGTGACGTTCTTCCGCGGAGGTTCTGCACGCCCGTCGATCTCCCGCAGGACCTCGCTCATCTCACGCATGGCACGCAGGTAGATGAGCTCGTCCGGCACCGGCTGATCGGGCTCGACGAGCTCCTGCGCATCGGCAAGGGCAGCCAGTACGGCCTCATCGATATCGTCACTGCCGCGGTCGATATCGATCGTGTGCGCGGCCAGAACGCCGCGCAGTGTGCGCAGGGTCTGCGCGGGTTCGACGTCACTGTCGTCGCCGGTGCCGTCCGGATGCTCGGTGAACCATTTGCCGTCGCTCCAGTACGCGACGGCTGGATCCCCGGCACCGGTTACACACCGCCGCTCGACCACCACCCCGGCCTGCTCGAGGGCATCGAGCAGCTCAGGGTCCCGCAGCCACATCACGGTGGTGTCGGTGGTGACGACGACCAGTCGATTGCCCACGATATGGCCCCAGATGCCGAGTGGCAGGCCGTCGAGACCCGCGTATTCGGCCCGGACGGATTCCGCCCGATGTTCGCGTTGCTCCGGGGTCGCCGTGATATCGGGCGCCAAGAGGGATTCCAGCCCGCGCAGGCCCTCACTCAGAGTGTGCAGGATGCGCAGGTCGGTGTCGATGGCGGTGTCCGGCACCGCATTTGCTGCGGTCGCTACGGCGCGGAGGAGGGCGGCAATCCGGCGGTGGTCTGTGGCGCCGGCGAGATCCTTCAGCCGGGCCGCCACGTTGTCCTGTCGGGTGGCGATATCGGCCGCAATCTCCTCGAGGGTACGAGGCGCCGAATCGAGCAATTCGCAGGCGGCCTGCAACTGCGCGAGCCGCCTGGGTGGGATATCCGATTCGACGGACCGTTGCTGAATCCGCTGGATCTCGATCAGCCGGGCCTTCTCGGCATATTCCGCGGTCTGCTGGGCCGTTTCGGGGATCAGGTTCCGCAGTTCCCTGTCGAGCCGCTCGATCTCCTGTGCCACTGCCACCCTCTCGGCACGGGCGGCAACGACTCGACGCAACTCCGCGGCAGCGTCGGCGTCCCCGATCGCATCTGCCGCAGGCGAACCCAGCCGGATGCCGCGGCCCTGCGCGGTGAGAATCGGCGTCAGGACTTCGCTCAGTGCACGCAACCGGCATTCATATCGGAGGTCCGCGACCTCGTCACCGGGTTTCCGGATCTCCTCGGCCACCGGTTGCCCCGTGATCCATTCGAGTTTCTCGGTGTCCCAGCGCTCCAGCTTCCGATCGACGGTAGGTCGCCACACCTCCACCTCGACGCCCTTCGCCGCCAGTGCCTGACGGACCCACACATCCAAGACCGGATCGTCGGCTTCCGGCGGCAACACCAGAATCAGTCGGCCATCGACGATCCGGCCCCAGGTGCCGATCGGCGTACCGCCGAGCTGTTGCAGTGCCGTACGAGCGGCGGCACCGAATGCCGAATCCCCTGTGCCGTTCCCGGCCCGCGCCCCGAGAAACCGAACCGGTTCAGGTCGCTGGACCCCGGGCGCCGCCTCATCCGGTTTCCCTTCGGCCGACGCAGGCGCGGTAGCTCCCTCGCGCTCGCCGTGCGACACGGGTGCGGTGGCCCCGTCATCATCGTGGAGACCCGGCGGCGACATCGACTCCGGGTCATCCGATGGCTCGTCCGCCAAACCGTCCTCGGAGGAGGCACTGGCCGCGAGCGCGTAATCGCGGCGCTTATCACGGTGCTTGTGATGGGCCTTGAACCAGCGTTCCAGAAATTCTGTACGGGGACCATCTTTTATGCCGGGAAGCGGCGCGCCGGATGCATCGGGCAGGGACACGATCTCAAAGGACAACCGGTTGGGCAACTGCGTGCCGGTTGCACGGCTCATGTGCGAGGAGGACGCGACCTCGAGCACAGCGGCGGGGGCTGTGTAGGGTTCGGGTATTTCGCCTCGGGAGAGGACATCGATCCGCAGCGAGACGGTTCGGTCCATCAAGTCATGCGATTCCTCGATCTTCCTCTCGATCTTGATTTCGAACTGGCCATCGGACCGCGCCTCCGCTTCGCGAACAGCGGCAAGCACCGCTCGCACCACCTGGTTCCGCTGTTTGTGTGGCCATTGCTCCGTGGCCGCACGCACCTTTTCGATCGCAGCCAGGAGCTCGCCGCGCTCTTTATCGGAGCGGATCTCCAACGTCAAAAGCTGCTCGGTGATGGTATTTCCCCGGGCGATCCGGCCGAGATCGTCCGCTGATACTCCGACTACCCCGGCCGGCGAAACCGGCCCGCTGCCGGCCACCGCGTACACCTCGACACCGCACCAGGGCAACCAGCCGAAGACCTTCCTGTCGATGTCCCAGATATCGGCGAACGCGTCGCCGGTGTGGATCACCGCGTGCATCGACCGCGCCGTCACGGGGTCGATCCCGTTCCGAACTGCCGCCATAGCCGCGGGATCCGTCGCGACGACGGTGATGCGCGCCCCGGGAGCCGATGCCGCCGCCTCGGCGACCGCCTTCCGGACACCGTCGGGAGAGTTGTCGCCCGGCCGGATCACCGCGGCCCGGGTCGCGCCCGCCGATTCGAGCTGTTCCCACACCCGGACCTCGCCGGCAACCGGGCCGGATGGCTCCGTGCCCGTGGGCCGGTCGCCTACGTACACCACGACGGCGTCCGCATTCGCCAGGTCACCGGCCACCACGATCGGCCCCTCGGACGCAGACTGCACGGGGTCGGCCGCGACCGGCGCACCGTTCACCGAACCCGGGCCGGAACGCGCCGCCTGCCGGAGGTCGGCGGATTCGCTGTCCGCCTCGGAATGTGCAGCGGTCCCGTCCACCGGCGCGGCAGCGGCCTGTGGCCCTGTCCCGTCGCTCGCGGTGGCCGGCACTTTCGTGGCTGCCGGGCGAGCCGCTCCGCCGGCGTACATCTCGATGCAGCGGAGGCGGTCGATTTCCGCCTCCGGTTTGGGCGCATGCCGGGTCAGAAGACCCAGGTCGTTGCGCAGGCCGGCACGTACCGCCGAGGTCCGGGCTTCGCCGAACAAGCGGTCGATGAGTTCGTCGGCCCTGGCGGCTGCCATGGTGCCCAGCTGGACACGCTGTCCGCCGAGTTCATGGAAGCGCGTGGTCGCCGCGGCTCGGACCTCGTCCGAACCAGCGCACTCGCGGATCGTATTCAGGGTGGCACGCGTACGCCGGAGTCTCAGGTCGATAGCCGCGAGCGTGGCACTGTACGGGCCGGCGGGAATCGGGGCGGGGCTGGCAACACGCGGTGGCCTGGTCATCCAGGCCGCACCGTTCCAGTACGCGACGGTTACGGTGCCGTCGGTTGCGACTGTGCGGCGCTCGACCAGCACTCCCGCCACGTCCAGGCCGGTAAGGACAGTCGGGTCGGCGAGCGGATTGTCCTCCCCGGCAGACTGCACGATCAGCAGCCGATCGCCGTCCGCTACACCCCACGGCCCGACGGCCGAGCCCCCCGCGTGGGCCCGTTGCGCCCGGGCGGCGACTGCCAGCCGGCGTCGTTCGTCAGCTGTAGTTGCCGGTGGTTCCGGTTCGGCGGGAACCTCGGTGCCGAAGGCGTTCTCGAGCCCGGCCAGGGCCAGTTCGAGCTGCCTCGACTCGCTCAGCGCGGACAGGACATCATTTCCGGGATCAGTGGCCGGCGCCGGGGCGGAGGTCGGCAACAATGCGGCCGCCAACTTCGCACCGTTCGGATAGGCACGGATCCGTTCCAGAAGTTCATCGGTCTTCCTTATCGCGGCGCCGCGAATCGTGTCGTCGCTACCGAGCTCGATGGCCGTCATCAGGGCGGAGGTCTGCTTGTACAGCGCCTCGAGATTCGACCCGGCCGGGTACGCGCTGAGCCGCTGGACAAGCTCGCCGGACTTTGCTGTCGCGGCAGCACGAATCTCGTCGTCGCTGCGAATCTCGACGGCAGCCAAGGCGTCCGCGGCGCGCTGCTTCCCGGGCTCAGCGGGGTGGGCACGGAGGATCGGAACCAGCTCCCCCCGCACAACCCCCACGGTGTATTCCTGGGCCAAGGCGTCCTGCTCCGGTGGCCACCGACGCTTCGCCGGGCCCTTGAACCGAACGTGGCCGGTATGGTCCAGCTCGGCCCTCCACTGCTCGACCTCGATACCCCGTGCCCGCAGCGCGGCGATCACCGGTTCGTCCAACACTGTGTCCGAGTCACCGGCCGGCGTGAGCAGGACCACCCGATCCCCGACGATCGCCCCCCACTTCCCGACCGGCTGACCACCCAGGGCGGCCAGCTCCACTCGTGCAACATCACCTGTGAATTCGGTACTCAGTGTGTCGAAATCAGCGAGCGCAGCCGTCAGCGATCGCTGAGAATCGCCGAGTTCAGCCGCGCGCTCGGCGGCCGATTCGGCGTCGGCAGCGGCGATCTGGTGGTCGAGCCGGAGCATTTCCAGCTCTTCCTTACGCTGCTCCAGCACTTCGGCCGGGATCGGATCAGTGGATGCCGCCTTCGGCAGTAACGGCGCCCGCGACAGTGCGATGAGATCCCTCTCGGTCCGCGCCGCTTTCACGGCCGACGTGCGGGCTCTCCGCTCGGCATCCCGCAGCTTCGCCTGCTCGGCCTGCGCCATCGCAGCCAGTTCGACAACATTCTTCGGCCCCGGGACTGCTGAATCAGTGCTTTCCTTCATCAGATCGGCCGGATCCACGCCGATCTCGATGAGCGCGGCGTGCAGTTTCTGCGCTGTGGTGCCGGGGTCGACACTCAGGCCGTGGGCCGGGACCTCGAGCCAGCCTCTGTTGCGCCATACGGTGGCGGTGCCGTCCTCCATTCCACCGGAGTCGGTGCCGGAAGTCGCACCGCGCAGGGCGGATACCTCGGGACCGTCGGACAGGGCCGGCCCGTTGTCGAAAACGTGTGCCCGCAGGCGGTCGCCGAGTAGTTCGACCTCGATCCGCGCCGCACCCTCGGATCGGTCCGCAGCGGTTTCCACAGCCCTGGCGAGCGCCTGCTTCGCGGCCGCACGCCGATCGTCGGGCCAGTCGCCCAGCACGGAGTCGGCGGCGGTCATCATCAAGGACACAGCGGTTTCCACCGCTCCTGCCTCGACCGTGACGCCGAACGACAGCAAACCCGCTATCAACGGAGCATCGTCGCCCTCACCGTCACGGAGATCGGCGAGGCTCCGCACCTCGTGCACACCATAGGCGCCGCCGATGGGGGCGATATCCGACTGCGTGCGCTCCTGCCGCCGCTGCTGCTCGGTGAGCTTCTGCTGCTGCACCATCCACGGCATCGCTTCGGTGAGATGCGCAATGAATTCTTGCGCGTCCACGTCGGTATCGGTGGCGCCCAGCTTCTCGGAGGCGGGAACCTCCACCGACAGCTTTTCGGCAGGTGTCTCCGGAACCGGAACGTCCACAACCAGCGCAGAATTGCCCGGACTACCGGCCGCAGGTTGTTCCGCAGCCGGTGCCTCCGCCACCGGCGCCGTCTCCCCCGCTTTTCCGGCGGCCCCGGCCCACTGCGGCTGCTCGCCGGCCCCGGAACTCGTGCCCGCCTCGGCGTTCGGTCTCTCCCCGGCCGGGGACGCCGTAGCCCGGGGCAGCGAGAACTGCAGAGGGGGATCCTGGCGGCCACGGCCGTCGACAACCGTGACCTCCATCTTCCCCCATTGCGATATACCCGCCCGAACCCGGACCCCGCTTCCGGTACGCCGAATAGCGGACCCCAAAGCGTTCCTGACTGCCTCCAGCATCAATCGCACCTGGGCGCCGTCGGGTGGATTGCCGGCCGCGGCGAGTACTTCGCCGAGAACACGATCGATCTCGTTCTCGCTGACTCCGAAAGCGGTGCCCTGCACGGGAATCTCGGCCTGCGCCGGCTCCTCGGCAGGTCCGGACGCCGGATCGGACGTCCCGGTCGCTCCGGCGGGTCCGGCCGCCGGGGTCGGCTGACCGACCGGGGCGGGGTTCCCTGCGTCGAACCACGTGTTCGCATTCTGTTCGAGAATCTGTAGCCGGCGCAGGTTTTCATTGGGGTCGATCGGGAGGCCGTCGGCGGTGAAATCGACACCGTCCATCATCGCCGTGACGAATTCGCGTGCCCGGTCCCGCTGGACGGCATTCCCTTCGAAGTGTTTGTCGATACGGCTGTTCACCCGTTCGAGAACCTTGGCCGCCTCGGCCCGGGCCTCGCCCGGCGGTAGATCAGGGTTCGGTGACAATCCGGCCATCGACGTTCCCCCATTGGCACGGCCGTCGAAATTCTGCTGCAGATTCTCCATCAGCATCAGCCGGGCATGCTGGTTCACCGAGCCGGCTTCGACCGCACCGTTGTTGCCCTTACCGTAGGTGTCGGGCGTGCCCCGTGGTCCCGGTACGGTGACAGCTTCGTCGATCCCGTTGATCGCATTCTCCAGTTCCCAGAGCACGAAATCGCGCTCGCGGCCCGGCGGGAACTCAGCCTCGACATGGGCCTTCATCGTCATCGCGATGATGTCGGCGTCGAGGCGCGCCTCCTCACTGCTCTTCCATCCCTTGAGCTTGTTCAGGTACTGCAGCTCCTCGCCGCTGTAACCCGACATACCGCGATACCCGTAGATCATGCTCGACGGCGCGGCCGAGACGACACTGCTCACCAACCCCCCGAGGCTGTCCTTCACCGCCTCCGCGGTGAACCCCTGCCCCGACAAACCGATCCCCACCGCGGCCCCCGCCACACCACCCGCCAAACCCGCACCCGCACCGACGACCCCACCCCGCCACATCCCACCCCAACGATCGCCACCGAAGATATCGTGCTTACCGAGCAAACGATGCAGGTAATGGCCCGCCCAGCCACCGGCAACGCCGCCCGCCAGGGAAGCCCACAAGTTTATCCTGATCGCCTCCCAATCGAACCCTTGCTGCCGCCCTTCCCAGTCGTAACCGCTGTCCTCCAGAGCGTTCAACATCAGCCACTGAACCCCCGCCTCCTCCACAAACCCCTGAAACAACTCCTCGACACCCTCTTGAATCATCTCGAAGGCATAATCCCCACCGATGATCGCCACACGCGAGAGCTTCGGCAGACCATGCGCCAGCGCATTCTTCGCAATCAGCGCACCGAGCTTCTCGATGAACCCCCGGAAAAACGCGCCCACAGCCTGCGCACGACAACGCGCCCAAATCCAGGCACGCCACTTGATCACCTCGCCCGCAGGTCCCATACCCGTCGCATAAAGAATCTCCAGAGCCAGCCATGTCGCCGCGAGAATAATTTGCCGCCGCGTCTTGTACGCTTGGTTCCCGAGTTCACCGATATAATTGGCCAGTTCCTGCGTCGACTCCCGCAGATCACCACCGAAGAACTCCAGTTCCTCGATCGCCTCGACGATCCGCTCGCCACCCGTGCCGTGCTCATACGACAGCGCGGTATCCCGCTTCCCTTCCGCCAGCTCACGGGTGTATGTCTCGTTGTCGATCTCGGCCTGCAACTCATCGGCCATCCGCCACAATTCGTCCGGATCGGCCTCGGGCCACGTGTCACCCGCGATAGCCCAGATCAACCCCTGGACGAAAGGAGGCAAACCCTCTGTACCGTCACTCACGGTCTACGGCCCCACCACTCGGTTCACCCAAGCCCCATCGAACTCCCACTCCAGCAGACCGATCCCCGCTCCATGAACGCCACCGGCCCGCAGTCCCGAACCCCGAAGCCGGGAAGGACGATCAGTCCTCCTTCTCATCGACTCCCTACCCGAATCGGTGAGCCGAGCTGTCTTCGGTAGCTTCCAGCGCCTCGACGCCGGCACGCATCGCATCGTGCACATCGGACAAGGCATCCGGCAGCACTACGCCCGAGGCAGTAGCAATATTTTCGGCGAACGGCACCATGTTGTCGGGCTTGTCTTTTCCCGCGGCAGCAGCCAAACCCGACAGGATGGCAGCAATCCGGCTACCCGATGCCTGCGCTCCCTCGTATGCGTCCCCCACCGAACGCGTCCCCTTCCGGAAACTTTCGGGGTCCACCTCAACTTGCTCAGCCATAGTGCTTTCGATCATCACATGGCCGGCTCCGATATCTCACTCAAGAAACCATCAAATCGTTGTCATGAGCCGCACTTCCGGCCACACCGATTGCGGAGTAGCGGTCCACGGGTCTGGATGTTGTCGACTGCCTTGGCCCTGCACACCGCTATTCGGTGCGGAGTTCGTCCGCCCCGCCATCCCGGTCAACGCGGCAGCATTACGCTGTTGCCCGAACGCTGCTCAACGTTCCCGCAGAACCAGCGGAAGTCCACCTCGGGGCTGACAGGTCACCACATAGCGGGTTTCCACGCGGAAACCGTCACTGACTGTAAACTGGAAATTCCGAACCAGTGCGCTGACCACCATTTGTGTGACACTCGTCGCCAAACGTTCGCCGATACACACCCGGCCACCTTTTCCGAACGGATAGTAGGCGTGACGCATCCGCGAACTGAACCGATCGGGCGCGAACCGATCTGGATCGAACGATTCCGGATCATCCCAGTATCGTGGATCACGATGAGTGATATGTGGGTTGAGGATTATCCGCGCCTTCGCCGGCAGCCGGTACGGGCCGAGCATATCGGGTTCGACGGTCTCACGGAACCAGATCGGGAACGGTGGATGCAGCCGGAATGCCTCATTGATCACCCGGCGCTGGTATTCGAGCTGGGACAGCTCGGCGAGCGTAGGTGATTCACCGGCCACCACCCGGTCCAGTTCGGCGACCGATGTCTCGGCGATTTCGGGGTGGTTGGCAAGTTCGTATGATATCCATGTTGTTCCGGTCGCGGTCGTTTCGTAACCGGCCATGAACAGAGTGAATATCTCGTCCCGTAATTGCCGGTCTGTCATCCGCTCACCGGTCTCGCTGTCCTCCGCGGCGAGCAGAAGTCCGAGCAGATCCTCGGGACAGTCGCCGCTGCCGCGGCGTTCACCGATGATGCGATACACCTCGCCGTCGAGTTCGGCGACCGCTCGCCGATACACCGTCGCACCCGGCATCGGTAGCCGGTCCGGAAGGAAGAACGTCCAGACTTTCGATGCGAGTCCCGCGAAAACCTGTGAGGTCAGTTCGCGGAGACGCTCGGCGCGCGGACCGTCGATCGATGTACCGAACAAGGCACCGAGCACGATTTCGACATTGAGTCGGATCGACTCGTCGAGGATATTCACCGGCACACCCTGTTGCGCATCTACGCGCCAGCGAGCCACGGCCCGTTCGACGCAGGCCGCGATATGAGCCTCCATTGCGTCCAGCTGCCTGCTGTGAAATGCGGGCTGCATGAGCCGGCGTTGCCGCTTCCAGTAGTCACCTTCGCTGGTCACCAAACCATTGCCCAGCGCCGCCCGGAACGGCCGCATCATCGACCCCTTCGGGTAGTTGGCGGCGTTCGTCACCAGGATCCGGCGGATGTGATCCGGGTGGCTGACCACAAAGGTGCGCAGGACACCGGGGCCTACGCGGACCAGACCCTCGTGACGGGCCGCCGCATCCATGAGATAGGCGAAAGGGTCCCGGACCAGGCCGAGTCGAAGTCCGGCAGCAGGGATCTGTGCCGTGACCGGTCGCTGCGGATGTTCAGCGGAGCCGGTCGCAGCGGGTTGGGATGAACGAGGTTGCACTGGGCCGGCACCCGAATCGTCGCGTCCTAGCACTGCAATCCTCCTGCCGCGAACGGCGACGTAATGCCTTGATATTGCGCTGTAGGCAGTGCCTGGAAGCATGCCCACAGCGACGATAGGCCGCGGTTGCGCAAGGGACCCGCTGTGCGAGCGGAATTTACATCCCGTTGTGCTAGGCGTTGCGATCACCGCAAGCCGCAGCACGCGGGCAAGACACCACTCTGATCAAAACCGGCCGCAGCCGAACTCGATCAGCGCACCGAGAGCCCTTGACCTGCCGGCATCACGACGCGGCATGCTCCTCGAATCGGGCGTAGACAAGGACACAGGGGCCACGAAGTAGGCCATCCGGATGCAACAGCCACTGCGTAGGAGCCGGTCGGTGCCGGCGGAGGTGAGGACTATCCGGGCTTCGGATCTCGATGCTTGCCCCGGAGTCGGAAGCACACATGGTTCCCGGAACCACTGCCCTGTTCCGGGATGAGAGCTTTCTACACACTGGACGACCAGGCCCGGCCGCTACTGTACGGCTTTGCCTGGCCGTTGTTTCCTACTCGAACGTCGGTCCCTCGTCACCGCGCCGGTTACCGAGGGCAGTGCCTGCGGCCAGAATCCTGTCGCCACCAAGCCCGGCCGCGGTCCGCCACCGTGGAGCCGAATCCGGTTCCTCGGCTGTCGAAATATCTACGACCTCGGCGAAGTCCATCAAGATGTCTTCTTCATCCGCACGCGCCGAAACCAGCGAGCGGGTGCACTGTACACGGACGCCCGGCGACACACTCTTCACCGGCTGCTGTGTCGGGCCGGTACCCAGCAGCCCTCCTGGGTTATTCAGGCGGGCCGGCAAGCCGGGGGTCGCATTCCTGCCCATCCGAACGCCACGGCGAGGAGCCCGAACGCGCCGCACACCGGCCAGACGCCGGCCCCGATCGTGGTCCATACCAGGACACCGAGCGTAGGCCCGAGTGTCTGTCCCAACCCGAACACGGTCTGGTGGGCAGCGATATAGCGCGCACGCACAGCGGGCGGGAACGTCGAGGGATAGGCGAATGTGGTGGGGCCCAAGATCATCAACCCGGTCACCGTCACCAGGGATGCCACGACAATCGCAGCGCCACCGTGTCCCGTGAGCGCAAATCCGGTGACGCCGAGAGCAAGAACACCGGCACCGACGGCGGCAGCCACCGGCGGACGGCAATACTTCACGTAGGCGGTGATTTTCAGCTCGAACAGGACCAGCACCGCCGAGCCGGTCGTCAGGATCGCGCTGTAGAAGGTCACCGAGTAGCCGTGGGAGGTCATGGCCAGCGGTAGCGTCGTGAAGATCTGAACCCAGATCACCGCGGTGATAAGCATCGACAGCAGGAACAGGTGGTAGCGGCGGTCGCGCAGGAGCACCCGGGCTCCGGAGGGACCCGGTGCCGCTCTGGGCTCCACGGGTGCGCCGGGCCGAGTCGCGGGCAGCTTCCGGGCCGCAATCACAGCAAATCCCAGGGCGGTGAGGGCGTCGAACCAGAACAGTAGATTCCAGTCGAGGACAATGAGCGCCCCCGCGATGAGCGGACTCAGCGCCGCCCCGATGTTGAAGGCGATCCGCTGCATCGAAAACGCCATCACTCGATGCTCGGCCGGCATGTGCTCGGCGAGCATCACCGCCGCGGCAGGACGGTAGGACGGACCGGCGAATCCGGCCACCGCGACCGCCGCGAGCAGTAGCGGCGGCCGGCCCGTAGCGACGATGGCGGGAATCACCGCCAGAAACCCGGCGGAACCGATCATGCCGGTGACGATTGTGGCGCGCGGGCCCAACCGCTGGGTGAACTCACCCCATGCCATTGTGCCGGCGATGGCGCCCGCGCTGTACGCGGTCGCCGCGAAACCAGCCAGGCTCATGCTGTATCCGCGCTGCGCTAGATACAACACGAGAAATCCCGTGACGAAGGCGCCGAGCTGGTTCACCATGGTACCGGCGAACAGATATCGCACCGTCACCGGCGTGCTTCGGAGCGTCGCGATGACGCCGAAGCGTTCGGACTGCACCGGCGGTGAACTCATCGGCTGTGCCTCGGGCACATCACTTCTGCGGGTAGCCAAGTTGCGTGGGTCAGCTCGACGCGGCCGCCAAGGCGGCGCAGGAGTTCAGGACTTCGCGCCCGGCGCCGGAGAGCTGCCCGTGGTCGAGAACGACGCGATGGGTTTCGGTGAATTTGGTGCGAGTGAGGTCGATTGTCGCGCCGAGCACGGGGCTGTCGTAGTGCGGGCGTAGTTTTTCCAGCACATGAACGACCCGGCTGAGGATGAACGCGGCATGGTAGATACCCGACATCGGCCGGGGATCGGGGCGAAGCGGCGAGGTGTAACGCTCGCCGGCATCGTTGAGTACCAGCGGATCGAGAGTCATCACCGCGTTCAGTGCGATATGGGACGCCTCGTGAACGATTCGCTCGACGAAACAGGTGGTGGGGTCGGCGAGTTCACGGTCGCCCACAGGCGGGGAGAGATGCATCAGGCCGAAACTGCGCGGTGAGGAGACCGCGCGCAGGCCGCCGCCTTCGAACAGGCGGATACCGGCGACGAGCTCGTGGATCTCACCGGACATGGCGGAATCCGCATGGTGGATCAAATGCAGCGCGCGAACGACAGTGGCGGCGTGCTCGTCGTACTCGGTGGCAGGGAGCGGAAGCATCTCACCGAGCCGGTCGCCCGCCAGGCGTGGACCGAGCGGGCCGTACAGATAGTGCGCAGTCTCGATATCGCATTCGTCCCACCGCATCGGCGACAATTCGAACTCGTCCGCGAACAGCCCGTCTTCCTCGTATCGCATCCGCAGTTTCGACAGACCCACCGCCACCCTGGTGACATCCTGATCACGGACACCGGAGGAGATCTGCCGACACAGGCTGAAAACCACCGGCGCTATCCGCCGATCGATATCGAGCGCACCGACCGCGACCGCAGCGGCCTCTGCCTGTTCGGGAAGAACCCCGGCAGCGGCGGCGAGGGCCGCGTGCAAGGTATCCCGCAGCTGAGTATTGATTGTCGTTCGCAACAGCCGAGCCCGGACCGGATCGGGTTGTGCCTCGAATACTCCGGACCCGGACTCCGCCGTCGTGGCGCTTGTGGCCATTACGCCGAGCGACCCTTGGCAAGTTTGCAAAAGCCGAACTGCGCGGCGCTCTGGACCACATCGAGCGGGGTGGTGGGCAAGGCATCGAACTTGGTGACGCCGACCTGAGCAGTATCGCGTGGTGATGCGGGCAAACTGTTGAACGATGAATCCATGACAACCTCCGGAAGAATCTGGTTTCGAACGGAATTCGATTGTTCTACTCGAAATCGGCACGCGCATCGCATCCCGGGGCATTTTACCGCTACTTGAGTAACTGCCACCGGGTGCAATCCGAGAGAAGTAGCAGAGGCTTCTCGCCGAACCTCCCGGTGAACCATCGGGAGGTTCTGCGCCCCGGACAGTCGGATTCAACCCGCGCGGCGAGAAGATTCAAAGAGCCGTAAAGAAATACAGCAGGTTCGATCGGATCCAGTGCCGCGGGCACGCACCCGGATATCGTGGCGCCAGCGGCGGGTCGCAACATTTCCTCGGCACGTCGACTACTTCGAGGTCGGCCGGCCGAGGTCGGCCGGAAGGGTGTTCCGGTGTCGGTTCCAGAGCAATTCGTCCGCTACGAGAACGCGCTGTCCTCCGGTCACGAGTTCCGGTTCGCCGGGGCCCTCGCGACCCGGGGTATCCAGAACGCACCACCCGCATACCCGTACGGATGGTTCGCCGTGGCGTTCTCCCGTGAACTCCGGCCCGGTTCCGTGACGACCCGGCCTTTCATGGATCGCGAGATAGTACTGTTCCGCACAGCATCGGGCGATGTACAGGCCATCGAGGCCTACTGCCCACACCTGGGAGCGCACCTCGGACGCGGCGGAACCGTCGAGGGCGAAGAGCTGCGCTGCCCGTTTCACGGATTCCGGTTCTCGGTCGCGGGGAAATGCACCCACTCCCCATACGGCAAGCCACCACCCGCGGCGCGCCTGGGTATTCTGCCCCTCCGCGAGATCTGCGGCGTCCTGCTGGTCTGGCACGGGCCGCCCGGACGGGAGCCCTGGGAGATCGGGCAACCACCGGCGGACGGCTGGCGGCCGCCGCGTACGAAGCGGATGCGATTCCACAGTCACCCGCAGGAAGTGACCGAAAACAGCGTCGACATCGGACATTTCGGTGTTCTGCACCGGTTCACCGATATCCGGGTCGTCGAACCGATGACCACCGATGGACCTTATCTCCGGGCTTGCTATGCGATCAAGAAACCCGTCCCGCTGCTCGGCGGGTTGCGCGGCGAATTCCGCATTCGGGCCGACGGGCTCGGATTCTCTCTCGTCGAGCTCGCTCTCGACGGCGGCTGGGCAATCCGCCAGCTGGTATTGACCACCCCGACCGGCCGGCGCGGTGTGGACGCCCATATCGCCACGCTCCTGCGCAGACGCGGTGGGTCCGTGATCGCGCGCATCGTCCGGGCTCCGATCGAAGCAGTTCTGGAACGAATCGTCCTGACGGTTGTCGCGGCCGAACTCCGCCGGGACCAGCGGATATGGGACCACAAGAAGTACCTGCGCCGACCCGCCATCGCGGCCGGCGACGGACCGATCGCCGAGTACCGGACCTGGGCCCGGCAATTCTATCCACAGGAAGAGCAATGACACGTACAGCATGGGTTTCGGCGGCCGGCGTCGCCGCAGCCGCCGCGGTAACGAAGTATTGGTTCTGGCTGCGCCGCCCGACACCCACACCGCCGGGTACGGTCGCCGCGCCCATCGCCTGGGCAGGGGCGGACAACATCCCGGTCATCGGCATCGTCACCCGGCTCGCGTCGGTGATCACGGACCCGCTCGGGTTGGTTATCCGCAACCGCGCCCGGTACGGCGACGTATTCACCCTGCGGGTGCCGAGTATCTATGACTTCACCTTCCTACTCGGTGACGAGCATTATCGGCGGGTGCTGGCACTGCCCACCGACCACGCCGGTGTCGGCGAGGTCCTGCATCGGGTACCGACCGTCGGATATTGGTTCCCGCGCGAGAAGTCCGGCCCCGAAAGCCTCCAGCGGCTGATACTCGCCGGGCGACGCGGGATGGCCGAAATGCTGCCGGCCGCCCGGGTCGACGCGGTACCGGAACTTGCGGCCGAAGTCGTCCGGCGGCGAACGGCGAACTGGGCCGACTCGGTCGACCTCACCGAGGTCCTACATCCGATCGTCTACGAAGTCTGTGGCCGGTACTTCGCCGGTGACGAGTTCTGGGATGCGCTCGGCCCGCGGCTGACGCGGTACTACCGCCATATCGGCGACGGAATCGACATACCGCGCACAACCCTGTCCATCACGCCGTACCACTATGTGATGCCCGAATTCCGGTCCACCCGCGGACTGTTCCGGATGCTGCGCAACGAACTACCCGGGTTCTCCGCCGAGGGTTCGCCGCTGTTGCAGACCGTGTCGGCCATGAATGTGGACGATGCCCCGCTTTCCGAGAAGGACCGCAGGTGGATGGTCATGTACGTGCTCTGGAACGCCATGGTGTACCCCGGGACCTACACGTACTGGGCGCTGGTCGACATCCTGACCCGCCCCGAATTGTGCGCGCGTATCCAGTCGCTGAGCAACAGGGAACAACGGCGCGAACTCATCCGGAACTGCTTCACCGAATCGGTGCGTATGCATCCCGTGTCCTCGCTCATCCGCTATCTCGAGAAACCATACGAGTTCGAAAGCGACGGCCGGACCTACCACATACCGGCCGGACAGGCCGTCGGTGTCTTTCCCGGGACACTCAACCGTGACAGGCACCGTATCCCCGGTGATCCCGACTCCTACGATCCGGACCGGTACACCCGACCGCCGAAACCCCAGCCGGCGACCTTCGGCCGCGGGCCGTTCGGTTGTATCGCACAGCATTTCAGCGAGACGGTCGCCACCTCGGTGATCGACGAACTGCTGCAGCGATTCGAGCTGCGCGTAACCGGCCGGCTGCCGGTACGCCGGGAAAGAATCCACCAGACCTATCCGAACGGCCCTTTACGCACCCTGGTGACCGCCCGATAGTAGTCCGCGAATTCTGGAGTGCGCATGATGCCCGTAGTCGAGATCGACACCTGGATCGATATCGCCGCACCACCCGAGAAGGTGTGGCACATACTGTCCGATTTCTCCAGCTACAGCGAATGGAATCCATTCTTCGTCGACGCGCTGGGCCAGGCCCGGCCGGGCCGGGAACTGATTCTCTACACACGGTTCTCGGCCCGGTTCGATCCCCGGCCGTTTACCGTGATCGTCCGGGAGGCCGACGCTCCCCACCGGCTGCACTGGGGCGGGCGGCTGGGGATTGCGCACCTCGCCGACGGCCGGCACGGATTCGACCTCACTCCCCTCCCGGATGGCACCCGAATGCGTCACCACAGCCGGCATCACGGGCTGGCCATTCCCCTGGTCCGCCCACTGATGCTCCGGTTGAAGCCCCGGTACCACGATCTCAACGAAGCGCTGCGGCAGCGGGCCGAGGATCACTGACACCTCGCCCTGCCTTGTCCGACACCGATTCGGCGGCGACGCTGCAGGAGCCTTCGACGCCAATGCCTGGCGTATCCACACATCCAGGGCCGGAGGGGCGACTTCCGCTGGCAACACAAGAATCAGTCACCGAAGTCAACGGCCGGCACCCCGCGGCGCTGCCGCCGAGGTTCACTCCGGGGTGGGCGGCCACCGTGATACCTATATTCGGCCTGACCCGCGCCGAAATCCCCCAGTGACTCCATTCGAGACGTCGAGCCGGCCCCCAGCCTTATCGGTAGAAATGATGTGACCGATCACTATATCGAGGACAATGCGGAAACCATCCCGGTCCGAACTCGAGCGATGATCAGAATCGAATCGACCTATAGGACTATCAAAGAGCGCGAAAACTTCTGATTGAGGATCGATTCCGCTACTTCCCCACGCCCGAACCATGCTTCGTAAACCAGCCGGGAAAAGAAGGTGATAAAAGCCGGCCTCGAATCCACTACTCGCCAAGAAATTCGAAGTCTGTTCGCCTTCTGAAACCACTGCCCTCCCCAGAAGGCGCCCGATATACCAATGGTCGCGGAGACACCCCCTTTGCGCTCGCTGGTCAACCGCTCCGCGTTCGGCCGCCGGCGCTTTCTGCGTCGGCCCCCCGGCGGTCGCACGCCCGGGCACAGATCCGACACCCGATCGAATGGGGTCGCCACGGTTCATCCCAGCGAAGTGCATCACTTCGGCAACATCAAAGGACTTCAAATTCTCGCCGGCGGGCCTGCACTCCAGGCCTTCCGCTTCTAGCCTGCACCTCATGGCAATTGCATTGCCTGCCCGGGCGGAAGCGCCCTTCGCCGCGGCAGGTGGTCGAATCAGGAACACGGCCTCCGAGTTTGCTCTGCGAATGCCGTTGCGCACCTGCCACCTTCGATCTCCGAACAGGCTTCGATCCACCAATGGATTCGGATGGCGTCGGATGCGCCGAGCCGGCCAGCCGCGGCAATTACAGCAGTAACAAGCAGCATAGGACGTAATCTCATGTCATACAGCGTGCCGTTCACCGAGCGCGGGGCGTATGAGCCCGCGATACTCGCCGATTACTACGACAGCCTGCATTCCTCTCAGATCTCGACTTTCCTGGACCGGAAGACCCGGCTGCACGCAGTGTGGCGCTACGATGATGTCGAGAAAATTCTCAACGGTTCCGATCCGGCCACATCCAGCCGGAACACCCTGGACCCCCTCACGCCGTTTCCGAAATTCGCGACGCACCTGAAAGCGATTCCGCACATCGCTCACCTCGCCGGGGTGCCGAAGTCCATCAACAACGCTACCAAGGCCACCCACAGTACGGTGATGAAGGCGATGTTCGCCCGTCCGCGCGGACTTTCGCTGCGGGCGGACACGACGCATGCGAACTACGGCGCGATGATCACCCGGCGGGCCGAGTCCGCGGCCCACGCCCTGGCGGCCGCCGCTCGAACCGGCGAACCGGTCGATTTCGAGGCGACTGTCGCCAGACCGTTGGCAGCGGGTTCGATCAGCGAGCTGCTCGGGTTCTCCGCGGAAGAAGAGCCCCAGATCAAGGCCTGGAGCGACGCCCATGTCGCGCTGCTGGCCCGCATCATCGGACGTCGCGACCGCGTCGCCAATATAGGTGGGCTGGCCGATCTTTCCCGTGGCTGCCGACGGCTCGTGGCCGCGCGCGCGAAAGAACCGGCCCAGGATCTCGCCAGCCATCTACTGGCCCAGGGCCTGGCCCCCAAACTCGCCGCATCGGCCCTGATGACCGTCATGGTCGCCGGCTATTCGTCGAGCTTCGGCGGACTGCTCAACAGCACCCGGTACCTACTGTCCGACAAGGGACGTGAGCACTGGGATATGTTACGCAAACCCGAACGGGTGCGAGGACTGGTAGAAGATATCCTCCGCACCGAAACCGGAGTTGTCGCTTGGCGACGCTACGCCGAACAGGACGTTTCCCTCGGCGACGGTTCGGTGATCCCGAAGGGCAGTTCGATCTTCGTCATGATCGGTGCGGCCAACCGGGATCCGGGAAAGTTCACAAACCCGCATACTGTGCTGCCCGAACGCCGAGAAGTCGACGACGTCAAGCCGATCACATTCAGCGCCGGACCACACCAGTGCGCAGGACGCGAATTCGCAAGGCTCGCGGTCGCCACAGCGCTGACGACGCTGCGCGACCGGTTCCCCGATATGCGCCTGGCGCTGCCGGACCAAGGCATCGACTACGCCCCCGACTACATGCTGCGCACCCCCCAATCCCTGCCAGTTGTAGTCTGACTCTTCCGTGGCCCGGCCTGCCCATATCGATCGATCGCCGAGCCGGGCCATGAGCACAGGGGATCGAGTCCGCCGCCACGGCTGACGGTCGAGTGCCGCGCTCAACGGAATCCAAAATATCCACGCGTTCCCGGATATCACCCCCGCCTCAACCATATACCGGTGTATTGTCCCTTTCGACGCCGGAAAGGAGGTGAGGACTATCCGGGCTTCGGATTTCGATGCATGTCCCGGAGTTCGAAGCACATTGCCGACCACATGATTCCCGGAACCACTGCCCTGTTCCGGGGTGAAGGCCTTTACACACTGGACAACCAGGCCCGGCCTACTGTACGGCCGGACCTGGTTGTTGTTTCCTATTCGAACGTCGTTCCCTTGTCACCGCACCGGTTACCGAGGGCTATGCCTGCGGCCCGAATCCTGTCGCCACTATTCCCAGCCGCGGTCGGCCACCGTGGAGCCGGATCCGGTCTCCTCGGCTCTCGAAATATCTACGACCTCGTCGAACTCCATCAAGATGTCTTCTTCATCCGGACGCGCCGAAACCAGAGATTCGGTTCGCGGAATCGACATCTCCTGCATTTCTTCCCCGGCAATCCGCTCGGCCGTCACTTCCTCGGCGGCCGCCGACAGCTGCGACTCGATTTCGGGGTAGCTCTCGAAGAGCTCCGAGAGTGTCGGCATCCGGTTCCGGCTCTCGTTCATCGGTTCGAACAATTCACCGCTCAGTTTCGTCACCTCCGCCGCCGCTTGGCGGGTGGTGGCCAGAACTGCCTCGGCGATCTCGGCAGGAGTCAGTTTTCCGATATCATCGGACAGTTCGAGACCGATCAGCTGCCCGGAAGCGTCCACCGTCGCGGTGACCCGCATGTCCGGCGTCGCCGCACTCACGGTCAGCGCAGCCCGTTGTTTCTCGATCTCCGCGAGCAGCCGCAGCTGCTCCTGCAGACTGCTGGTAATCGCCTCCATCCCGGCCCCACCCTCAGTGATACGCCCTTTCCACATCTGACCCATCTACTTATCTCAGTTCGGCGCCACTCCGCGCCGCTGCTCTGTTATCGCCGCGATCACCTCGGCGGTAAGGGTATTGATCCGATCGGAAATCTTGCTTGTGTCCACTCCCACGGCATAATGCTGTCGACCAGGAATTACCAGATAGCGACCGTCATCAACCAGATCGTACAGCCAGAATCCCCTCCGCGCACGATACTTTGGTCCCAACGGAGACAGCCCTTGCCTGACCTCCACAGCACCTGTCAGTTCTTTCGGTTTTCGGATGAATTCCACACCGGCCGCTGTCTGCGGATCGTCCGGAAGCTCGCGAACCAGTGACTCACCAGGATTCGCCTCTAAAGATTTCCCGCCCGGGATCGGGAGTGAGTCGAAGCGGCCGGGTTCCCTGTCCGGTAATCGGGCCGCAATCAGTTCCGCCAACGCAAGATGTCCACATTCGGTGATGGTGAAACCACCACTGTGCTGGACGCTTTCACCCGGCAACTGCTGCAGTAGATAGGTGCGTGGGCCGCGACGAACCGCGTGCAGCCGGATATGCGTCGCGGGGTCATTTCCAGCGCGGGGATCCCAGGCATGCAGAACGACCTGCAGGTCCGGTCTGGCCACAATGTCGAGAACGTCGCCCAATCCGTATTTGTCAACGGACTGCAGGTGAGAACGGGCATCTCGTTCTTCACGTTCCCATTCCGAGAAAGACCGCGCGTCCGAGAGATAGGTGAACGGTGCCGGAAGCGAGACCTCCCGCAAATCCTCCCACAGCACGCTGAATTCCAGCCCTGTCAGGGTCCAACTGCGACCCATCATGTGCCTTGCGAGCGGCGAACGATGACCGGCTGATCAGTTCGCCTCGGCTGCGGATGTGGCGCTGGTGTCGGCTGGTGCGGACTCGGCTGGTGAGGTTGCACCGGAGGCACCGGAGGCACCGGCCGAGCTCCGGTCTCCCCGACAACGGAGCGGGTCATGTCAAGCGGATCTCCGAGCACTTCATCCAGGTTCTGTGCATTGTCGAGGTATTTCGCCCGCTCGTGCTTGTCTTCACCTTGACCACGGCCGCCCGCCGGAGCGCCACCACCGCCCATCGGCGCACCCCCCATCGGGGCGCCACTATTCATCGGGGAGTTCGCCGCCAGCGTTGGCGCTGGTGTTCCGATCCCCGGTAGGGACGCGCGGGGGAACAGTTTCGCCGGGTCCAGACCAGGCCTGGCTGATCCAGAGGCGGTGGCATTCCCACCTGGCCCGGAACCACCGCCGAGCCCAGCCCCCAGACCTGACAGACCAGGCGGCGCAGCGGAAAGATCCCCGAGCGGCGGTAGTCCGCCAGCGGGCAATTCAGCCTGCGACTCGAGCCCGGTCATGTCTTTGACCGCACCCAACGCATCCTGGACGGCCTGCTGGGCCATACCCATGGCTTGCTGGAGGCCCTGCGCCATTTGCTGCGCTTGCTGCTCGGCCGCGGCCTCTCTTTCGGCCTCCATAGCCTCGAGCGCATAGGATTCCGTCGACTGCAACGAGGTACGGCTCGATGGGTCATCTTGCGTCGGCCAGCCGGCATCCCCTCCGGGAAACCCGTTCCCCGCGGGAAATTCGGGGGTCTCGCCCCCACCTCCACCCCCGTCGTCGGTGTCGTCATTCCCGAACGGGTCTCCAGGCGGGGGAATCTCGCTGCCCCCCTGATATGCAGGCAATTTCGGAAACACGGCAACCGTCTCGCGAAATCCGGTGGCGTAGGTTTGATTATATCTGTCCTGAAAGTTGCGCGTGGGGTCGTCGATGATCACGATGGGATGGTCTCCGCTACTGTCCGTCCTCCAAGTGAAGTCGTCGGGTATCGTGCTCGGGTCCATATATGCGTACCCGTATGTGTCCAGTTGGGCACCCGTCGGATCGTAGTACGCCGACCAGGTACCCGCCAGATTCACCGGGTGATCCGGCATCGCCTCTGCGGTCAGTTCGAGCCATATCGACGCGTAGCGGAATGCGTCACCAACTCGCCATATTGCTTCACGAAGGGCATCGAGCTGAGTCACATAGTTGTCCACCGCGAGTACAGCTCCCGCTGCCCCGTCACCGTGCCATGCGTCGCGGGTGCGGGACGTGAGATCATTCTTGAATTCGAAGGAACGGTCTCGAATCGTATCTCCCCACCGATACCATTTGGTCCCCTTCGATTCGTAGAGCCCCGCAAGACCGAATGTCTTGATGTATTCCCCCAAGCTGTACAGCTGCTCATAGGTCAGGGTCCGAGGAGGGTCCGGCTCGATACCACTGACAGACGTATCAATGAGTTCCATTGCTTCGAGCCGCTCCATCAGAAATTTCTTCGAGTGGATTTCCCCGGAGTGCTCGGTCAAAGTGACACCGGAACCCGTAGTCGAAGGCACGATGTCTTCCAGGAACCCGTCGGACGACAGGCCGTCAGCCTCCAAGTATGCCTTCCCGGCGGCGGTGAATGTCTCCAGCATGCCGTCGAGCGCCCCGAGATGTGTTCCGTCCTTGTCCGCGGTTCCGAGAATCTCGCTGAGAGCGGTGCCGAGTCCTGTGAGCCGGTAGTCGAGCGCCTCGAGCGAACTCAGTGGCGCAATGGTGGTCAGGCTCCCAGCACCTTCCATCAAGCCGTCAGCTTGCAGTGCTGCCAACGCACTCATGAGTTCGGCGCACATCGTGGCACAGGCTTCCGCTGTGCCATCGTCTATCTTCAGTCCATCCGGCGTTTCCGCCAACTCGACCAGCGAGGTCCACGAGGGCACCGTCGTCTCGTCGGTCACAGCAGCGGGGTCCTCGACTTCACCCTCTGCAAGAGTCGTCATATCGTATGCTCCCCACGGATTCGTGATCTACACCGGACTCCCGGACCGGGTTCGCGCCTGGAACCGTCGCTCGAACTCGGCAATGAACCGTGCCGGCGGAACAGAGGACGACGAAGGTTCCAGTACCCCGTCGTCGGCGATGTAGAAGATGGCCCGTCCGATTGCCAGCTCGCCGTCCGGCACCGGGACATAAACCATCCATCCACAGTCGAGGCGGTCGGCGACCAATTCGTCCAGTGGGTATCCGGTAGTGTCCAGGCCGCGCCCGGTGATGTATTGACGAATCCGCGTCAAAGCGAGTTGTTCCGGCATTTCCGCGCGGTTTTCTGTCATCAGGCCCGCGAGGCGGAACTGGTACAGCGCACCGTCGATATCGGTACCGGTGCTGCCGAATGCAGACGCGGCGGCTTCCTCGGTGACCGTACCGGCTTCGGCCGCAGCGATCAGCGCCGTGGTCTCGTCCGCATCCACCGTGCGCGGCCGCGTGACAACCCGGGAGACGATGTCGCGCACAGAATCAGTGGTCCACACTCCGGGCATCGCCGCGGCGCACTGCGCGGCGGCCGGCGATTCACCGCGATACCAGCGACCCGCCTCCCACCAATAGCAAAAGGACAGCAGGCCGGAGGTCGCCCGCGGGTTCAGGACCGGGTCGGCGACCCATTCGGGCGCTCCCGCGAAAAGCCTCGGCATTTCGCCGGTGCCGTTGTACGCGTCGTCGAGGGTCGCGGCATTCCATACACCGCCGGAGAGCACTGCGCGGTCGCCGGGCAGCAACGCCAGGGTCGACCCGCTGCGCCGGGCGCTTTCGAACCACCCCAGGGAGGGCAGAATCCTGGGACCCCACTCCGAACCCGCGGCCACGAACGCGGCGGCAAGGGTCGTCCAGCGTGCCCAGAGAATCGGTAGCGGCGGGAATTCGTTCTCGGCCAGCTCCGACCACACCGATCCGGCACGGTCGGCGCGTGCCGTGGCGGCGGCGCGTTGCGGGCTGCGGGTCTGCCGGCCCGCATGCCCGATATATGCGGCCAGCCAGATCGGCAGCCGCTCCCGCGGATAGGTCTCGATATCGGCGCGGTAGGCGGCGGGACCGAAGAGCTGGCCTTCGGGGAACGGGTCCTCACCGTAGTCGTAGTCGACCTCGATCACGCGGTCGGGCGTGACATGCAGCAGTAGCCGCCACCACGGCCCTCGCTCGTCTTCGGCCGAGACCACCCGGTATTCGCGGGCGAGCGCGACCGTCGGATCCGGTGCCGCGACGACGGTGTCGACACCACCCGAGGTGAATACCACCTGGGCGTGGTGCTCCGACACTGTTACGGCGAACTCCCCGTACAGCCGGTCCCACGAATCAGGGGCCGCTGCGATCAACGCATCGACGATCCGCTCGACGTGGTCCCGGGTATCCGCTTTGCCGGAGTCCGGTATGCGAGTGTTATCGGCCGTCGCCGTGTCGGTACCGGTGGACGTGTCGGATTCTCCCGCCTCGGCCGGAAGTTCGGATTCGCCTCGCGATTCCGACCTCGAATCCCGGTCGGGCCCCCCGGCGTCAGGAGAATCGGGCTCCCCGGCTACCGGAGCAGATTCAGCGGCATCTGCTGCTTCCGTGGCGGCGTGCAGGGTGAAAGCTACATCCGGAGAGTTCGCCGTATCGTCGCCACTGCCCTGTCCCGCCATCCCGTGGGAACCCTTTCGACACTCGCCTCGATCGGAGAGCCGCGCGTGGCCGTGCACCTGGCGCACCGCGGACGAATGCTCCGAGATTTCGAATCACAGTCCAGCGGCGGCGCGCGCCGCTGTCAATCGATGCCAATACATTCCACGAATTGCTTACAGTCGCTTGATCTCCGAGCCGCCCAACCGCGCGAAAAACTCGCCCGCCCTCGGCTCGAGGGCGGCACATACTCGGCGGACGATATCCCCGATATGGCAGTACCGAGATCCCGCGGCCGCTGCACGCCCCGACGCGACTTCGATTGCAGGATCGAAGAACCCGAGCGATCGAGCACACAGCAGATTCCCAAATGTTCCCACGGTTGAAAATATCAGAAAACTGTAAATATTCTCGTACCGAACGGCCGGTCGATCGGATTTCTTAACTTCGATTTGAGTAGAGATCTCTCCTGAAACCCGGCCACCACAGGTAATTTCGAGTTTCTACCGACAAGAGAGTTGGGGGTACGAGAATGTCCGATCTGCAGGCGACGCCAGCAGCTATTCGCAGCTATGGTGATTCCCAAGCGGGCACAGCGGTCGAGGTCGCGACCGTCGGAGCCACGAATCAGGCGGCGGTCATCGCGGCCGCGGTACCGGTATTCGGTCTGATCGGTCAGGATTTCCTGGCCGCCTTCGCGGTGGCGCAGGCGAACAACATGTTGTCGGTGAACGAGATCGCGGCCGTCCATGCCGCCACCGCGGTCGCCGCCCATCGGAGCGCGGCCGCCTACGAGTCCACCGACGGTAGGTCCGCCGCCGATTTCGGCAAGATTCGCGAGATCAGATGACGCCGCCGCTCGACCCCACCATCGCCGAGGCACTGCGGTCGAGCCCGGTCGGCCCCATCATGGACAAACCGATCGATCAGGTGCTGCGGGATATGGGCCTGCCACCGTTGCCGCAGATTCCGCCCCTCCCGGAATTCCCCCTGCCCACCCTCGATCTCTCGGCACTGACACGGCCGCTCACCGACCTGGCGAGCAGTTTCGGCACCGGCCAGTTCCCCGCCGCACCCGAGGTCGATCCGGTGCAGGTCCTCTCCCAAGCGTCTTCGGTGATGCAGACCGCGATACAAGTCGGGTCGTCTGCCATGCAGCTGGCGTCCGGCCTGTGGCAGGGGCAGGGCGCTCAGGGCGCAGCGGCCAAACAGAGCCGGGTGAACGCGGACAGTGCCGCGGTGGCAGCCCAGAGCGCACAGACGTCACTGGGTGTCGCCGCCGCCGCGGGTTCGGTGATGCGCGGCGGGCTCACCATGGCCGCCATCATCGCGAAGTACATCACTTCGGTCACGATGGCGGCCCCGTTCCTCGGTACCGGCGCCGGGCAGGTTTTCCTGACAGCCACCACGATCGAAACCATGATCGAGGCACTGGCCGTGGTCGCCCAGACCCGCGCCGAACTCACCGCGCACAGTGCCGAGATGGCCGCGACGGGCACCAAGATTCCGGTCACCGACGCGCCGGACGTCGACACCATGCAGATGCTGCAGCAGATCATGCAGGTCCTGCCGACCGTCCTCAACGCGGCAACCACCGGTGCGAAAGCGTTTGCCGAAACCAGCGCCGCCCCGTATCCGCGGACGTTGTCCGATACTGCTCTGCTACAACGTGATTCCCACACCCGGCCAAGCCACGGCCCGAAGGGTGGTGGACCAGGTGGCGGCGTCCCGGCGCTGGCCCGCGGCACCGGACCGAACCCCGTGGCCCGGCCCCTCGCACCGTGGTCCGGGGCACCGGCCGCCGGCGGCACGGGAACCACCACGGCACCGGCCGGCGCGTCGACGGCCAACAGCTCGCCCGCGGGTTCGCCGATGCGTGGCACCCCCGGGTTCCTGCCCGGGGGCCCTACCGGCGGAATGGCACGCGGGGCAGGAGAATCGGTGTCCAGCGGTAGCCCCTTGGGCGGCCAACTCGTCACCGGCCAGCACGGTAGCGAGGTCGTCGGCGACCTCCACGTCGCGACTCCGCCCGTTATCGGCGCCACGGATCACTCCGCGGACACGGCGCCCGAGGGGCCACCACCGGACAAAGCACTCACTCTGTGAAGTCGGAAACGAAACCATGGAATACAATCCAGAACTCGCGCACACCGCCGCCCGCGACCTCGACGCACTCGCCGATCGGCTCAGCGCCGCTCTCCGCGACGACGGGCCGCTGTTGCGAACCGAACCCGCCGGCGGCGACGAGGTTTCGGTACAGGCCGCGCAGACCTTGTGCCGTGTCGGCGACTCTTACAACGAAGCCGCCGATCTGGTGGTCTACGAGCTACGCAAACTGGCCGCAGTTGTGCGTGCTCAAACCACCGCGATCCTCGAGATGGACCTCCACGCCTCCGGGCACTTCGGCAGCGGCGTCGAGGTGACCGGATGATCGAACCACCGGGCTTCACCGGTGTGGTGTGGCAAGCCCGGCCCGCCGAGCAGCTGGCCCGCGACCTCAACGCCGGCGCCGGTACCACACAACTCGCCGAAACCGTGGCCGCCTGGACCCGGTTGGGGGCACAGTTCGGTACCGCTCTGCTGGATTACGACCATATCCTCACAGCACTTCGGCAAGCCTGGTGTTCCGACAACGGCACCGTCTTCCTCGAACAGATCGCCACGCTGCGCATCGCGCTGGAGGAAGCCGCCCGAGCGGCGGCGGCCAACGCTACCCGGGTTGCCGACCACATCGTGGTCTATGAGGTCGCCCGCGCCGCTATGCCCCATCCCGTAGAGCTCGCTGCCCTCGCCGAGGCCCAGCGAACGCTGGCGCAGGTGAGTGCCACGCTGGGTGCACCACTGCTGGCGACCGGTGACGAAACCGATACGCAGCAGGATGCGGCGAAGACCCATGCCGCGCGCGTGATGCGAACCTACGAAACAGCGAGCGAGCCGCTGGCCACGCCATGGCAGCACCAAACTCCCCCGGTGGTTTCCTCGGACACCGCACTGCGTGCGGAACAGACTGCCGCACGTGCGGCAACATCCCCGTCCCCGATACCGGCCCCGCGGGGCGTTACCGCGTTTCCTCGCATGCCGGCGCTTTCGGTACCCCGTGAGCTCACGGCGTCCCGAACCGCCCCGACAGTGCAATCGACTCCCTCGACGCAATACTCCCCCGCCGCCACGGCACACTCGGAGGCGGGCAACGGACGCATGATGCCCGGCGCAATGACCCCGACGGCGGCGGGCAGCGATGACGAACGCAACAGCCGCGGGTCCGTATCTCCCTATCGCGCGGATTCCGACGAGGTGGTCGGCCAGCTGCAGGCCGCACCCGCGGTCCTGGGTGTTGCCGATGTACCCGGCGACCCGTCGGGGCGCACCGCCGAGACCTCGGCCGAGGCGGCGCGATGAAAAGCCTCGGTAGCGATGCGCTACTGGCCGTCGCGGAGCGACTGAATATTCAAACGCTGCCGATTGTGCTCCAAGCGTGGCCACAACAGGATTCCTACGACGACTGGCACGCTGCTCACGGAGCGGCCATGGACGACCTGCGTGCCGCGGGCGTCATCGACTGCTACGGAGATATCGAACCCGATCTCGCCGAGGCGCTGTACATCCTGGCCAAACCGGAACGTGAACTGGTCGCCCGAGTTCACGCCGAGAACTCGGAAACTCGGGTCTGTGTGGCGCTGCGTGCCGGGCGTTGCGCGGCAGCCGTCCGCGCCGGAGCCGAGTTCGAGATCGGCCCGCTGTGGAGCGACGGGTCGGCCGCCAGCCTCACGGTTCCGGTGTTGTCCGCTCTGGGACAGTGCGACCCGGCCGACACAGCGGGATTCAGCGCTCCCACCGCAGAGCTGGCGGACCGGCTCGACAGCGCGGAAACGACCGGTGCGTTCGCCGATGCACTCTTCGCACTCGGAGCCTGCGAGCGAGAGGCCACCCTCCTCGGTGCGGCGTTCGGATCCTGTTACGCAGTCGCCGAGATCGTGGCACGCGCCTCCGCTGACGGGGTCACCACGCGCGCCAGCGGGGCTGTGGTGGTATACGACACCGATCGTGGGCGGATCGTGGCCGCTCCCATGGTCGCCCCGGATCAGCAGGTCTGGACCACCGTGAGCAGCGGAACAGGACACCGGATAACACAGGCCGTTTCCACGTTGCTAGAGGGCCTCCCCGGAGGGAGGTGGCTCATCCCGCCACACGGCAATTGACTCCACCAATCCATCGACCGGGTCGCTGCCACAGGTGTCCCGATACTTATGAGAGGTCAACACCATGAGTTTCACCAATCTCGACGATTCCATCGGCGCGGACCAGGCCGCGGTCAGCAACGTCGCCACCCGCATGAACGACGCGATCGAGAACCTTCGCACGACGTTCAACCTCATCAACCAAGAAGTGCAGGATGTCAAGCGCGGCTGGAAAGGAGACGCGAACACGGCATTCGAGAGAAAACTCGATGACTGGGACCGAGAGGCGAAGAGCCTGAACGACAAGTTCCAGCTGCTCCAGGAAGCTGTCAACAACAGCGGCAAACAGATCAGCGAAGGGGACGCGGCGAACGTCTGATCGGGTGCCGTCGCCCCGCCCCCACGATTATCCGAAACTTCTGAAAGAAAGAACCTGAGCTATGAGCGACTTCATTCAATACAGCAAGGGCCAGATCCTCGAAATGGTCGAGGCAATAAACACGTATGCCGGCACAATGGACACTCAAATCGAAGAATTGGGCCTGGCCGGACCCGCTTTCCGTGACAGCCTCGCCGGGGCCGAGGCCCAAGCCGGATTCGATGCGACACATTCGTTGCTGATGAAAGAGCTCGCGGACACCACACAGATTCTTCGTGACCTCAACGCGAGCGCCGGTTATGCACTGGACAACATGATCGCAGTCGACGGTGGAATCGGCAGGAGCTTCGATATCGTGTGACTTCCACCTTCCCGCACATCTCGACGCCGGCTGGACCAGGTTCAGCCGGCGTCGAGCACGTTCGGGCGCCGCCGGACCTACGCGGGTCGGGGCGTCGGCCACTCGGCGCTCACCACCGAACCGCATCAACTGCCACCGTTCCTGGGCAACCTGCGCCGGTTCGACCTGTCCCACAGCGCTTTACGCGGCTCGATCGGATGATCCGCGCCGAGGGTGAGCTGATACCACCCCGAGGGTGTTGCCCGTCCGGGCTGGTTCAGCCTTCCGGCGGCGGCCCGGGCGACGGGATGAACCGCAGTCCGAACAGCAGGTCGGAATTGCGGACATACTCCGGTGCTTCGAGCCCGCGGAGAAGGCCCGTCCGGCGAATCCAGCTGTGGTTCCAATGACGAGTGGCCGGGAGGGCCAGCCCGCACCGGGCAGCGGTATCCCGTAGCCGGCGCCCGGCGGCACCGAGAGCACCGGCGAAGAGCCTCGGGCCACGATCCCCGTGTGCTTCCCGATGCAGGTCCGCCTCGTGCAACAGATCCTGAGCCACGCGTGGTATCACCCAGACATACACATCGGCCGCCCGTGCGTAACCGATCGGCCCGGTGAAGATGAGTGCGTCACCCATCAGCCCCACACGGGGCACGGCACCCAGCTCGACCATCGTGGCACCGGTGAACAGCACGGTCGCCAGGGCCGCCGCGGCGACCGGGTCGGGGGCTCCGGCCCGGATCTGCTCGACCGTCCGGCTGTCGAGCCGCACGGTCGTCAAGCCGGGCCCCACCGAGTAATTGAGGTCCGGCGGCAAGTCCAGACGCATCCCGTGCAGCAGGAAGGCCGCTTGAGCTCCGCGCAACCGCACCACGGTATTCCCGCGCCCCGGGCTGCCGGCGACGAACCCACCGAGGAAACGGTAGAGCCCCAGAATATCGATCCACTCGTCGACCGAACCCGCCCCGGAACCGCCGGGCAACACGCTCCGTGCTGCGGGGCGGGGGCGTAGCACGGACCGGGCGTACTCGGCCCGGGCCACTTCGTCGCGGCCGAACCAGACCGGGTCGGCCCGCCGGTCCAGATCGTGCCGGCAGGGCAGTCCGCTGCGCGCGTTCAGCCACCGGCAGGTCGCCTCGAGGCCCGCCGTGTACACCGCATCGACCCGTGCGAATTCGGACGGGCTCAGGCGCCGGTAGGCGTCGGCGCGGAAGGTCGCCACATCGCTGTCGGGAATACGCGACAGAAGATGGTCACCAGCGGTCACGGACACCGGGACCCGCGGCCGGCGGCCGGCGTCGCGATAGCCCATCTGCCGGGTCCCCGGCTCCGGTGCCCGGTTCGGCGCGACCGGCGTCTCCGCCGCCCGGCGCGCCGCCAACCACTGTCCTAAGGTGCGCTCGGACACCCCCAGCTCCCGCGCATACGTGCGCATTTCGTCGGCGGATATTTCCTGGTTCCGGTCGAGCTGGAACAGCCGGTCCAACGGTGACGGACGCAACGTCGGACCGCTGGTCTCGGTCACGGCAACAACCTCCTGAGTAACAGGCCGGAAGGTGGTGGGTTCAGCGAGTGTGCCTAGAATTCGACCACTTCCTCCGGCTTCGATCCAGTAGATCTTTCAAAACCTCACAGAGATTTACAACCCGAGTAGGGTCTCGTTTGGTTGCGCGATGTTGGCAGACTCGCGGGTAACCCGGCCGAGTGATGCGGCACGAAGTTATTTACGCTGGAAGTGGGACCGGTACACGGACTTCTGCACTGTAGGAATGGTGGCCGATCGCTTGCCGAGGATTGTGAAATAAGGACATTCAATAATGTGATACGGGGGACTCATACCACCCGGTGCGATATACGTCGGTAGTCGGCTCGTAAAACGAGACCGGGGGGGGGGGGGGGGGGGGGGGGGGGGGGGGGGGGGGGGGGGGGGGGGGGGGGGGGGGGGGGCCGCGCCCCCGCCCCGGCGCGCCGGGGCGGGGGGGGGGGGGGGGGCGGAGGGGGGGGGGGGGGGGGGGGGGCGGG
>NZ_JARWPM010000349.1 GCF_029869215.1 Nocardia carnea
CCCCCCCCGCGGCCGCCGCCTCGCGGGGGGCGCCGCCCCCCCCTCCCCCCCCCCCCCGCGGGGCGGCGGGGCGGGGCCCGGCGGCGCCCCCCCCCCCCCCCCCCGGGCCCCCCCCGGGGCAGCGACTGCGCATTGCCGCACCGCCGGCCCGGCCACGCGCAGCGAAACGGCTCGGCTACTGCCTCACCGACGCGTTGCGCCGGACTGCTCGGTGTCCCGGCGAGCCGACCCGGCCGCGCCGGTCTGTGGCGGGAAGTCTCGCCGGATCGGGTTCCCGCCCGGTTCCGGAGCGCGCCGCGGCCGGCCGCCCCGACGCCGTCGGCCGGCAGACGTACCGGTGCTGTGGACCGGAGGCGCCGTCAGCTCCGAATAGGCAGTGCGCCCGGCGCCGGGCGGCGGTAGCGGATGGCCGGGATGCCGTCCTCGACGGTGATGTCGGCGTGCACACCGTAGACGGTGTGCACGAGTTCGGCGGTCAGGGTGCCGGCCGGGGTGCCGTGCGCCGCGACGCGGCCGTGGTCGAGGACCAGGACGTAATCGCAGAACATGGCGGCCAGGTTGAGGTCGTGCAGGGCGACCACCGTGGTGATCGGCAGCCGGGTGATCAGATCCAGGATCTCGAGCTGATGGGCGATATCGAGGTGATTGGTGGGTTCGTCGAGCAGGAGTTCGGTGGGCTCCTGGGCGAGCGCGCGGGCGATCTGGGCGCGCTGCCGTTCGCCGCCGGACAGCGTATGCCAGGTGCGGTGCGCGTGCCCGGTGAGTCCGGTGGCCCGCAGGGCCCGTTCGACGGCCTGTTCCTCCTGTGAATCGGTGCCGAACATATCGCGGTGCGGGATCCGGCCGAGGCGGACGATATCGCGGACCGTGATATCCACCTCGGTATGGGCGTGCTGGCTCACCATCGCGACCCGCCGGGCCAGCGGTCGCCGGCCCAGGCGGTGCAGGGGCATGCCGTCGAGGGTGACGGAACCGCGGTCGGGTCGCGAGACGCCGGCGAGCAGCCGCAGCAGTGAGGATTTACCGGACCCGTTCGGCCCGAGCAGGCCGACCGTCCGGCCCGGCGCCGGCCGGATATCGATATCGTCGACGACCAGATTGCCGCCGCGGGACCAGGACAGGTGTGTGCCGCTCAGCGTCATACCGCCCCCTGTCTCGTGGGTCCGGCCGGACGGAGTGCCGGGGTCGCTCGCCGGGTCATGCGGTACTCCGGGTCCGGAACAGCAGCAGCGCGAACGCGGGTACCCCGATCAACGCCGTCACCACGCCGACCGGCACCTCCTGCGGCGCGAAGACGGTGCGCGCGAGCGCGTCGACCCACACCAGCAGGATCGCGCCGAGCACGGCGCCGACCGGAAGCAGCCTGGCGTGCCGCGGCCCCACCAGGAAACGGGCGGCGTGCGGGAGTACCAGGCCGACGAAACCGATCGCCCCGGCCGCGCTGACCAGCACCGCCGTCATCAGGGCGGTGACCACCAGCAGCAGCAGCCGGGTCCGGCCGACAGCGATCCCGAGGGTCGCCGCCGCCGACGATCCGAAGGTGAACGCGTCGAGCGCGGAATGCCGCCACCAGCACAGCGCGAACCCGGCGGCGCAGACGAGCGCGGCGACCGAGACATCGGTCCAGGTCGCCCCCGCCAGCGAGCCGAGCAGCCAGAACAGGATGCCCCGGGTGCGTTCGGCGTCGGCCGAGGACAGCACGATGAACGAGGTGAGCGCCGAGAACAGCTGGGTGCCCGCGACCCCCGCGAGCACCACTTTGGCGGCGCCCCCGCCCGCCCCCGCTGCCAATAACAGCACCAGCCCGAACGAGACCAGCGCGCCGATCAGCGCACCGGTGGACAGCGAGACCAGCCCGCCGCCCACACCGAGAACCGCCACCACCACCGCGCCGGTCGAGGCACCCGAGGAAATACCGAGCACGAACGGGTCCGCGAGCGGATTGCGCAGCAACGACTGCATGATCACGCCGCAGACGGCCAGCCCGGCACCACAGATCGCGGCGAGTAGCGTCCGCGGCAGCCGCAGTTCCCAGACGATGCCTTCCCGAATCGCCGGCACCGCGGAGCCGCCGATACCGAATTTCTCGAACACCACACCGTAGACATCGCCGAGGGAGAGGTCCGCGGGACCGATCGTGATCGTGAACGCCATCGAGGCGGCGAGTACGGCCAGCCCGCACAACACCAGCACGGCCGTCGCGGGCGCGCGTGTGATCGGGGCTGCCGGGGGAGCGGGCGTCTGTTGCGGACTCACGAACCGTAGCCCCACCGCTCCAGGGCGTCGGCGACCTTCTCGATACCGTCGACCGTACGGATCGACGGGTTCAGAGCAGCGCCGTTCACGACGATGTAGCGTTTGTTCCGGACCGCGCTCAGCCGCGCGGTGACCGGATTCGATTCGAGGAACGAGATCTTGCTGTCGAGTGCGTCACCGGCGAGGCTGCGCCGGCTCAGATCGGCCAGGACGAGGGCGGCCGGGTCGCGGTCGAGCACGGTTTCCCAGCTCACCTGCGGCCACTCGTTGGTGGTGTCGTCGAAAACGTTCTTCGCGCCGACCGCGTCGGTGATGATTCCCGACGATCCGCAGCATCCGGCCACGTAGGGTGTGGAGGTGTCGGCGAACCAGTAGGCGAGCGATACCTCCCCGGCCGCGATCCGGCCGGCTGCGGCGGCATAGCGGGTCTGCAGGTCGGTGACCAGTTGCTCCCCGCGCTCCCGGATATCGAAGATCGCCGCCAGCTCACGGACCTCCCGATACACCGAATCCATGGTCAGCGGTTCGGTGCGGGCGCCGTCGGCATTGACGCTGATATCGGTTTTGCCGTCGCAGTCGGTGGGTGACAGGTAGGACGGCACGCCGAGCCGGGCGAACTGTTCGCGCTCCGCGACACCGCCGGGCCCGAGTGTTCCGCCGAAGGACGCGGCCACGAAATCGGGTTCGGTATCCAGCACCACCTCGAACGACGGCTTGTTGTCGGCCAGCCGCGGGACGCGCGCGTTCTCGGCGGCGAGATTCGCCCGCACCGGATCGGTCCAGGTGGCGGTGCCCACCATCCGGTCGGCCAGACCGAGCGAGAGCATGATCTCCGCGACCCCCTGGTTCAGTGCGACAGCCCGCTGCGGCGGTGCTGCCACCGTGACCTCCATCCCGCAGTTGGCGATCTTCAGCGGATAACCGGCGGCCGCGGTCCCGGAGCCGGTCTCGGCTTCGGTGGCCGAGCATCCCGCGAGCGCCGCGGCGGTCAGGGCAGTAGCGATGATCAGCGGGAAAGACCGCATCAGGACAAGGACTCCTTGCGTCTGGGCCTGTGCGCGAGGCCGGCGTCGGTGCGGCGCGTGAGCGATCGGACTCCACCCGCACGGGTGTCACCGTTGCGCGCCAGTCCCGGACTCCCACCGGGTTCCCTCACCACGCCGCGGGCCGCACTGCGGCCGAGGTCATGCTATCCGACGCGCTCTCGGCTCACCGCTGTGGTGGGAGACGAACGCGATGGCGATTTCCTGCCAGCGTGCGGGTGCCGGATCGCGTTTGCTCGAAGTGCACGAGCAAATGCGAAAGGATTTCGAGATGGCTGAGAACATCGTCGTGGTCACCGGGGCTAGCCGCGGAATCGGCCGGGCGACCGCCACCGCCTTCGCCCGTAAGGGCTATCGGGTGGTGGTGACCGGCCGCCGGGCGGAGGCGGTGGACGGCGTGGTGCGGGAATTGCTCGCCGAGGGGCTGCTCGCCGAGGGAGAACTGCTGGATGTGTGTTCGGTGGACAGCGCCCGCTGCCTGGCCGAAACGCTGGGTGAACGGCACGATCACATCGACGTGCTGGTGAACAATGCCGGGATACTGCCGGAGGCCACGGCTTCCGGAGCGGTGAACTTCGCCCACCCGGGTGCGTTCGCGGAGACGCTGATGACCAACACCTTCGGCCCCGCCAATGTGATCGAAGCACTGCTGCCGCTGGTCCGGCGGGCTCCGGCCGGGCATATCGTCAACGTGTCCACCGAAATGGGCTCACTCACCGAGCAGCGCAACCCGGAGTCGGCCTACTACTCCATGGTGGTGCCGGGATATCAGGCGTCGAAGGCGGCGCTGAACAGTCTCACGGTGGGTTTGGCGAAAATGCTCGCCGATACCCCGGTGCGGGTGACCTCGGTCTGCCCGGGCTTCGTCGCCACCGAACTGGCCCCGGCCGCCGCGGATGCGCCGACCACGCCGGACGACGCCGCACGGATCATTCTGTCCGCCGCGGAATCCACCGACCCGGGTACGAACGGTGCGTTCGTCGGCGCCTCCGGGCCGATCGCCTGGTAGCCGGCGGGCGATCGGGTCTCCGCCGCGGGTGACGCACCGCTGCGCGACCGAATGCGTTGCCCTCATCAGCGGTGTTCCGGCTGCCCGTCCCGTGCTGCCGGTCGCCGCGCCGCGAAATATCCCCGAGCGGCGCAGGCGACCGCGATCCGTTCGCCGGCATACCGCAGGAAGGAATTCAGTTCGGCTCGGCGATCGGCCCACGAGTCGGCGACTTCCCCGAGGTAGCCGGCTCGGGCCAGCCGCAGTACCGCCGCGTGCTCGGCGGGTAACCGGGGCAGGACAGCCGCGGCGGCCTCGGCCTTGGACACCACGGCGCCGGTCTCGGCGGTCACCCACATCCGGGCCAGGGTCAAGACGGCATTGCGTTCGTCACCGTCCGCACCGGCGATCAGGTCCGGCAGCCCGGCGGTGACAGCGCGAAGCACATCGCCCGCCGGCACCGGGTCCAGAATCCGGGCGGCGGGCGGCCCGGCCAGTGTCATCGCGCAATCGCGCGCCATGGTGACCAGAATCGTGAGATCGGGGTCTTCGGCGGGTGCGGCCAGGTCACCACGCTCGAACTCCGGCCGCAGCCATTCGCCGTAGACGAAATCCGAACGCGGCGGGTAGCGCCACGGCACCAGATCGCCGCGGACGACCACGGTCAACTCCACCGGTCGCGCCGGACCGGACCGCGGCCAGCGGCCGGAGACGCGCAACAGCGAATCGGCCAGAGATTTTCGTACCTCGTCGCCGAGACTCCGCTCGACCACAGCGAGCAGATCGATATCGCTGTCGTGGTGCCACCCACCGGTCACCGCCGAACCGTAGAGGTAGAGACCGAGCAGATTCTTGTCCAGTGCGTGCTCGGTCACCCGGACGGCGGGGGCGATGTCGGTGCCGAGGTCCGGAACTCGCATCTCCATGGGGTTCACCATAGAACCGTGCGCACTGGGCGTCCGGCACAAGAAAAGTTCGGTAGTTCGGGCATTCAGCACAATGTGAGCACAGCGGGCGAGAGGGGCTCGGTGAACGTCGGGTGAATTTCTCCCTCGCGCGGGTGTGGTGATATGAGGCATCCGGCGGCCGATTCCCTTGCCCGGCGGCCCGCGGTGCCCGATACCGGCCGGGCCGGCCGAAACCGGAATTTCCGCTGGTCTGCAGGTGCGTTCCGCGTGGTGGCCGGCCTGGTTCGCCCCACGCGCGGCCATCCGGACGCCGAGGTATCCGAGGCTCCGTGCCCCCCGCGCGTGGTTCCCATCGGTGGCGAACAGCCGCCTCGGGCGCTCGTAGGTTTCCGGCACGGGCGCCGGTGGGTCGCCCGGTGATTCGGAAGGAGCCGATCCGTGGCCGGAAATCGCGCCGTAGTACGGATATTGGTAGGCGTCGCCGGACGCAGTCTGGCCGTGATGGCCGGGATGGTCGCCGGGGTGGCAGACGTGCTCGACCGCCGCCTGGGCGAGGACCGCTGGCAGGCCGTCGCCTTGGGGGTGAGCGGCGGTGCGATCGCAGCGGTGGCCGCGGCCACCGGCATGGGCCGGGACGAGTTACGGCAGATCGCGGTGCAGTACCCGGACGACCTGGTGCTCGGTGCGCCGCACTATGCCTCGATGCTGCGTCGTCGCGTGTTGTACCCACGGTCTCGCGTGCGGGAATTGGCGCGCGCAATCGCCGGCGACCGGACGTTCGCGGATTTCGCGCTGCCGCAGGGAGGTTCCGCGTTGCTGATCCCCGTTTTCTCGGCCCGGCACGGGAACCTGCTGCTACCCCGGGATCTGCCCGAACTGGGGCTGACCGATATGCCGGTGGCGGATGCCCTCGTCGCGGCAACTCGTATTCCCGGCGCCCTTCCCGCCGCCGTCGGTCACCCCGGCCTCTTCGACGGTGGCTGCGAATACCGGGTACCGCACGAGATATTCGATCCGCACCCGTCGGTGATCCTCGACCTGTACGGGCCGGAACCGCACGACAGCCGCGGGGGACTGCTGTTCCCGCTGCTGGCGTCCGGCCTGCCGATGATCCGGCACCGCCCGCGGCCGTACCGGAACGCGCGGGTGCGGGAACGAACGATTTTCGCCGGGATGCCCTACGGCGCGGCGCTGGGTAAACCGACCGCCCCACCCGGAGACCTGTTCGATCGCGGATACGATCTTGCCGCGCAATGGGTCGCCGATCGCACACCGGAGCAGATCCGCGCACTGGTCTGCGAGGTTCCGGACGGCCCCGGCGCATCACGCGCCTCATCGGCGGCCGGCACGGCCTGACTCCGGCTCGAACCGATCTGTGGCCGTGTCGTGCCCGGGGCCGGTTCCCCGAAGCCATGGCCGATACTATTGAAAACCATTATCTTTATGGGTATGTCCACCAACGACCGCTCCACGCGGGCTTTCGACAGCGCCGCCGCCGATTTCGACCGCCTGGGCGAATATCTGTGGGAGCCGATAGCCGCCGCCACCGTCGCGCGTACGGCCCCGGCCCCTGGCGAACGGGTGCTCGACGCGTGCTGCGGTACCGGCGCGTCGGCGCTGCCCACCGCGGAACGCGTCGGGCCGGCCGGCCTCGTCGATGCCGTGGATTTGTCCGAAGGCCTGATCGATGTCCTGCGCCGGCGGGCAGCCGGCCGGCCCCAGTTGCACCCGCATGTCGGTGATGCCACCGCGTGGCCGCACGACGGCTACGACGTGGTCCAAGCCGTGCTCGGAATCTTCTTCTTCCCCGATATGACCACCGGAACCGACCACCTGATCGGCCGGGCCCGGCCCGGCGGGCGGGCCGGCTTCACGATCTGGCGGCGCGGCGCGATCGAAACCGCGGGTAAGCATCTCGCGTCGTCGGTCGCCGCGGTCACCGGCACCACCCCGCCGCCTCCGCGCCCACCGCATCTCGTCGATCAGCTCAACCTGCCGGACGCTTTCCGCACCTGGCTGGGCGAACGGGGTCTCACCGACGTCACCGTCACCGAGCACGAACTCCGGCTGGCGCTGACACCGGAAATCGCCTGGCTGCTCGTCACCGGTTCCGGCTACGCCGGAGCCGTCGCAGGCCTCGACGAGGCGCAGGCCGCCGCGGTCCGCGATACCTACCTCGCCTCGCTCGACGCCGCCGGAATACAGGAACTCGACGCCACCACCCTGATCGGTGTGGGAACCCGGACCTAGCGCGGGGCACATCGTGCCTTCGGAGGATGCGGGATCGGGGTTGTCACGGAGGCGCCCGCGGCCTGCTCTGGCCTAGGTTCGACGATGAGCCTGTGCGGCAGGCCGTAGTCCCGGTGGTGGGTAGGGCAGTGAGGGTGGTTCGGTATGAGTGCGATCGACACAGCAGGCGCCGGAACCGGCACGAGCCCCGCCGGACCCGCCTCGGACGCGGCGCCGGCCCGCTGGTCGTGGATCGCGCGGGTGGGGTTCCGCTTCGGTGTGGTCTACACGGTTCTGTTCTGCGTACTGATCGGGCAGATCCTCTTCGTGTTCGCCGCGGCATTGAGCGAATGGCTTCCCGATGATGCGCCGATCTGGCCACTGCTGCAGGTCGCGCCCGTACTGGAGTGGGTCGGGCGGACGGTATTCGGTGCTGAGGCGGTATTCCGGCAGAACTCCGGCAGCGGTGATCAGGCCGCCATCTGGGTGATGCTGTTCTGTATCGCGGTGGTGGCCGGCGCGGTGACGCTCGTCTGGTCGGTACTCGACCGCCGCCGCGCCGCCTATCCGCGCTGCGCCGCCTGGTTCCTGACCGGGCTGCGATTCTGCCTCGCCGGGCAGATGCTGTTCTACGGTATCGCCAAGGCACTACCGACCCAGATGCCGCCACCACCCCTCTCGGCCCTGATCCAGCCCTACGGGCAACTCTCGCCGATGTCCGTGCTGTGGTTACAGGTCGGCAGTTCGCCGGTGTACGAAATCCTGCTCGGTGTCGCGGAACTCGCGGCCGGACTACTGCTGCTGCTACCGCGCACGGCCACACTGGGCGCGATGCTGAGCGTGGTGAGCATGGCGCAGGTCTTCGTGCTGAACATGACCTTCGACGTGCCGGTCAAAATCCTGTCCTTCCACCTGCTGGTGTTCTCATTGCTCCTGCTCGCCCCACAGGCTCGCCGCTTCGCCGACTTCTTCCTGCTGGCCCGCCGCGCCGACCCCGCGGTCCAGCCGGCGCTGTTCGGCACGGCCCGGGCGAACCGATTCGCACTGTGGGCGCAGGCGGCGATCGGTATCTGGCTGGTGGCGGGGTCGGTGGTGATCGGCTGGACCAGCTGGCACGAATACGGCGGCGGTGCACCGAAACCCGAACTCTACGGCTTGTGGGAGGTCACCGAGTTCCGCGTCGACGGGCGACCGGTACCACCGCTGCTGACCGACGAAACCCGCTGGCAGCGCCTCGTACTCGAATACGACGGCCTGGCGACCATTCAGGCAATGGACGGCCGATTGCTGGACGCCCCGGCGCAACTGGACCCGGCCGCCCGGACCCTCACCGTCGCCACCGCGCCCGGGACGGAAGAGGCGACCACGTTCACCTATGCGCGACCCGACCCGGAACACCTGCACCTGGAAGGGATACTCGACGGCCGGCCGACCCGGGTCGAATTGAGTGCGGTCGATCCCGGAACCTTCCCGCTGAACCATGACCGATTCCACTGGGTACAGGACTTCCCAGACCTCGGATGAACAACTCCCGGGTGCGTGGCGATATAGCCGCATTCGGCCGTCGCCGGAGCCTCCCCGCGTTCCCAAGCCACCACCGGTTCCGCAATCCCCGGCTTCGGCTGACCTTATCTCCTCCGCGGAGAGGCCGTACCGGCGGCCGGTGCCGTGGCCTTGCCCCTGCTCGGTTGCCGCGGAACTCGGCGGACGGTGTGCGCGAGGTCTCGAAAAAGCTTGCTGTCCGTCCTATTTCGGTTACCGTGCGGTCACGGACCTGTGGCTCACCGGCTTTGGTGTGACTATGCTGGCGGCCGCTATTGCTCGGTGTGATGAGAGGTTGTCGATGGGCCCCGAAGATATCGGACGATCCGAGATCGACCTGTACGACGACGGTCAGCCGACGGCCGCGCGCGTATACGACGTGATGCTGAACGGCAAGGACAACTACCGGATCGACCGCCAGGTGGCGGAGGCGAGTCTCGCCGTCATGCCGGAGCTGAAAGAGATCGCGCTGCACAACCGTGCGATCCTGCACCGGGTGGTGCGTCATCTCGCCGCGGACAAGGGGATCACTCAGTTTCTCGATCTCGGATCCGGTCTGCCGACTGCGCGCAATACGCATGAGGTTGCCCAGGAGGCGAATCCGGACGCGAAGGTCGTCTATGTCGATATCGATCCGATCGTCCTCGCCTACGGGCGTGTCCATCTGGAAACCAACCCCAATACCCGCGTGGTGACCGCGGATATCCGCAAGCCCGAGGAGGTACTCGGGCATCCGGATGTGCGGGAGCTGATCGACTTCGGCAAGCCGGTGTGTGTGATGCTCGTCGGGATTCTGCACCACCTGCTCGACGAGGAGGATCCGAAGGGGATCGTCGCAACGTTACGTGCCGCGGTCCCGCCGGGTTCCTATTTCTTCATCACCAACTTCACCCGGCTCAGCGATTCCCGGGAAAGCGCGGAGCTCGAAGAGGTGCTGTTGTCGCAGCTGGGTACCGGCCGCGTACGTACGCCCGCGGAGCTGGCGGAGTACTTCGACGGGCTGGAAATCCTCCCACCGGGTATCGTGCCGCTGCCGCTGTGGCGGCCGGACGAGATCGTCACCGACGCCACCACCATCGGTGTGCGCTTCATGACAGGTGGTGTCGGGCTCAAGCAGTGAGCCGGGGCGGGTGCGTCACCGTTCGCCCTGGTCGGAATCGGGAATGCCCCGACCGGCTCGGCGAGGCGTGTCGTCAGGCTCGGAGAAGGGTGAGGGTGCGGCCGGCCGGAGATGTTGTTTCGCTGAACCGGGTGCGTTCGGTGATCGGGGCGGCTTCCTTGCGCCGGTCGAAGATTACGAGGATGCCGGTGGGTAGGTCGATGCGGTCGAGGTAGCTGTCGAGTTGGGCCAGCCCTTGTTCGAGGGGATCCTTCTGTTTGTCCGCCCAGACCTTCAGTTCGAAGGCTTCGCGTTGTTCGGCGCGGTGGCCGGTGTCGTCGGTGTAGGGCTGACGGATGAGTAGGTCGATGCGGCCGCGGCCGACGCCGTATTCGCGGTCGATATAGCCGCCGCCGTTGACGATGCGGTGCAGGAAGGCCATGAGAACGAGTTGCGGGGCGACTTCGTGGTAGCGCTGGTCGCCGGCCAGGATTTCGCCGTGTAGTTTCCAGAAGGCGGCGAATTCGGTGAGGAGGCGGGGGATGTCGAGGCGGCCGTCGGGGAGCCGGAACTGGTGGGGTTCGGCGGTGATGTTCTCCTCGATACCCGAACCGAGTACCCGGACGATGACCTCGTTGTAGATCGGATTCGCTATGCGCACCGGTTTCGTCCGGGCGACGAGACCGAGATCGCGGGCATAGGAGACCGCGTCGTTGAACTCCAGATCGCTGTCCACATTCTGCCCGGCGATGAGGGGTTCGATCACCCGGCGTACCCGGCGTTCGGTGAGTTTGTCGACCAGGGAATCCAAGTGGGTGGCACGGGCGACGATCAGCCGTTCTTTGGCCTGGTCGATATGGTCGTCGGTGATGGTGGACTCGATCCGCATCTCATCGATCACCTCGGCGGCCAGGGCGTTCACGAGCCACGGCTGGCCCTGTGTGTAGTGGTAGGCCAGGTCGAGGGCGGGGGGACTGAATTCCTGGCCGGTTTCCACTGTGTGCTGGGAATAGAGCGAAATCACTTCGTCGCGGGTGAAATCACCCAGTCGCACGGACTTGACCTTGATATTGAACGGGCTCGCGCTGCCGAGCCGATTCGGATCACCCCCGGACGCGGCTTTGTACTCGCGGACATCACGCAGTCCACAGAGGGCGATGGAGTGTACGAATCCGTTCCGGTCGGTGGTGTAGCCATCGCGAAGTTGCCGGAGGATGTTGATCAGGGCATCGTCGCGCAGGGAGTCGATTTCATCGAAGAAGAGGACCAGCGGGCGCGGGCATTGCACGACCCAGGCAGCCAGGCCGGCCGACAGTGCGGTACCGAGTGGGGCGTCGGGCCACGGGTTGGGGGGCATCAGGTCGGGTGGGAGGTGGGCGGCCAGCCCGGCGGCGTGGATCCGGCCGAGAAGAGCTTGCTCGGTGGCACCGACGTCCTGGGCGAAGGTACTCGCGGCTTCGCAGGAGAAATGCAGGGCGAGGTAGGTTCCTTCGGCGGTGAGCTGACGGGCCAGATCGGCGAGGCTGGTGGTTTTACCGGTTTGCCGGGGTGCGTGCAGTACGAAGTATTGGCCGCGGTCGATCATCCGGCGGGCATCGGGTAGGCGCTCGAGAGCGGGCAGCATGTAGTGCATCTGCGGGTAGCACGGCCCGGCAGTGTTGAAATACTTGCCCATGATCCTCCCCGAACTCGTCCCCGGCCGCTCGATACGGCCTTGTTGCCGTGAGCCTACTGCGTGCCGCCGACACCGTACCGGACGTGGTCCCCGGGCTGTTCGTGAACGTATGGACCGGCTACACCGGGCTGTGCAGAGGCGTGCCCGTGGCGGTTCAGGGCTGCGGGGGGATGACTCCCGGCTGGTCGGGCGCGCGTTGACCGGGCACCGGGCCGGTGATGCCCGGCTGGCCGGCCGGGTCGGACAGGGGGACTCCGGCCGGGTTCGGCGCAGGCCCGGCCGCGGCCGGTGGGTGCCCGTGTGCCGGGGGTTCGACGGGTTCCGGTGATTCCGGCGGTGAGGGAGCTGCCGGCGGTGCGGGCGGGGGGTCCGATTGTTCGGTCGGGCGCGGCGGTTGTGGTTCGGTCCGCTCGGATTCCGGTGCCGGACGTTCCGCGGTGTCCGGATTGCCCTGAGGTGGAGCTGTTTCCGGCGCGGGTGCCTGCGGAGTGGGCGGGGATGCGGGAATCGTGCCGGGTTGATCGGGCGGGGCGGGACAAAGCGGGTACGCAGCCCCCCCCCGGGGAGGCGGGTGCGGAATACGTGCGGGGGCGCCCCAGGGGGGGGCCCCGCGGGCGGGCCCCCGGCGCCCCGGCCGGACTCGGCGTGGGCCCGGCGTGACCGGAATGGACCTGC
>NZ_JARWPM010000350.1 GCF_029869215.1 Nocardia carnea
GGGGGGGGGGGGGGGGGGCGCGTCCCCCCCGCGCGGGGGTGTCCTCCCCCCCCCCCCCCCCCCCCGGGCCGGCGCCCGCCGGGGCCGGGGCGGGCGGGGGGGCCCCCCCCCCCCCCCCCCCCCCCCCCCCCCCCCCACGACCATCGCCGATCTCGCGACCCGCTGCGGTTTCACGCCCGCCTGGTTCTCCGCCGCGTTCAAGGAACGATTCGGCCAGACACCCCGGGAGTTCCGGCAGCTCCGCCGCGCCGAAATCACCGCCGGGCGGGCGTGATCCGTCACGTTACGCCGCGGGCCCCAGCCGCACCGGCAGCTCGACCGGGCCGACGGTACTGATCTGCATCGTGTACTCGATATCCTTCGGCTCCACCGCCAGATCCAGCTCGGGGTAGCGGGCGAACAGTGTGGCCAGCGCGATCCGGCTCTCCAGCCGCGCCAGCGGCGCACCCAGGCAGAAATGCGGTCCGCGACCGAAACCCAGCTGATCCTTGTGGTCGTGGTCGATATCGAAGGTATCGGCGTCCGGATTCCGTTCCGGATCCAGCCCGACCCGCCCGTACCACAGCGTCGGGCTGCCGGCCGGGATCTCGACACCGGCGACGGTCACATCGGTGACCGGATAACGCATCAGCGCGCCCACCACCGAGGACCGGTAGCGCAGCGCCTCCTCCACCACATCGGCCCAGCGGTTCCCGGCCCGGGCACGGGCGAGCTGTTCGGGGAACTGCCGCAGCGCGACCACGGCGTTGCCGAGCAGATGCACCGTGGTTTCGTGCCCGGCGACGATCACCAGCCACAGCACGCCGATCAGTTCTTCTTCGGTCAGTTCGTTCGCGTCGTTGGCGGCCAGCAACGCCGAGGTGAGGTCGTCGCCCGGTGCGGCGCGTTTGCTGTGCAGCAGTTCGACGAAATAGCCGCTCATCGCCGCCATCGCCGCCTGCGTTTCCTCGCCGGTGCTGGTGGCCGACACGATGGTCAGCGTCCAGTTCTTCAGCCGCGGCTGATCGGCGACGGGCACACCGAACAGATCGCAGATCACCCGGACGGGCAGCGGCGTGGTGTAATTCGCGACCAGATCGATCTCGTCTCCGGCCGGGAAGGCAGCGATCAGCTCGTCGGCGATCTGCTGGATGCGGGGTTCCATGGCCGCGATCCGGGCGGGAGTGAACGCCTTGTTGATCGTCTGGCGCAGCCGGCGGTGTTCGGCGCCGTCCTGGTTGAGCATATGTTCGGCGTCTGTGAGCGCCCGCAGCGGCCAATCCGCGGGAATCGTGCCGTCCCGCAGGGCCGGGCAATGCGAGGGGTGCTTGGCGAAAATCTTGTCGTCGAGTACTTCCTGTACCGCGCGATGACTGACGGCGAGCCACGCACGCACACCACCGAGCAGTTCGATCGGAACCACCTCGCCGGCGCGCGCGATGCGGTCGTAGGTTTCGGGAATGGACTCACCGGGAGTCGGAAGCTGGATCAGCGGCTCGGACATGTTGCCTCCCTGGGTTTTTCGGCCTACCGGGGGCAAGTGTGCGGCGCCATCCGGGGCCGCACAAACGCTGCCGGAGTTCCTGCCGCCTACCGATAGTCCGGCGCACCGAACCGTAAGAAGCCGCTTGTACGGAGACTATGGCCGCTCCACCGGCTGATCCCCCGGGCATCGACCCACCCGGCGGCGGTGGATACAGCACTTATTCCGCCTGCTTGCGGACTCGCAGATCATGGGCGATACCCGAGTCGGGAGGACGGGTGTTGTCGATGGTGAAGGTGACCCGGTCCGGCCGGTAGCGGTCGTCGCCGTATTCGACCGGTTCACCGGCCGCCGTCGAGGTCCGGCGGCGTTCCCGCAGCAGCGGGGCACCGGCGGTGATGCCCAGCAGTTCCGCATCGAGTGTGTCGGCGGCGAGCGCGTCGATGGTGTGCCGCGCGGAATGCAGGTCGACACCCTGCCGGGCGAGGTACGCGTAGATCGATGCGGCGTCCGGGTCGAAATCGAACAGCAGCCGCCCGACGGGCTCCACGAACGCGGCGCGTTCGAGCATCACCGGCTCACCGTCGAGCGACCGCACCCGCAGTACCTCGACCACGGGCGTGCCCTCCTCGATTCCCAGCGCCGCGGCCGCCGCCGCACCCGCACCACGGCGCGCGATCTCCACGGTGCGCTGCCCCGGCGTTCTACTGATCCGCTGCGCCCAGGCGGTGAACGACAGCAGGCTTTCGAACGGTTGCCCGAGCGCGGTATCGCGCACCACCGGCGGGCGGCCCTGACCGACCGCGATGAGCCCTTCGTGCCGCAGGGTCGCCAGCGCGGTACGGACGGTGCCCCGGGACGCGCCGAACTCCGCGCACAACCGCGCTTCCGAGGGCAGCGACGCGCCGGGCGGGAGTTCACCGCGCCGGATCCGCTCCCTGAGCGCGGCGGAAACCCTGCCGTGCAGCGGTGTGGCCACATCGTCCCCCTGATCCGCGTTTCTATGCACCGGCCGAACTTGACCGGACAAGCATACGCAATCGGTCACCACGATTCGATTCGAACTGCGGCGACCTCGTCAAACTATCGGTGAACTTATATAGACAAGTTGCTCACGCGGCTTGAACTTGCGCGGCCGGCCTTGCGAGTATTCCCGGCATGACAGCTACCTCGTCCACGTCCGCAACCCTGCCTGCCGACCCCGTCGATCTCGCCGTCGTCGGTGCCGGAATCGTGGGCCTCGCCCACGCCGTCGATGCGGTGGAGCGGGGTATGCGGGTCGCGGTCGTGGAACGTGACGCCCGCGCCGTGGGCGCGTCCATCCGCAACTTCGGGCACCTCTGCGTCACCCCCCAGGCCGGCACCGTCCTCGACTACGCCTTGGCCGCCCGCGAGAAATGGTTACAGCTGTCCGAGAAGGCCGGGTTCGAGATCGTGCGCGCCGGCACGCTCGTCGTCGCCCGCAGCACCGCGGAAATGGGGGTCCTCGAGGAATTCGCCGCCGCCCGCGGCCGCGAGCAGGTCGTCCTGCTCGACCGCGCCGCCGTCGAGAAATCGTTCCCCGCCGCCCACCCCGGCAGCGAAATCGTCGGCGGCGCGCATCTGCCGCTGGACCTGCGGGTCGATCCCCGCGCGGCGATCCCCGCACTGGCGGCCTGGCTCGCGGCGAACGGCGTCGACTTCGCCTGGCACACCCACGCCGGCGCCCTCTCCCCCGGTGCCGTCCACACCGCCCGCGGCGACCTGTCCGCCACCGCGATCGTGCACGCCTCCGGCCACGACGTAGACCGACTCTTCCCCGCCCTCGCCGAGGAATACGACGTCCGCCGCTGCAAACTGCACATGCTGGAGGTCGACCCGCCCGGCGACGTCCGCATCGACCCCGCCGTGCTCACCGGCTATTCGATGCTCCGCTACGGCGGCCTCGCCGCCACCTCCGCCGCGGCCGAGGTGCGCCGCGAAATCACCGCGCGCGCCCCCGAAACGCTGGACGCGGTCATGAACCTCATGCTCACCCAGCGTCCCGACGGCGCCGTCGTCCTCGGCGACACCCACCACTACAGCCGCACCCACCTCCCGTTCGACGAGGAATCGGTCACCGGCCTGCTCCGCCGTGAAGGCGCCCGCCTCTTCGGCGTCGAGAACCTCACCGTCCGCCGCCGCTGGCGCGGCATCTACGCCGACTCACCCCAAACCGATTTCCTGGTCGCCACCCCCGCGCCCGGTATCCGGGTCGTCTCGGTGACCTCCGGCATCGGCATGACCACCGCCCTCGGCCTGGCCCCCACCGTCCTCGACGGACTGCTCTGATCAGCCGGCGGCGGTCGTAATCGCGGCCGCGACCTCGTCGGGATGCGATACCGGCGACGCGTGCGCGGAGTCGAGTTCCGTGGTCTGCGCGCCCATCCGGTTCGCCATGAACCGCTGCGACGAGGGCGGAATCACCCGGTCCTGACCCGACACCAGATACCAGGTCGGAACTCCCGCCCAGGACGGTGCACCGGACGGCTCCAGGTTCGCGGCGACGGCGATCGACTTCTGGTGGGCGAGCATCTGATCGGCCGTGGCGGTATCGACGTCCTGCGCGAACACGTCGTGGAAGCGGTCGGGCGCGATATAGCCGTCGAGGTTGCGGCCCATCGGCCCCTGCGGATCGTCCACCAGCTTCACCTGCAGCGCCGGCGGAAGCAGCCGACTCCCCGGGAACCGGATCGGATCCAGCGCCAGCTGGGCGATCTCACCCTGGACCGGCGCGAACGCCGCGACGTACACCATCGACACGACATCGGGATCGTGCACGTTACTGATCACGAATCCGCCGTAGGAGTGCCCCACCAGCACCACCGGGCCCTCCACGGTGTCGAGAACCGCCTGAACGGCCGCCGCATCGCGCGCGGGCCCACGCAGCGGATTGTCCGGGGTCAACACTCGGTGCCCCTGTGCGCGCAGGCGCGCCGCGACACCATCCCAGCCGGTGGGGTCGGCGAACGCCCCGTGCACCAGCACCACGGTCGGCAACGATTGGGCAGCCGCGGGAATCGCGCCCCCCAGCGCCGCGGTCAACGCAACGATCACAGCGAACAACGCAACACGCACAGTGCGAAATGTGGTCATGGATTCCCTGTCCGGTCTCGATCGGTCTCTCACGAAGTCGAGCAGCCCGGCACCGACACATTCGGTGCCGCACAGGTGATACGGCCACTGATCTTAACTCCCCGCCGTCAGGGGCATGCCGATAGGACTCGTCCGGGAGGCGTGACCGAGTCCGTGTTTCGATGAACCGCGGCTGAGCCAGGGCCGGAGTTCCCCTCCGAATCCGGCCCGCCAACCGTGCGGCTGTCCCCGACGACCTGCGGAAGGTCAAGGGTTCGGAAATCTGCCAGGCAATTCTCCGCCACACGAAGATAGGCTCTGGCTGTAACCGAAGCGAACCGGCGGCCCTCTGATCGGCCTCACCGGGCGGGGAACCTCGCGCTGTCCACAAGACGTCGGACCGTGAAGACCGTATGCCGGGTACGGCCGGGAATCTCGGACCGTCTCGGCCCATTCGTCGTGCATTGCCGCCCTATCTGCTGGTCGTGTTAGTTGCTCAGCAGACAGCCGGGTACTCGGAATACGCGGCAGATGCGAGCTGTCAAACGTCCAGCCAGGGGAATGAGCCGCCCGACTTGGCCACAGCTAAACACAAGCGTGTGGCACGACGCAACCAGCACAGCGATCGCCGGAGCATGCGACATGGCGAGCAGTCGGCAGACATGTTTGAGTGGTCGCATGGAATCGTTCAGCGCCACGCTGCCCGTGGACGCGCTGCCACATCCGCCGGGCCGGTTACCGATCATCGGGGACGTGGCCAGCGTGGACCGGCACCGCCCGACGCAGCACGAGCTGAAACTCGCCCAGGGCGGACTGGGCCCGATCTTCGCGCGCAAACTGCTCGGCACCCAGTTGATCATCGTGGCCGGGGGCCGACTGGCAGCCCAGTGCAATGACGAAACAAATTGGGGCCGTGTGCTTCTGGGCCCGCTGGCGAAGCTGCGCCCGATGGCACCACACGGGATGTTCACCGCGAGCTCCAAGGATCCGCTCTGGGGACAGGCCCGGCGTATTCTCACCCCGGGTTTCGCGCAGGCCGCGATGCGCACCTACCACGACGCGATGTCCTCGGTGGCCGATGATCTGGTGGCGGAGTGGACCTCGGCCGCTGGCGGGTCGGTGGCAGTCCATTCGGCGATGACTCGCGCCACCCTCGAGGTGATCGCCCGAGCCGGGTTCGGACGCAACCTGCGGTTGCTCGATTCCACCGGCGACGGCAGCGATTCCCACCGTTTCGTGCGAGAACTCGGCCGCACCCTGCAGTGGGCCTCGGAATCCACCAACGATGTGCCGATCCTCGGCCACCTCCGCGAAGCCCTGCGCGCTTCGAGTGTGCGGCGCGATATCGCCTCACTGCAGCAGTATGTCGACGAACTGATAGCGGGCCGGCAGGTCGCGAACGACGGCGAACCGACCAATTTGCTGGATTTGATGCTGACCGCTGTCGATCCGGAGACCGGGACACGCCTGCCGACCGCCAACGTGCGCGACCAGACACTCACGTTCCTGATCGCCGGGCACGAGACCACCGCGGCGCTCCTCGAAGTCGCCCTGTACCACCTGGCGCGGAACTCCTCCTATCAGGAGCGCGTACGAGCCGAAATGCCCCTGCAGGCGGCAAGCCTCGACTACGACTCCGTGACCAGGATGCGATTCACACGCCAATTCCTGAACGAATGCCTGCGTCTCTGCCCGCCCGCGCCCGGCTATTTCCGGATCGCGCGCGCCGACCAGAACCTCGGCGGTTACCGGATTCCGGCCGGCCGCGCCGTCTTCGTGCTGGCACTGGCCGCCCACCGCGACCCGGAGGTCTGGGGTCCGGCAGCCGGCGACTTCGACCCCGATCGCTTCGATACCGCCGCTCTGCGCGCCTTCCCCGATCGGTTCTTCCAGCCGTGGGGCACAGGTCCCCGTTCCTGCATCGGCCGCGCGTTCGCCCTGCACGAGGCAACGCTCCTGCTCGGCCGGCTGGTACACGCCTTCGACCTGCACAGCTCCTCCGACGCACCACTGGCTCTCCAGGAGCGGGGCACCCTGCGCCCCGAACCCTTCGAGTTGATCGCCCGTGGCCGCTCGACGGCCACCGTTCCGGAAAGGTAGACGCCTTCCGATGTCATGGTTTCTCATCGAGGCGCTGGGGCCACTGGATACCCCGATGACCATCGTCGCCAAGGACGGCGAACGCCGTGACTGGGTCTCCCTGCGTTCCCTGCAACGCAACGAGGGTGTGGACGCCGCCGACCTGGCCGACTGGGTCCGCCAGTCCGGTTCCGAAGTCGACCAGGTCGTCTCGGGCCGCGGCGGTCACCGCCGCGTGCGCGCCCTCCCCGTCCTCGGCCCGGAAGACGACGTATACGCCCTGCACCTCTGGGTCGGCGCACCCGACGAACCGATTCCCGCCCACCGCCCCGCAGCCGGAATCGGCTGGTACGCCGGCGAATTACAGGTCCAGCAGCGTCTCGAATCCTGGATGATGAGCACCGACGACGCCGACGGCTTCAAACGCGTGCGCTCACCGGGTGAATTCTTCCGCAAGGTGGTGAAATTCGACGACGCCACCGCGTTGATAGCCCTCGGCACCAACCCCGAGCCCGACGCCCAGTTCACCTCGAACATCGTGGTACTGCACGACAACGGCCATTTGATGAACTGGCAGATCTTCGCCCGCGGCCGCACGGACCTGGAACGAGCCGGGCTCCGCGGCCTCACCCACGATGTCTCCGACGTCGAACCGGCGGCCCTCGGCCCCCACGAAGCCCTCGGCCTCACCGACGAACCCGGCCCCGAAACCCCGGCCGCCGCATTACTCGCCTTCCCACCCACCGGCGCCCCGCTCATCGCCCAGTGGATCGGCCACGTCCCCACCTGGATCGACTGGCAACGCGAAGGCGACGCCGAACTCATCCACCGCGACGACTGGGCCGCGGTCGCCAAATCGGCGATCATGCTGCAGTCCGGCCTCCCCGGCACAAAGGCCGTCACCCCCGCCCGCATCCGCGCCCACAACCCCAGCGGATGGCAGCCGGTCACCATCACCTCGAGCCGCTACCCCGGCGAAGTCGGCAGCCGCCTGCACATAGTCAGAATCGCCCGGGTCGAGTAGAGCGGCCTCGAGGTCGACATGCGGGACAGTAACCCCAGACCGACATCCGCTATTTCCGGATTCGATCGCCGGCCAGCGAAAACCCCGTGGGTAGAGCTGCATCGGGGTGACAAGCGCGGCCAGGTCGGTGACCAGGGCCGCATTGCTTCGGCATGCTGGAAGCCCGTACGACAGCAGCTCTGGCGTCGTGTTCGCAAATATACGGAGCTCCGGTGTCGTCGCGTCCGCAATAATCACGTGTTCAGTCGGCCCTTCGATACGCAGTGAGAGTCTGTTTGACGGCGTCGGTCACGGGGGGTTCTTCGGTGGGTGGGGTCCAGGTGTACGCGTCATGTTCGGTGAGCCGTACAGGTTCGAAGGCGGTGCAGTGCACGGTGAAGTTGAATTGGCGGCTGCGTTTACCGCTGCCGGAGCGGTAGTCGAAGCTGTCGATGTAACGGCCGATGCCGGTGACCTGGAGGCCGGTTTCCTCTTCGACTTCGCGGGCGAGGGCTTCGTCGAGGTTTTCGCCGGGTTCGACTTTGCCGCTGGGCAGTTCCCAGATGCCGCCCATGAAGTCGTTCCCGGGGCGGCGCAGCAGAAGGATACATCCGTCGTGTTCGACGACCGCGCCGACGACGAGTTGCTGGACGCCGTCGCGTTCGGCTTCGGTGGTGAGGTGGTCGAGATGGCTCGTCATAGGTTCACCCTTTCAGGTGGTCGGCGTGGTGGATGACATTTTCGATGGCGTCGAGGTAGCGGTCGACGAGGGGGAGGTCGTGTTCGCGGTGCCACACCGGGAGCTCGAGGGTGCGGTGGTGCAGGCGTTCGGCGCGCGGAAACTCTCCTGGACGGTAGGCGAATTCGCCAGCGTATTCAGGGAAGAGGGTACCGGGTGTCCGGAACAGTTCCAGCAGGTTGAGCGGACAGGTGGAACCCGGCCGGTCGATTTCCCGGCAGCCTTCGGCGAGTAGCGCTTGGTGGATGCGTTCGACGGGGATTCCGCCGAGTTCCTCGGGCCGGTATTCCAGAGCCATCCCGTACCAGGAGGGCCGGGTCTCGGGGCCGGACCGGGGTGCGACTATCCCGGGTAAGCCGTCGAGGCGGTCGGCGATGTGGGCTGCGATCCGGTTGCGACCGGTCAGGTAGTCGTCGAGATGGCCGAGTTGGTCGAGTGCGATGGCGGCGGCCAGCGGGTGGATGCGGTGTTTGAGGCCCATGCCGGTGACCGCGTAGCGGTGCAGGGAGTGGTGTTCGGGGATTTCGTTGCGGCAGCGTTTGTTGTATTGGCCGTGCAGGAGCAGACGGTAGTAGAGGTTGTCGTCGTCGGTAAGGACGAATCCGCCTTCGCCGGCCGAGAGCGGTTTGGGCCCGTTCATGCTGAAGGCGGCGGCGCGGCCGAAGGTGCCGACCTTGCGGCCTGCGATGGTGGCGCCGTGGGCGTGCGAGCCGTCTTCGAGGAGCTGCAGCCCGTAGACCTCGGCTAGACCGGCGAGGCTGCGCATCTGGGCGGGCATCCCCCACATGTGCGTGACAACAACGGCTTTGGTCTTCTCTGTGATGCGCTGGGGAAGTTCGCATGGGTCGAGATTGCCGGTGTCGTCGCAGTCGGCCAGGACCGGGATGACGCCCAGGTGTAGCAGAGGGGTCGCGGTGGCGAAGAAAGTGTAGGCGGGCACGATGACTTCATCGCCCGGACGCAGCCCGCAGGCGGCATACAACGAGTAGAGGGCTGCGGTGCCGGAACTGGTGAGCACGGCGTATCGGCTGCCGAAGTAGGCGGCGAGAGCGTCTTCGAGGTCGGCGATGACGCCGGAGCGGTCGTAGATGGAGATGGCGTCGCCGAGTTGGTCCAGTACAGCTTTGCGGGTGAGGTGGTCGGTCGGCGGCCACTGGAAGTGCGGGGGCGGGTCGCTGACGGCGGGAGTGCCGCCGAGCAAAGCGAGGGGCGAGTTCACCGGAGCTCCTTGGGGTCGACGGTGGTGTGAGTGCGGGCGGCTTGATAGCAGGCGGTGACGAATCTCAGGTGGCCCAGGTGTTGCCGGGGTCCGCTGAGGTTGGGGCGTTCACCGTCGATCACCCGGCGGAAGTAGTCGATCTGTGTGGTCGCGGCCGAGGGCCAGGCCTGTTCCCGGAACAGGGATTCGACGACTTCGCCGTCATTGGTGAGGCGGCGGATGCGGCCGCGTTCGAGATGGACCATGCCTTTGGAGCCGACCAGTCGCAGCTCCTCGGCCTTGGGTCCGATGAAACGGGACAGCAGAATCGACCCGTAGAGTCCGGAGTCGTAGGAGAAGTGCACCAGTGCGGTGTCTTCGGCGTCGTATTCTCGGTCCGGGCGGGCATCGACCGACAGGTCCGCCGTAATCCGGTCGGGCAGACCGAAATACCACAGGATCAGGTCGATGACGTGGTAGCCCATGTCGATCAGGCAGCCGCCGCCGGCGGTGGCGATGTCGCCGCGCCACCCGTCAGAGGGGTCAGCGGTGTGCAAGGTGTAGCGGGCGTCGATTACGAATGGCGTCCCGACCTGGTCGGCCAACTGCGGAAAGCTCGTGTAGATCGGGTTGAAGCGCCGTTGCAAGGTAACCATCAGCTCGATCCCGGCGTCCTCGCACAGCCGCGCCAGCTCCCGAGCCTCGGTCAGTGACGTGGCGAACGGTTTCTCCTTCAGCACGTGGACACGGTGCTCGGCCGCGGCTTCGATCACCCGGCGGCCGACGCAGTGCGGAACGCACACCACAACCAGATCCAACTGCTCCGAGCCCAGCATGGCGGTGAAGTCGGTGTACCCGGGGACCCGGCACCGGTACTGGTGTTCGCGCACGATCTCGGGATCCTCATCGCACACCGCCACCAGTTCGGCAGTCTCGCAGGATGCCAGCCCGGGCAGATGATCCTCGAGCGCCTGCCTACCCAACCCGATCACGCCCACACGCAGCGGAACACGCCGTCGCGGCACGAGAGCTACTGGGCGAACGGTGAACTCGCCTGCACTTGTCGGAACATCCGGGTGCCCCTGCACGGTGGCACAGTCGAGCGCAGTCATCGGATCGCTCCTGTCAATTCCCGATCCCGCACCCCGGGCGATGCCTCAGCAACCAGCACGCCCGCGCCGGCCTCACACCAGAGCCGTGTCTCCACCGCCTGCCGGAGGGCGGCTCGCCGGGTCAAATGCTCGAGCTCGGGTACCACGACATTGCGACATTGCGCGCGTATCAGCTCCGCGATCAGCGCATCCAGCCCCGCCCGCCCGTAGGTGCGTTCGTGGAACACCATGCCCAGGTCATAGCCTTGCCGATCGGCGAACAGCTCAATCCTTCTCTCGCATTCCCGTATGTGTTCGCCCGCGACGTCGAGTCGCAAATAGCCGTAGGCAAGTGGTTTCATCGTCCTCTCCTCCCGCCGCACGAGAATCAGGTCTCGTCCGGTCCGGTATGTGCGTTGAACTGTTCCTCCAGACTTCTGGGCGGCGCGGAATTCCAGGAGGGCAGATTGTGGGGCAGATCACGGTGAACAGCTCCCGAGTTCGGGCAGGTCGATAGACTGGGCGCGGCCGATCGAGGGGAGCGAAGGTGCCGACACCGAACCTGAAACTGCAGCAGCGCCGGGAAGCGACCCCGTCACCGACCGTGGCGGGGCGGTCGATGACCCGCGCCGAACTGGCTGAAGCAGTCAACGACCATCTGTGGCGAACCATCGGACGACGCTGTGAACTCGACGCGCATACGATCGCCCGCTACGAACGCGGCGCAGTGCGCTGGCCCGGCAAGGACTACCGCCAAGCGCTGTGCGCGGTGCTCCACGCCACCGAGACCGAACTCGGCTTCGTCGCCGCCCGCCGCACAAAAGCCACCGAACGTCGAGATGCGCTGGCGGTCAATCTTTTCAGCCCCTTCGATCCCGAACACATCCCCACCGACTACCTGACAGGATCGAAGACCGTGGGCCGCGTCGGACGGTCCGACGTGGACAAGGTCCGGTGCGCGGTCGCCGCAGCCGCCGCGGCGGAGAACCTGCACGGCGGTGGGTCAGCCACCGACAGCGCGGCCCACCATCTCAGCGTCTTCGCTCCGCTGCTGCGCGCCCACGCCGCCCCCATCACCCGGCAAGCGCTCTGCGAGGCAGTCGGCAATCTCAGCGGCATCGCCGCGTACTCCGCCTTCGACATTGCCGCCCACACCCAAGCCGAACGACGCTTCCGATTCGCCCTCTGGTGCGCTGACGCCGCAGGATCTTGGGAACTACGCGCCGCGACCCTTGCCGACATGGCCCGCAAAACCACCTATGTCGGCAATCCCGACGGAGCACTTTCACTGATCGAACTGGCCCAGGTCCGCGCCGACCGCCTCACCTCCACCACCCGCGCCATGCTCGCCACCCTGCGCGCACAATTCCTATCCGCACTCGACCGCACCGACGACGCCCTTTCCGAAGTCGCACGCGCCGACGAGCACTTCGCCGCCCGCAACCCCGACGAGGACCCCGCCTGGATGTGCTACTACGACGACGCCGAACACCTCGGCAGCACCGGCAAAGCCCTCATCCCCGTCGCCCTCGCACGCAGGCGAATCGAACTGGCCGCACCCCGCCTCCAGCAAGCCATCCGACTCCAAGGCGACAACTACCCCCGCTCACGAACCTTCTCCCGCACCCGCCTGGCCACCCTCACCATGCAACTCGGCGACCCTCGCACCGCCGCCGCCCTCGGCATGCAAGCCGTCACCGACGCCACACACTTCCACTCCCAGCGCATCCGCGACGAACTCATGAGTCTCGCCGCCGCCACGACACCACACCGCAGAATCACCGAAGTCGCCGAACTCCGCCGTACCATCGCCGGCCTACCGGAACTCGAGGCGACCCCATGACTCTCGCCTCGGCAGCCGGGATCCTCGAACAAGCCGCCGCCCACGCCGGCCTCGACGCCTCCACCGCCACCCCGCTTCGCACCGGAGCCCACGCCATCTTCGAATTCGCCGGCGGAATCATCGCCCGCATCGGAAAACCCGGCAGCACAGAGACCGCCCGTCGCGAGCTACGCATCTCCCACTGGCTCAACCGCTCCGGCATCCCGGCCGTCGAAGCCGTGGACACATTGCCGCAGCCGATCGTCATCGACGACCACCCTGTCACCTGGTGGCAGCTCATTCCCGACCACCGCCCCGCCACCCCCGCCGAACTCGGCACAGCCCTCGCCCGCCTGCACACCCTCACCCCACCGACCACCTTCGAACTCCCCGCATACCAGCCGTTCGCCGGACTCGAGGAACGAATCACCACAGCCGCTGCCCTCACCGGTGACGACCGGCAGTGGCTGATCCAGCAGTACAGGGAACTCCGGCGACGCTACGAACAACTTCCGCCGGTGAACCGGACCTCGGTGATCCACGGCGACGCCTGGCAGGGCAACCTTGTCCTACCCCCGACCGGCACACCGACATTCCTCGACCTCGACAAAGTCTCCCTCGGACGCCCCGAATGGGACCTCATCCAGCTAGCCGTCGACCACACCGACTTCAACCGCCTCCACACCGACGACTACCACGCCTTCGTCAACGCCTACGGCGGATACGACATGACCACCACACCCGAATTCCGCATTTACGCCGACATCCAAGAACTCCGCTGGACCGCTTTCGCCATCAGCTTGTCCCACCACCGCCCCGCGGCACGAGCCGAAACCGCCCATCGGATCGCCTGCCTGCGTGGTCGCATCCCAAAACCCTGGCAATGGAACGCGCTGTAGCGACACCGCCGAACCGACCGTGCTGGCCGAAGCCGAACTCATCGAAGCCACCAACGCCGTCCCCACCACAGTCGGCCTCGATGAGATGGCCGTGCGGCTGCCGGATCGCAGCTTCCTCACCGCGCTCGCGGGACGACGCCCTCGGCGACCCCGCCCTCCATATCACTTTGATTATCGCCGTAATGGGACCCGGAGAATTGTCGGACGCATCGGCTGACGTTTTGAACCGATTGGCTGAGGATGCCAACGCCAGCGGCCCACAGTTGTCCTGCCAAATATTCGGAAGTGCTGACTTTCATGCGAGGCTCCGCAGAGACGTTGCACCTAGTCCTATATCGTTTACGGTTTGGATGAACAATTGGATCCGTAGGGACACGCCATATGAAGCCTGGCAAGGGACTGTCCCGGTTCAGAATGTATCCACATGGTTCGAGGAGCATTCAGATCGCTTATTCGAGCAGAATGTCAGGAATTCACTCGGCCGCACCCGTATCGACTCCGGAATTAAGGACACCCTCCGTGAGGAGCCGGAGAATTTTTGGTACTTCAACAATCGAATTTGGAGGTCTGTGGAATTACACCGGGCGGTTGGGGATGCGCTGGCGATCGAGCGTAAACAACTCAATGGACGCGCTGCCGATGTGACTCGCCGTGGTAAAATGCTGATTTCTCATCTAGTTTTTCAGCGAGTCGAGCAAGATCTACTGGACGACCCTGCCGCTGATTGGTCAGCAGTGCTGGCCCGGGTGCCGGACTGGACATCGCAGTGTGCATCGTGGTTGATCTACCACTTGGATGCCGAATACGGACGTAATTCGTTCCTCAGCAGTACGTTCATCGACGAGACGCGCTGCCGGCACCAAGCGAAGATTGTGCTGGAAGATGTCGCTGTCGGTAGGGAAGTGCCTGAACTGTTGCCGGACTACCGTCCGCCGGCGAGGAGAGCACGCCGGTCCCGGCGACCGAATTCCGTAGCGCTGCTGGTAGATGCCGGCACTATCAACGACGGGACCTCTCTCTACTTCCATACAGAGACCGAACCGAAAGGTCAAGCTGTAGACCGCTGGCTTGCTGCAGATCCGCGGCGGGCTCAGGCGACCTGGGTCAACGACCGCCTGAAGTGTCTGCTATGGGCATACGACGGCAAGCAGTACTCTGCCACCGGGCTGGTGCAGGCCATTTGGTCCTTGGCGCCGTATGAGCATTCTCCTGTAGCTGTACAGGGCACGCGACGGTGGAAGCTTGCAGGCGGAGAGTCGCTTGCGGATCTCGCATCAGGTTTGCACAAGGAAGAATCCGAAGCAGAATAGATCTAATGACCGAGAAGTAAGGCCAAATTTGCAAGATCGGCGACTAGCCTTTGCAGATCAACGGAGCCGTGACTACCGGGATCTGTTTGCATTTTGACTCAATTGAAGAGGTGGCCTTCGAGCCGGGTCATCATGATCGCGATGTCCTTGACATGGTTTGTCAACCGACGCAGGTCTTTGCTGCATTTGCCGAGCTCCTGCACTCGCGTTGAGTCGTCGGTGGGGAGGTTGGCGGGATCAGTCATGATCCCCCTAGGGAACCAATAGTTCGCGGACGGCTGCGACCACCTCGGTCCAGTTTTCCTCGGAAATGAATTCCACCAGATCGTTCCCATCATCCAACTGGGTGTGCTCGATCGGCAGATGTTCCATAGCAGCACGCGGTGGTTACAGCACGGTGTCGGCGCCGTCGCGGACCAGGATTCGGTCTACGGCAGGCATCAAACAGGCGCGTTCGGAAAGCAGCACGGCGAAGGTGAACTTCTCCTCGTCCTTGCTCGCTTGGAAAACACCTGGGGGGTCGTACCGTGGGTCCGGCCACTGCACACGGCGCATCAGTTCGAGTAGGCGGCGACCGCGCGTGCGTTCGTCGTCCTGGTCGAGTTCGGGCAGAGACCACGGGCCCAGGGCGAGCTGATGCAGTGCCCAGTCGTCGTTGTACACGTCGCCGAGTTCGCCGGGCGGGAGCGTGCCGTATTCGGTGTCGACGTCGCCGCCGGCATGGTGCGCCGCAGTGCGCAGTATCCGGAGGGCCAGGTCGAGATCTTCCGGTGCGGACGCCGCGGGCAGTGTCACCTCGAGGGTCCCGTCGGACCAGGCGACGGTCAGTACCCGGGTGGAGAATCCTTCCCGGTATGGGTACCACGCGCCGGGAGCGTTCACCGGATCACCAGGCGCGTCGCCCCGCCAACGGAGGCCGGCAAGTCGTGGAGCGAGAATGCCTGCTGGAAAGGGTAGTTCGATAGCGACGGTGAAATCGGTGCTCACATGCCCAGCATGGTCCGGCTTCTCCGCCACCGCACCCGCTTTTCCTCCATCACCGCGGAGTGGCAGCAACCTCTTCCTGCGGGCCCGCTGTTGCAGGATGAGGATGCCGATGGTGTTCGGCCAGGCCATCAAACCGACCCCGATATCGCCCGTGCCGAGGGCATAATCAAATGGTGAAGGTTCCCGGCTGTACAGCAGCTGGGGAAGCTGATTCGGTGGAGTTACTCGTCGCGGGTGGCGGCTGCCGGGTACAGGAGCGGATCGATGCTGACTGCGCGGACACTGGTCGAGGCTCGCACCTACCTGAGTCTCCTGGCAGCGGCCGCTGGCGCCGCCGAGCAGGGACCGCCCGCGACCTCGCTGATCGAAGGGCGGGAAGCGTGGACGGTGCAATCGGCATTCGGTGACGTCGCAGTCCCGTACCTGTCCGAGGACGTCAGCTGGAAGATAGGGGCTTTATACGGCCTCGGCATTTCTCAGCTCATCGACGCAGGCCAGTGGATCCTTGTCGCCGAGACATTCGCAAGCCGCGCACTCGAGGCAAGTATGTCCTACGCCGGCCGCCCTGATCAGGACCGCACCATTGTCGAGCAGAATTGGCAGTTCGCGGCCGAGGCCCTCGGTGAGGCGATGAAGTTCTTGCCCGAAGGCGCGCAGAGACTGCCGGAAAGAGTGTTTTGGTCCGGACTCGGCGAGCGGTTTGCGCACGAGCACCCGGACCGGATCACCCGGGCACAGCTCGTCGAGGATTATGAGTTCTATACGGGCGCCCTCGACGATTTCCGCGTGCTCTATGGCGAGGCATGAGGATCCGGCGCCGCGGCTGCCCATCGACCAGAACGGTCACCACCGTGCACCCAGCCAAGGGCAACGCGACCGGGCAACTCATTCCCTCCAACCCGTGATGCGGCCCATACCGGTGTTGTGCGGCAACGGGACAGGGACGAAGCTTGTGCATCGGCGGGGTGGTCGCTCGGATAGCGGAGCCGAACCTATCCGGCCGCTCCCGTGGTGAGGCCCATGCCGGCGGCGAGGTCGGTGAGGACTGCGTCGAAGAGGACGTCCGGGTCGCTGACCGGCATGGGGTAGTTGCCGAAGACTTCGAGTGTCACGTGGCCGTAGAGACGGACCCAGACCGTCATCATCAGATATGCCACGCCGAGGTCGAACTTCTCGGCCGGAAATTTCTGATCCGACCCCGCGAGGAGCGCCATGAGTTCACTTTGGAACGCGAGCAGGTCCGTTCGGAGTGCTTCCGGGATGGATTCGACCGGCGGAGTCGCGAGGTCGTAGGCCGCGAGTAGTTTGCCGGCGGCTTCCAGGAAGACCAGGCCGAAGGATTCGTCGAAGCGGCGGACCGTGCCCGAGCCGTCTTCGGCCGGGGAGGCGAAGACCAGGGTGAATTCGTTGCGGTGGGCCAGGGCCCAGCGGCGGAAGGCGCGGCAGATGGCGAAGAGGCGGACCACCCCGTCGTCCGGGAGTTCGGCGACCTGCGCGGCGAGGTCGTCGGCCAGGCGGCGGCAGATATCGCGGCGGAGGGCGGCGAGGAGGTCTTCGCGGGACGGGTAGTAGCGGTAGAGGGCGGGGGCGGTGATACCGAGTTCACGCGCGATGGCGCGGAGGGTCAGGGCCTCCGCGCCATGGGCGACCAGGAGTTCCGCGGCTACGCGCCGGATGTCCGCGTCGCTGACCGCGGGCATCCGGCCGCGCCGGGCGGGGGGTGTCATTCGTAGGCGACCTGCCAATTCTTGATGCCGTTGAGCCAACCCGACCGTAGCCGAACGGGTTCGGCGACCTGTCGGAGGTTCGGCATCACATCGGCGATAGCGTTGAAGATGAGGTCGAGTTGCAGGCGGGCCAGGTTGGCGCCGACGCAGTAGTGGGTGCCGGTGCCGCCGAAGCCGACGTGCGGGTTCGGGTTGCGGGTGCAGTCGAATTCGAAGGGCTTGGTGAAATGGTCTTCGTCGAAGTTGGCGGAGGCGTAGAAGAGGCCGACGCGCTGGCCCTTCTTGATGGCCTGACCGCCGATTTCGGTGTCCTGCAAGGTGGTTCGCTGGAAGGCGATCACCGGGGTGGCCCAGCGGACGATCTCGTCGGGGGCGGTGCGGGGGCGTTCGGCGCGGTAGAGCTCCCACTGCTCGGGGTTGTCGACGAAGGCCTTCATGCCGTGGGTGGTGGCGTTGCGGGTGGTTTCGTTACCGGCCACGGCGAGCAGGATAACGAACCAGGCGAACTCTTCGGAGCTCAGGGCTTCGCCGTCGATATCGGCGCTGAGGAGCTGGGTGATGATGTCGTCGGCGGGGCAGCCGCGGCGTTCCTCGGCGAGGTTCCAGGCGTAGCCCATCACCTGGGCGTTGGCCATCTTGTAGCTGTCGGCGTACTGGGGGTCGTCGTAGCCCATCATCTGGTTGGACCACTCGAAGAGTTTGCCGCGATCTTCCTGCGGCACACCGAGCAGTTCGGCGATGGCCTGGAGCGGGAGTTCGCAGGCGACCTGTTCGACGAAATCGCCGCCGCCGGTTTTCTTGGCGTCGTGCACGATCCGTTCGGCGCGCTCGCGCAGGGCGTCGCGCAGGCTCTGGATGGCACGGGGGGTGAAACCGCGGGAGATGATGCGGCGCAGTTTGTCGTGTTCCGGCGGGTCGGTGTTGACCAGCATGGCGCGCTGGATGTCGATCTCGTCGCGGGTGATCTCACCGTTGAAGCGGATGACCGCGGTGTTGGCGTTGGTGGAGTAGACCTCGGAGTTCTTGGAGATCTCCTTGATGTGGTCGAGTTTGCTCACCACCCAGTAGCCGCCGTCGTCGAAGCCGCTGACGCCGTCGGGCTGATCGACCCACCAGACGGGGGCGGTGCGGCGCAGCTCGGCCCATTCCTCGATCGGCAGCCGGGCGGAGAGCAGGTCGGGGTCGGTGAAATCGAAGTCGTGGGACAGGGACGGTGCGGTCACGATGACTCCTTTGACGCGGTACGTGCGGTTCGCGGAGGCCGCGGCGGGAGGTAGCGCGATGCCTCCTCGGCGAACAGTCAACAGGAGTGAACCACACCACACCGCATTTGTGAACACCCTTTAGTAAATTACGTTCACTTATTCGGGCAGGCATTCGGTGACAGCGCTTCAGCAAACTTTTTGCAAACATGGCGGAACCGGTCGGGAATCAGGGCCGAAACGGCCGTCCTCGGGTATCCGGCACGGTGAAGGCGGGTCTATTGTGGTAGCCGCATGAGCAAGACTCCCACAGCCCAGGAGGACGAAGCGCATGACAACCATGGAAATGCCGCACGTCAGCGAATGCACAGTGAACGACTGTTCCTACAACGATCACGACGGCTGCCACGCCTACGCGATCAACGTCTCCGGCCAGAACGGCAGCGCCGATTGCGCGACGTTCATCCCGCTGGCCACCAAGGGCGGTCTGGATACCGTCACGAGCATGGTCGGCGCCTGCCAGCGGGCGGATTGCACGCACAACACCGACCTCGAATGCACCGCCGGTGAGATCCGGGTCGGACCCGGGAGCGGGGAGCATTCCGCGCGCTGCATGACCTACACCCCCAGCTGACCTACGGCACCGTCCCGGCACGGGAGACCGCGCACCCCGCGCCGGGGCGAAGCCGCGCCCATCGTTGCCCGCCATTGCGACGGTTGCCGGATTCCGCCGCCCGGATCCCGGGCGATAGACCTCCGGAGCGTGCGACGGCCGCCCCGGCAGGACCTTCGCGTTACAGCCCCTGCGGGCCTTCCGACCGCAGGTCGTCGACCTTACGCATCGCGGCCCGTAACTCCTCCAGCCACGATTCGGTGTGCTCGCCCACCAGTTTCACGGCCCAGGCCAGCGCGTCGGCCCGGGAGCGTGCCACGCCGGCGTCGACGAGGGTGTCGAGCACTTTGCGTTCCGGCTGCCGCAGTCGCGTCATCACCGGCACCGCCAAATGCGTGAACAGGATTCGCTGACCGTCCACGGAGACACCCCACGCGACACTGCGCCGGTATCGCTGCTGCGCCTCGTCCGCGATCTGCATCCGCGCCGCCCGGGTGGACTCCCGGAACCGGGCGACCGCGCCCTCCTTGGTGGCCTCGGGGATCGGGCGGGTCTTCTCGCCGCCGGTTTCCTGGTCGCCTTCCGGTTCCGGCATCGGTAGTTCGCCGATCACGACGATCTCGTCGCGGTCGATCTCGATCTCCGGCGGGCCGGTGAACCATTCGCTCGGCAGGCGGCCGGCGAACCAGTCCGGCACATCACCGGTTTCTGGAAGATCCGCCTGCTGCCACCCGCCCGGCCGGCCGAAACCGCGCCCGCGATGTCCATGCCTCATGACGATCACCTTCTCGTTTGCAACGATTACTTGATTACAAGATTACGCCGCAAACAGCACGGTGCGTTCCGCCGAGAGCGAAAGACCCGGCCAGGGCCGGGGCCTTCCGGTCGTCGGACATCACGGACGAGCCGCGCTCCGCGTGTCCGTTCAGGATGCGCAGGGATCGCCCGTACTCTGCGCGCTGACCAGGCATTACTCGCGCACGACGGGAGGACGTCATGGCATCCGGACCGGGCTCGTGGACCGTCGGCGATACGGGACGACGCAGACACTCCCGTTCCCGGGTTCGGCTGCCGACACCATCCGCCCGCGGCGCCGAGGCCTTGCCCTGACCGGGCCGGCGGTTCCCGCACCGATGCTGGCGGTGGCGGGCCGCGCGCCCGATACCCCGGAATGGGCGATCGAGATGAAATGGGACGGGGTTCGCGCGATCGTCGTCTGCCGGGACCGGACCTGCCGGCTCTACAGCCGCAACCGGCGCGACATCACCGACTCGTACCCGGAGCTCGTGGCCGCGTTCACCGCGGCCGCCGGCGATCGCGACCTGGTGCTCGACGGCGAGATCATCGCGCAGACACCGGCCGGGGTGCCGTCGTTCGCGCTGCTGCAACGCCGGATGCATGTCGCGCGGCCGGGTGGTTCGCTCATCCGGGCCGTGCCGGTCCAGCTGTTCCTGTTCGATGTGCTGGCCGCGGACGGCGAGGCACTGACCGATGCACCGTATCTGCGCCGCCGGGAACGGTTACAGGACCTCGGGTTCACCACCGCGCCGGTCCAGACGCCGCCGTACTGGCTGGATATCGCCGCCGAGCAGGTAATGGCGGCCGCGCGTGACAACCAGCTCGAGGGCATTGTGTCGAAACGGATCGGCTCGCCGTACCGGCCGGGCCGGCGCTCCCCGGACTGGATCAAAACGCCGTTCCGCCGGACCACCGAGGCGATCGTCGCCGGCTGGACCTCGGGTAGTGGCACGGCGGCCGGTACGTTCGGGTCGCTGATCCTCGGCGCGCACGATCCGGACGGTAATTTGGTGCACATCGGCAATGTCGGCACCGGGTTCACCTTTGCCGACCGGCGTTCCCTGCGCACTCGCCTGGACGACCTCGCCCGCCGCGAACCGCTGTTCCCCTTGACGCCCGGCCGCGGCCGTCCCGGCACCCCTCATTGGGCGGAGCCGGTACTGGTCGGCGATATCGAATACCGCGAATACACCGGAGACGGGCTGCGTCATCCGAGCTGGCGCGGCCTGCGCGCGGACAAGACCCCGGACGAGGTGCGCATACCGGAATGAAATCGCCGGAATGGTCGGAACGGGTTCTCCGGTCGTTTCGCCGAACCAATCGGCGGAATCAGCACCACGCGCGTTCGAGTTCGGCGCGCATATTCTCCCGCGCATATGCCGGCGGATTCACGATGCGGCCGAAAGGGCTTCGGACGCCGGTCTTCACCGTGCCACACGGACAGCATGGTTGTACCGGTGAACGATTCCACGACCGAGAGTTCCGCTTACTTGGTAAGGATCGGATCGCCCCAGACGCCGTTGCCCAGCGCGGTACAACTCCCCGAGCTTCCGTCCACCAGGGTGAAGCCGATCGTCAAGTTCTGCACGCCGGTCACCGGGACCTCGATCTTCGGCGGCTCGCCCACCCGGATATTTCCCGAGGAAAAGATCGACGCACCGTCGGCGATCACCTCGAACCGCAGCACCGCCGCGCTGTTCCCCCCGTCGGCCACGCCGATCGACGAGGCGAAGCGCGACCATTCACCGTTCAGGTCGTAGGTATGGCTCACCTCGGTGGCGCAGCCGCTGAACTGCTGGTAGATGGCGTGCGGGTAGGACACGCCGTTCACCGGGATCGCCCCGGTGTAGGCGGTGCTGCCGACCGGCGGCAGATCGGCCAGGTACTGCTGTATGGGGACCGTGGTGGCCGGGGCCGGTGGCGGCGCGGCCGGAGTGGCCGGACTTTCGGTCGAGGTGGCCGCGATATCGGTCTCCGGATCCGCCTCACCCGAGGCCGGGGCGACGAGCACGGTGACGACCAAACCGACGATCGCCAGTGCGAAACCGAGCCCTGCGACGAGTGTCACGCGTTGCACGGGATCGCCGGGACGGGCGCCCGGCGCGACACGTGCCGGCGAATGCGGACTCGGATTCTGCCCGCGGGTGGGATCGGTTGGATTGGACACGCGCACACTCTTCTTCAACGAACTCGCCGGAACCCGGACGGGCGCCGCAGCAGAGATATACCACGCCCGGAGGGTGTATGGAATTGGAGCGCTTCGGTTGGCTGTACTGCCGATCACAGCGTAATGTCGCTGCCGTATCGCTGTCCCCCGAGTTCATGAAAAACACGGCGCGCCTCGGTAATTCACAACAACGGACCGGACCGTTCCGGCCGTAGGCGCATAACCGGAGAAACTTCGGACGTTTGCCCGGCGGTAGCGATGTACCGGCTGTGAACTCATGGGCACCCGGCGGCGAATACGCGACCGGAAATCCCGGTGCGAGCGCCCGGAACGCCGGTCACGGCGCGGTCCGAAGTGATATCGGTCGCGTTCGGCGCGAAACCGAATACCGGTGAAGACGTGGGAAAATCCCGGCAGAGGTATATCCGCAGGCCCTGCCGGGGTGTTCGCGGATACCGGAATTGCCAGAAGCGTGCTGTAGGGTGATTGCAGTACCTGCGCCAGCGAGCATGCATGTACTCCTCCGTCGCGGGATACCTGGCTTTTCGCGTCGGGACCCGCGACGCCGCCACCTCCAGGCGCGGACATCGGTCCGATCGGACGTCGCGGTATCACCTCCGATGCCGAAAGGCGCCCATACTCCATGCCTGCCCATACTGCCGACGCGCAGAATTTCACCGACCTCGGCGTCTCCACCGGGGTCGTCGACGCACTCACGGCCGCGGGAATCTCCGCGCCGTTCCCCATCCAATCCGCCACCCTGCCCGACAGCCTCGCCGGCCGCGATGTTCTCGGCCGCGGCAAAACCGGTAGCGGGAAAACCCTGGCTTTCGCGATTCCGCTGATCGAACGGCTCGCCGGCGCCGAACGCGCCCCCGGCCGCCCGACCGGCCTGGTCCTCGCCCCGACCCGGGAGCTCGCGACCCAGATCGCGGCCACTCTCACTCCGCTGGCTCAGGTCCGCGGGCTGCGGGTGACCACCGTATTCGGCGGCGTGCCGGTGAACCGGCAGGCCAAAGCGCTGAAACAGGGTATCGATATCGTTGTCGCCTGCCCGGGCCGGCTCGAGGATCTGATGAAGCAGCGGGCGGTCGCCCTGGACACGGTGCGGATCACCGTGCTGGACGAGGCCGACCATATGGCCGATCTCGGCTTCCTGCCCGGCGTCACCCGGATCATGGCGGCGACACCCGCGAACGGCCAGCGGCTGCTGTTCTCGGCCACCCTGGACAACGGGGTCGGCAAACTGGTCGACCGTTTCCTGCACACACCGGTCACCCATTCGGTGGACGAGGCCGACGCCCCGCCGCCCAAGATGGAACACCATGTCTTCGAGATCGCGGGCGCCGCGGCGAAGAAGGAGATCATCAAGGTGCTGGCCGCGGGCAGCGGACGGCGCATCCTGTTCATGCGCACCAAACATCACGCCCGCCGGCTCGCCGGGGAACTGACGCGGGCGGGCATCGCCGCGGTCGATCTGCACGGGAATCTCTCGCAGCCCGCGCGCGACCGCAACCTCGCCGCGTTCGCCGCGGGCACCGCGCGCGTCATGGTCGCGACCGATATCGCCGCGCGCGGTATCCACGTGGACGATCTCGAACTGGTCGTCCATGTCGACCCGCCCGCCGAGCACAAGGCCTATCTGCACCGATCCGGCCGCACGGCACGGGCGGGCACCGAGGGCACCGTGGTCACGCTCGTGCTGCCCGAACAGCGCAAGGACGTCGCGGTGCTACTGCGCAAGGCCGGTATCACCGTGCAACCGCGACCGGTCACCCTCGATTCGCCGATCCTGGCCGACCTCTCGGACGGCACCGTTCCCGTGGTCGCGGCCGAGCCGAATCCGGTGCCGCCGGAGCCCGGCAGGTCGCGGGAAGCGCAGGGCGGCCCGCGCGGTAGCCGGGGCTCGCGCGGCCGCCGTGGTGGCGGAAACGGTCGCGCTCCCGGCCATGCCGATCCGGCCGCCGAGCCGCGGTCCGCGCGGTCCGGTGCACGCGGCCGGCCCGAAACAGCGGGGACCCGTTCCCGGCAGGGGGAAAGGTCCGGTTCCGCCGAACACGCCGGAGCGCGTGGGTCGGGCGGACGGCGCGGGAATTCGGCGGGTCGCGCCGGGGGCCGGGCGGCCGCGTCGAGCCATGAGACACACCGGCAGTCAGGTACTGCACACCGGAGCCAGTCGGGTACGAAGCGCACCACCGGTGCGGCACAGACGGGCGCCGACACCGCACGGCGTCCCCGCCGCGCAACCCGGCCCGCCGGCTGATCCGACCCCTGACTCGTACACCCTGGTTCACCGGTCGCGCTGATGAACCGGGGTGTACGAGACCAGGCCGGTCACCCCGCCGCAGCCACTCGATCACCCTGCCCCGCCGTCACCCGATCCCCGCTTGTGGCACCCCGATCGCGGAAACGCCGATCGCTCGTGCGCGATATCGCGCCGGCCGAGTTCAGGAACGATCGCGGCCGACCCGGAATGTCGTGCAGCCGGAGCCGTCCACGCTGCCCCGCATCGTGTCGTCGGTGATATCGGTGGCGACGAGATCCACCATGGGGTAGCCGCCGGGCTGCTCGATCCACCCGAGTATGCTGCGGCCGCTGGATTCGACGGTCAGGGTGGGTCCGGTATCGCCTGCGCGCAGGTGTAGGCGCCGCCGCAGACAACGATTCCGCTGGGCCGGCGCGACACTCGTCGTCCACACGGGCCGGTCGCCCCTCCGGTGGCCGAGTCGACGGTGAGGGGATTCTGCGACAGCATGGAGCCATGCGCCGGACGCTCGCCGTGCTACTACTGGCTCTCGTCACCGGATGTGGTCCCGGCGCGAGCGAGCCACCACCGCCTACCCGGGATTTCGACCTGCAGGCGCACCGAGGCGGGCTCGCCCTGGTCTCGGAGAATACCCTGGCCGCCTTCGGCAATGCCCTCGAACTCGGTGTGGACACAGCGGAATTGGATGTGCAGATCACCGCGGACGGGTACGCGGTGATCACCCACGACCGCGACCCGAACCCCGCCAAATGCGCCGATACCGCGCCGGCCTTCCCCGGCGACCCCGAATTCCCGTACGTACCCGGCCCCACCCTGATCCGCGACCTGACGCTCGCGCAGGTCCGCACCCTCGACTGCGGCTCCCGTCCGCTGCCCGGCTATCCGGCCCAGCGCACCGTGCCGGGCGCGCAAATACCCCTGCTCTCCGAGGTTTTCGACCTCGTCCGCGCCCATCGCGCCGACTCCGTGCGGCTCAATATCGAAACCAAGGTCGAAGCCGCCGCACCGCACGAGACCATGCCGCGCGACGATTTCGCCCGCATCGTGGTGGACGAGATCCGGCGCGCCGATATGACGGATCGGGTGTCGGTGCAGAGCTTCGACTGGGCGGCGCTGCGGTCGGTGCGCGCGCGGGCGCCCGAACTGCCGCTCGTCGCCCTGACCAACGGGCAGCAATTCCTGCAGGTGGGCCGACCGGGCGGCTCACCGTGGCTGGGCGGCCTGGATATCGACGATTTCCCGGGGTCACCACAGGAAAAATATGTGGCGGCCGCTGCGGCACTCGGCGCCGACGCGGTCTCCCCGGTGCACGGGGACCCGCAGGACGGCGCGATCACCGACCCCGGCTATGCGCCTTTCACCACCGCCGCCCTCGTCGAAGCCGCACACCGCCGCGGCCTGCGCGTGGTGCCGTGGACTGTCGACGACCGCGCCACCATGGTCCATCTGCTGGACCTCGGTGTCGACGGCCTGATCACCAACCGTCCGGACGAACTGCGCGCGGTACTGGCCGAACGGGGATACGAACTGCCCCGGGCGATTCCACGCCCCTGAGCGTCCAGGGGTTCCAGAGCAGCGCGGCGGCCGTGTCGTGCGAGACCCGTTCTCGTGTCGGGCCCCGTTTGCCCGGATCGCCGATCCAGTCGGCTATGCGTATACATATACTGTAACCATGCTCGATCCTCTCAGCCTGGCTGTCGGTGCGGGTCTGGTCGCGCTCGGCTGGGCCGTCGGCCGGTTCGGGCATCGCCGCACCGCCCGGCCGGGCCGGAACCACCTCACCGCGCGCTGCGGTTGCGGTCACGACCTGGCGTTGCACGATCGCGAATCCGGCACCTGCCACGCCGAGTTCTCCCGCCGCGGTACCAGCGGCCTGCGCGAATGGGTGCGCTGCAGCTGCCGCCGCTACACCGGCCCCACCCCGCTCGAAGAGGTTTTCAGCTCGCCGATCCTGCCGCCGGAACACTGAACCGCGAACTCGATGCCCGCTCCTGTGCGGCAAGCTCAGCCGGGCAAGCGTTCTCGCACTGGCCCGGTAGTCCCGCCCCCGTAGCCGGACTACGCGACCGACCTGTAGACCACGGGCCTACCTATCCACGCATTCCCCGGCGGAAACTGCACGTGCCCGCCTCCGCGGACGGCGAAGGCGGGCACGTCTTCGTGGACATCAGTGCGCGAGCACGGGCTCACCTTCGGCGGGAGCCGGCACCGTATTCGGCAGCAGCGCGGCGAGCAGCACCGCACCGATCACGAAAATCCCTGCGGCCCAAGCAAAACTGGTGGTGTAGCTCTCGATCGCCGACTGGGCTACGGTGATCTCGCTCGGCGCCCGGCCGGCCAGGTAGTCACCGGCGGCCGACGCCGCGATGGTGCTGAGCAGCGCCGTACCGATGGAGCCGCCGACCTGCTGGCTGGTGTTGATCATCGCCGAGGCGACCCCGGCATCGTCGTGCCGCACACCGGCGGTGGCGCTCTGGAACGCCGTCGACATCGCGGCGCCGAGGCCGAGGCCGAGCAGGATCAGGCTGGGCAGGATATGGGTGGCGTAGCCGGTGTCGAGCCCGATCCGGGTCAGCCAGGCCATACCGATCGCCGCGATCACGAACCCACCGCTCACGGCCACCTTGGGGCCGACCTTCGGCAGCAGCAGCGACGGGGTCGTGGTGGACGAGACCACCATGCCCGCGACCATCGGCAGGAACGCCACACCGGTCATGATCGGCGAATAGCCCAGGGTCAGCTGCATGTAGTAGGTGAGGAACAGGAAGATCGCGAACATCCCGATACCCATGACGAACACCGCCAGGTAGGCGCCGCCGCGGGTGCGGTCGAGCACGATCCGCAGCGGCAGCAGCGGATGCGCCACCCGGGTCTCGAGCCAGACGAACACGGCGAGCAGTGCCGCGCCACCGATCAGGAACGCGAGCGTGACCGAATCGGTCCAGCCTTCGCTCTCGGCGTGCGAGAAGCCGTAGACGATGGCGAACAGCGCCGCGGTCACCACGGCGGTACCCGGGATATCGAGCTTGGGCCGCACACCACCGGCATGCCGCGCCAGCAGCAGTACCGCGCCGACCAGCGCGACCGCGGCGAAGATCAGGTTCACGAACATCACCCAGCGCCACGACGCCCATTCGGTGAGCGCCCCGCCGAGCAGCAGGCCGATGGCCCCGCCGGTGCCCGCGACGGCGCCGAAGATGCCGAAGGCCTTCGCGCGTTCGGACGGTTCGGTGAAGGTGACGGTGAGCAGCGAGAGTGCCGCGGGCGCGAGCAGTGCACCGAAGACGCCTTGGCCGACACGGGCCGCGACCAGCATCTCGAAGTTGGCGGCCGCGCCGCCGATGGCGGACGCCACCGAGAAGCCGATCAACCCGACGATGAAGGTGTTGCGCCGGCCGAACAGATCACTGAGCCGGCCGCCGAGCAGCAGCAGGCTGCCGAACGCCAGCGCGTAGCCGGTGATCACCCACTGCCGACTGGCATCGTCGAAGCCGAGGTCGCGCTGGGCCTCGGGAAGTGCGATGTTCACCACGGTCGCGTCGAGCACGACCATGAGCTGGGCAACGCCGAGGACGGCGAGAACCCACCATCGCAGCGCGTGTGAGCCGCGCCTGCCGGACGGTTTTTCCTGCGCGGATGGCCCGCGATCGATCGTGGTAGTCATCTCGCCCCTTGAATGGATGGATTATCCGGAGAAGTCGTCTCCGCTTAGCTGAACGCTAACACAATAACGGAGAAGATGCCTCCACTTAATCCCGGCGTTGATAGACTGCGGCTGTGAAACCCGCCACGACCTTGCGCACCAGGCGTCTGCGCGCCGACGCCGTCCGCAATCAGCAACGCATCGTCGAGGCCGCCCGTGAGCTGTTCGCCGACCGTGGTCTCGAGATCACCCTCGACGATGTGGCCGACCGCGCGGGCGTGGGCGTCGGCACGGTGTACCGCCGGTTCGCGAACAAGACCGAACTCATCTCCGAGGTGTTCGAACATCATCTCGGCGAATTCGCCGACGCGGCCGAATCGAGCCTGCGCCACCCCGACCCCTGGCTCGGCCTGATCGAATTCGTGGAATACGCCTGCCGCCATATGGCGATCAACCGCGGGTTCAGCGAGGTGATCCTGGAACTCGACCTCGACACCGAGCGATTCCACCGGCTGCGCGACCGGATCAAACCGGCGGTCGCCGCGATCGTCACCCGCGCCCGGGAGGCGGGCGTCCTGCAACCCGATATCGAGCCCTCGGATCTCTTCGCGATGATCCATATGGTCGACGGCCTGGCCGAATTCGCCAAACCGATCAACCCCGAGGTGTGGCGCCGCTACCTGGCCATCACCCTCAACGGCATCCGCGCCGATACCGTCGCCCGCCAGGAACTACCGGTCCGCGCCCTCACCGACGACGAAGTCGACCAGGCCAAAACCGCCCGCACCGCCCCCTGCGCCGGCCGCCGCCGCTGACCGCGGCCGCAGATCCTCCCGCATCGAGCTCAGGTGCGGCCGAAAACGTCGTCCACGTTCGTCGCGGTCAGTACGCGCCGCATCCATGTCCGAAGCTGGGCGTTACCGGCTGCACGAATTCGGTCTGAAGCGACAGCGGGTAACGACCCGAACTTTATGGTCAGCAACTCCGTCAGCGTCTCCACCAGAGTTTCCGCACGCCCCTCCGCGCGCCCTTCCGCGCGACCCTTTGCTGCAGTCGTTCAGCTGTTGTCACAATGACCTCCTCGGCTCGGGGTCCGAGCTCATCGATCACCGGGCCCAGCTCATCCTCTCCGGTCTCACCGACATATTCGGCAAAGTACCTGGCGGCACCGACAAGGCTCATTCGTCAGCTCATCGGACTGCTATCGGGTTGACCGGGGAGCCGACGGCGCCGGTGATCTTGATCGGGGCGGCGGTGAGGAAGAAGTCGTAGTTGCCGTCGGCGGCGCAGGCTTCGGCCAGTGCGTCGAGATCCCACATCTCGCCCAAGAAGAGGCCGATCTGCGGGATCGCGACCTGGTGCAGGGGCTGGAAGGCGACCTCGAATTCATTCGGGCGGACTTCGAAACCCCAAGTGTCCGTGGCGATTGCGGCCATTTCGGTACCGTGCAGCCAATCGGCGGTGGTGAACGACAGCCCGGGCGCCGGGCCGCCCGCGTACTCGCCCCAGCCGTCGCGGCGGGCGCGGGTGAGCTGCCCGGTGCGGACGACGACGATATCGCCGCGGCGAATCTCCGAGGCCGGGCCTTGGGCGGCGATGGTCTGTTCGAGATGCGCCTGGGTGATCGCGAAACCGTCCGGTAGTTCACCGTTTTCGCCGATCGCCCGGCCGACGTCGAGCAGGACACCGCGGCCGCAGATGACGTCGGCGACGGTTTCGATACCGGTGACCTGATCGCCGAGACTGGTGACGACCTGGTCCGCGGGCCGGCCGTTCCAGGCGTGGCCGTGGTCGAAGATATGACCGAGACCGTCCCATTGGGTGGAGCATTGCAGGGGCATGGCGATCACATCGTCGGCGCCGCCGAGACCGTGGGGAAAGCCCTGGATTCCGGCGACGGCGTCGGTGCCCGTGTCGAGCATGGTGTGCACCGGGTTGGTGCGCCGGCGCCAGCCTTTCTGCGGGCCGTCCATATCGAAGGATTGCGACAGCGAGAACGACCGGCCGGTGCGGATGGCGGTGGCCGCGACGCGGCGGGTGTCGTCGTCGAGGAAATTCATGGTGCCCAGGACGTCGTCGGGTCCCCAGCGGCCCCAGTTGGAGACCCGGGCGGCCGCGGCGGCGATGGCGCCCTCGGGGTCGGTGCGGTCCAGTTCTTCCGGGGTCATGACAGCGCACCTCCGTCGAGCTCGGTGAAGGTATCGCGCACCCAGTCGGCGATGTAGGTGGTGACATGCGGTAGATGGTCGAGGCCGATATGTTCGGTCGCACCTTCCTCGGGGGTGAAGATCCGCAGTTCCCGCTTGGGGCTGTTGACCGCCTGGTCGTAGGAGCGGTGCGCGTATTCGAGCGGAATCTGCCGGTCGTTCTCGCCATGCGCGATCAGGAACGGCACGGTGATCTTTTCGACCACACCGTCGAGGTGGATATCCTCGGCGAACTCGATGAAGGTCGGGATATCCGGCTGACCCCACACCCACAGCACATGGTCCCAGTAGTGCGGCACCGGGTTCTCGCCCTCGCGGTCGAGCCGCCGTTTCTGCACCGCGCCCCAGTTGTGGTTGGCGCCCCAGGCGACGCAGAGGGCGAGCCGCTTCTCGAACGCGGCGGCGCGCGGGACGTAGTAGCCGCCCAGCGACCAACCGGCCAGCCCGATCCGATCGGTGCGGATATCGGGGCGCGCCTCGAGCCAGTCGACGCAGGCCGCGGCCCACACCTCGGTGTCGATCCGCGCGGTGAGCCCTTGCAATCGCAGCGCCTCACCGCTGCCGGGACAGTCGACCATCAGCGTGGAGATGCCGCGTGCGGCCAGCTCGGTGTGCACTCCGGCGCCGACCATCATCTCCTTGGTGGAATCCAGCCCGTTCCACATGATGATCACCGGAGTCGGCGACCCATCGGCCGTGGCGTTGTGGAAGTACGCCGGAAGGGTGGTGTCCTCGTAGGGAATAGCGACCTTGGTGGTCGCGGGGTCGATCAGCGCGCACGATTTCAGCAGCAGGTCGACGCTGCGCTGGTATTCGGCATTACGACTCGAATCCTTGGCGCTCTGCATCCGCTCCGCCTGCGCGACGTACACCGACGCGCGGAAATACGCCTGCCCGGCGGTGCGCATATGGCCGGCTTTCTCCGCCTCCACGGCCTGCTGTTCGAGCCGGTCGGCCACGGCCCGCCAGGCGGCCATGAATTCGGCGGTGCCGACATCGGAGCCCTGGGCAGCGAGTTCGCGGATGGGGCGGCAGGCGCGGTCGACCTCGTCGATCAGACCGCCGCTGTTGAGCGTCGCGACGACACCGAGGTTCCAGATGTAATTGCCCGGAAAGTATTCGAACATGATTCCTCTGCTCACTGGGTGGGGTGTGGGGGTTGGTAGAGCGGGCGCAGCGCATCCGAGACCGGCTTCGCGCCCGCGTGCGAGGCGGCACCGCCATCGACGGGGATCTCGGCTCCGGTCACGTACGAGGCACCGTCGCCGAGCAGGAACACGACAACGGACGCGACTTCTTCCGGGCTGCCCGCGCGCCCCAGCGGTGCGGCCGCGATCGACGCGTCCCGGAACTGCGCGGGCGCCGACGCGGTCATCGGGGTCTCGATGAAACCGGGATGCACGGCGTTGACCCGGATTCCGCGGTCGCCGAGTTCCAGGGCGGCCGTACGGGTGAGCCCGCGCAGCGCCCATTTGCTGGTCGTGTAGGCCAGCGGGTAGTGGCCCTGGTAGCCGGCGAGGGAACCGATCAGGACGATCGAACCGCCGGCGGACATCAGCGGGGACAGGGCCTGGATCGCCTGCAGCGGACCGCCGACGTTCACCGCGTGCGTATCGGCGAGAGCGTCCGGGGTGACGTCCCCGAGCCGCGCCCGCCAGGTGACGCCCGCGCAGTTGACCAGGCCGTGCACAGGTTCGCCGGCGAGGTCGGTGACCAGCGCCGACCAGTCGTCCGGATCGCGGACGTCGAGGCGGCGGATACCGTCCCCCGCGACCCGGTCGACCGCTACGACGCGAGCACCGGCGCCGGTGACCGCGGCCGTGACCGCGGCCCCGATACCCGACCCGGCTCCGGTGACGACCACGGTGCGTCCGGCGAGCGTGCTCATACCGTCCCCCGCCGGAACGCCGCGTAGTCGCGACGCCGCACACGGGTCAGCGCGGGCGCGGGATCGGAGATCCCGACCCGGCCGCTCAGCACTCCGATTCCCTCGACGGTCAGCGTCACGACATCGCCCGGTTGCAGCGGCGGCGGATCCTGCTCGCCGCGGCGGCCCCAGAGTTCGCCGAGGCAGCCACCGTTGCCGACCGTGCCCGAACCGATCACATCACCGGATACGACCCCGCTGTCGCGGGACGCGTAGGCGATCATCGATTCGAAGGTCCAGCCCGCGTTGCTCAGCACATCGCGGCCGATTTCGGCTCCGTTGACGCACACCGCGCACTCGAGGTCGAGAAATCCGTCGGCGTCGCGGTAGGGGTCGAGTTCGTCGGCGGTAACGATCCACGGGCCCAGGCTCGTCGCGAAATCCTTACCTTTGGCGGGCCCGAGCGATACCTGCATCTCCCGGCTCTGCAGATCCCGCGCCGACCAGTCGTTCATGATCGTGTACCCGAAGATCGCCTGCCGCGCCTGTTCCTCGGTGAGCGAGCGCCCGGCCCGGCCCAGCACCACGGCGACCTCGAGTTCGAAATCGCGCACCGCACAGTTCGCCGGGAACAGCGCTTCCTCGTCCGGTCCCAGAACAGCGTGCGGGTTGGTGAAGTAGAACGTCGGTGCGTCGTACCAGGCGTCGGGCACCCCCGACTTGCCGTCCACGCTGCGGCGCACGCCTTCGACGTGTTCCTCGAACGCCACACTGTCGCGAATCGACGCCGGCCGCAGTGGGGCGAGCAGCCGGACCTCGTCCAGCGGTCGCGCGGACTCCTGCGCGCGAGCACGTTCGGCCAGCCGGTGCGCCTCGGTCAACCCGGCGTCGATCACATCCCGCATGGTCAGCCCGGCAGCGAACGGGTAGACCCTGTCAGCGTCGACCACCCCGACACGGGTTTCCGCGAGGCCGGGCGCGGTGAAAGTCGCGAGCCGCATCAGACGGGAGGCGCGACGAAGCAGCCGCGGTCGGGGTCGTTGAACGATTTCTTCGCCACGAACTCCTCCATCGGATTCGCGGTCCCCCACTGGTCGCTCACCGTGGGATCGGAGAAGTCGTACAGATGCGGATGCCAGGTGTCCTCGTCGAGTTCCTCCAGTTCGGTGGTGTATTCGACGGTGTTGCCGTGCGGGTCGAGGAAGTAGCTGAAGGTGTTGTTACCCGCCATATGCCGGCCCGGACCCCACACCTTCTCGACTCCGCCGCGCAGCAGCCGGCCGGTGCCGCGCATGTATTCGTCGATTCCGCGCATCTCGAACGAGGCGTGATGCAGCGAGACGTGCGGGCAGCGCGCAATCGCGATGCTGTGATGGAACCGGTTGGTGCGCAGGAACCACATCATCTCGCCCATATGTGGGTGGAAAAGAGTATCGGACAGCGCGAAGGACAGGTGCTTCTGGTAAAAGGCGACGGTCGCTTCGGGATTCGGCGAATTGATCACGACATGGGACAGCTTGACCGGCACCGGCTCCCCTTCCTCGACCTTGCGGTGCTGCCGCACGGCCACATCCGAGGACACCTCGAGGGTGCGGCCGTCGTTGTCGAAGAACCGGAATCCGTAACCGCCACCCGGGGTTTGCAGTTCACCGGGTTGGCTGACCAGTTTCACCCCGTCGGCGGCCAGCCGTTCGGCCATGGTGTCCACATCGGCGGGGGTCGCGGCGCCGAACGCGATCAGGTCGAGGCGCTTCTCCTCGGCCTTGCGCAGCCGCACCGAATACTGTTCCGGCGAGCCGGCCGCGGCCAGGAAGGCGAGGCCGTTCTCGGTCGTCTCCGGTTCCAGCCCCCACATATTCGTGTAGAACTCGAACTGCTTGTCGTAGTCGGGGACCGCCAAATCGACATGGCGTAAATGGGTGATCAATCGTTCGTTCATGCTCTTGCCCTTCGTTTCGGGTCGCTGAATCGGCCAAGCGCCGCTCAGGCGGGCTCGGCGACCAAGTGGGAGATCCGGGTCATCAGTCCGGCGACATCGCCCTGTTCACCGTCGAGCAGCCACTGCCCCAGCCGGACCGAGGATTCGACGACATCCTTTGCCCGGGGCAGCCGGCGATCGGTGAACTCCCGCCACAGGCGCTCGGAGATCGCGTCGTGCGCGATCAGCAGTTCGGCCAGCACAGCGGCGTCCTCCAGTGCCTGGGCGCACCCTTGCGCGAGGGTCGGCGGGCAGCTGTGCGCGGCATCGCCGATCAGCACCACCCGGCCGCGATGCCACGGCCCGTCGATTACATGGCTTTCGAATTTCGCGTAGTTGATGCGGTCCGGGTCGGTCATCGAGGCCCGCACCTCGTCCCACGGTCCGTGGTAGGCCGCCGCCAGCTCCAGCATCGCGGCCAGGCCCTGTTCCGGGGTCGGGCTGGCATTCTCGCGGGCGTCTTCCACCAGGTAGGCGTAGAGGGTATCCGGGCCGGTCGGGCAGTAACCGGCGATATAGGCCGGGCCGCCGTAGTAGAGGTCGGTGCGGGTGATCGAGTCCGGACGCGGGGCGAACAGTCGCCAGATACCCATCCCGGTCGGCTGCGGCTCGATATCGATACCGAGGGTGCGCCGCGTCCACGAATGGATACCGTCCGCGCCGACGACCAGGTCGTAGCGGCCGGTGGATCCGTCGGAGAAATCGAGGGTCACGCCCTGGTCGTCGGCGGCCAGGCCGGTGGGTGCGAGGCCGAAGCGGATCTTCGCGCCCGCCGCCACGGCCCGGTCCACGAGAATGCGAGCCAGATCGGGGCGGAACATACCCATGTTCGCCGGCAGGTCCGGGCCACCGGAGCGCAACTCGTCGAGTTCGACCAGCAGCGTGCCCGCGGCGTCCGGCGCGCGCAGGCCCAGGGTGTCGTAGGCGTAGCCCTTCGCCCGCACCTCGTCCCAGACCCCCAGCTGCCGCAGCACGCGTAAGGCATTGCCCTGCAGGGTGATACCCGACCCAAGGGCGGCGATATCGGGTTTGGCCTCGACGAGGTCGACCGATATCCCGGCCTCGGCGAGCAGGATCGCGGCGGCGGTACCGGCCGAACCGGCGCCGATCACCAACACATTCCGGACAGCTGACACAACAGACTCCAGTGGCTCTCGTGACCTCGCCGAGCCCTCCGCGACGAGGTGATAGCGACCACTCTGCGACCCAGATCACCATCACGGAAGAGCGGATTGCTTATGCTCACCATCCACGGCGCTTATGGTTCGAGGTATGACCACCGGCTCGCTGCGCAATCTGGATCTGAACCTCTTGACGACGCTCGACGCGCTGCTCACCGAACGCAATGTCACGCGGGCCGCCGAGAACCTGGGATTGAGCCAGCCTGCAGTATCGGCGGGACTGCGCCGGCTACGCCGCCATTTCCACGACGAACTCCTGCATCGCAGCGGTAACCGTTACGAACTCACCCCCTTGGCCGAGCAACTCCGTGAACCGGCCGCCGCGGCGCTCGTCGGGATCCAGCGGGTTTTCGACGCCGTGCCCGCTTTCGACCCCGCCACCTCCCACCGGGAGTTCACCGTACTGGTCTCCGACTACGCGGCCACGGTGTTCTGCGACCAGCTCGCCACCGTCCTCGCCGAGCAGGCCCCGGGCGTGCGATTACGCCTGGATCAGCAGACCGGCGCCCATATCGACCAGGCCCCCGAATCGCTGCGTACCGCCGATGGCACCTTCCTACCGCACGGGTTCCTGACCGATATGCCGTCGCTCGATGTGTTCACCGACAGCTGGGTGCTCATCGTGTCGGCGGACAACGACGAGGTCGGGGATACCGTCACTCTCGAGCAGCTCGCCGAATTGCCCTGGGTGGTCACCTATCACGCACCGACCGCCTTCACCCCCGCGGCCCGGCAGCTGCGCATGATCGGCATCGAACCCGATATCCGGGTGGTGGTGCAGAGTTTCCTCGCGGTGCCGTTCATGGTCACCGGTACCCGCTGCGTCGCACTGTTGCAACGTCGCCTCGCCGACCGGCTGGCCGCCGCCGCGAACGTCCGAATCCTCCCCTGCCCCTGGGAGGTCGTCCCGCTGGTGGAGGCGTTCTGGTGGCATCCCACCCATCGCGCCGACCCCGCCCACCAATGGCTGCGGTCGGTGCTGACCGAGGTGAGCGCGGAAGTGTCGCGCTGACCGTATACCGGAACAGCGCTGCGCCCCATCGCCCGTACTGTGCGGGCGATGGGGCGCAGCTGTTCAGTGCCGTCCGGCCGGAGCGACCGGTCCGGCTCCTCGGGCGAATCTGCTCGCGGATCTCACCGGGGCCGGTGGTACCGCAATTTTTCCACCACCGGCGCGTCGGAGAAGCGGAACAGGTCCAGTTCCGTCTCCGCGTCCAGCGACCAGGGCACCCACGACGGGACGACGAAGAGATCACCCGTGGTCAGCGCCCGTTTCTCGGCGCCCAGCGTCACGCGGCCGTCGCCCTGGAACACCTGCCAGATCGACGAACCGACCTCCCGGCGCGGCGCGGTGGCGGCGCCGGCGCGTAGCCGGTGGAATTCACAGCGGATCGTCGGCAGCACATCGCCGCCGGTGGTCGGATTGGTGTATTTGATCGCCGCGTGACCGGGTTCGACGGTGGCCGCGTGACCTTCTTCCTCCAGGAGCAACTGTTCGGTGAGCGCGCGGTCGGTGTGCTCCCAGCGATAAGCCGCGATCGGCGTGGCACCGGCGGGGTCCTGCGCCGCGAGCGGAGTGAGGCCGGGATGGGCCCACAGCCGCTCCGAACGCGAGATCGGTGGTGTGCTGGTATCGGTCACCGTTTCCGGACCGAATTCGAAGAAACCGAAATCGAGATCATGGGCCAGCGGCACATCGAGGCCGTCGATCCAGGCCATCGGCTCGTCGGTTTCGTTGTGGTGGCCGTGGAAGCACCAGCCCGGGGTCATCAGCAGATCACCGCGCCGCATCGCGACCGGGTCGCCGTCGACGACCGTCCACACACCTTCCCCTTCGATCACGAAACGGAAGGCATTCTGCGCGTGGCGGTGCTCCGGCGCGGTCTCGCGCGGACCGAGCCACTGGATCGCACACCACAGCGTCGGGGTGGCGTACGCGGTGGGCGCCAGGCCGGGGTTGGCCAGTCCGATCGCCCGGCGTTCGCCGCCGCGGCCCACCGGCACCAATTCCCCGGAGCGCCGGGCGATATCGAGCAGTTCCGACCATTTCCACACATGCGGTACAGCGGCGGGGGCCGGTGCCGCGGGCATCAGATCGGTGGTCTGGGTCCACAGCGGTGCCGTCGAGTTGCGCGCGAAATCGGCGTACAGGCGGTCGAGTTCGGCAGTTGGTTCCTCGGTGATGTTCTCGCTTGTCACGAAGTATTTCCTCAGCAGAAGGGAGTGGGCAGGTTTCGGCGGACCGCTCAGTGCACGACGACCGCGGTGCCCGGCTCGGTACCGGGCTCGGTAGCGTTGTCCCGGCTCTCCGCGAGCACCGGCCGGCGGGTGCGCATCGCATAGATCGCGACGGCACCGGCCAGCATGGGCAGGACGAACAGGAAGTAGATACTGCGCGGCGCCCAGTCGAGATCGAGCAGCGCACCGGCGAGTATCGGCGACAGGATCGCGCCCACCCGGCCGAGACCGATGATCAGGCCGACCGCCGTCGCCCGGACCGACGACCCGTAGTACATGGGCCCGATCGAGAACATGCCCGCCATGACCGCGCTGGTGGCCAGGCCGAGCAACGCGGCGGTCACGAAGGCCGCGTTCAGCGAGTCCACCGAGACCGCGTACAGCCCGAAGGCGGCACCCGCGAGCACGAAGAGTGCGGTGAGGGTCCGCCGGACACCGAGCCGGGCGGCCAGCGGCCCGAAGACCAGCGCACCGGCGATCCCGCCCGCACTGAACAGCACTCCCGCCTGCACACCGTCGGCGCTGGTGAACCCGCTGCTGGTGACGAGTTTCGGGGTCCACGAGTTGGCGAAATAGAACCCCGCCATGAGCACGAAGAAGCTGAACCCCAGCAGGAGGGTCGTGATCGGATTGGCGCCGGTGGCGAGTTCCTTCCAGCGTCCGGCGGAACCTCGGGCGCGCTCAGGTGCCCGCGGCAGGGTGCCGAGTTCCGGCTGACCCAATCGAACCAGAATGACGTTTGCCCGCTCGAGCGCCTTCGCGGGGCGCCGGGTGAGCAGATAGTCGAGCGATTCCGGCAGCACCGCCAGGGCGATCAGCGCTGTCACCAGGGTCGCGCCCGCACCGAACAGGAACACCGCGCGCCAATCGAATTGCGCGAGAAGTACCCCCGCGATGATTCCGCCGACCGTGCCGCCGATCGGCTGACCGGCCGTGTAGACGCTGATCGCGGTCGACCGGGAGCGGGCCGACGAGTATTCGGCCACCATGACGTTCAGGCAGGCCTGCAGCGTGCCGATCGCCAGGCCGGTGAGCACCCGGACGACGAGCAGCATCGTGAAACCGGTCGCCACCGCGGACAGCGCCATCCCGGCCGCGACCATGAACGCGCACACCACGATGGTCCGGCGGCGGCCGACGATATCGGCGACCTGCGAGATCACGATCGACCCCACCGCCATACCGATGAGCGCGGCACTGAGCAGCGCACCGAGCTGAGAACCGGACAGTTCCCATTCGTCGGAGATATGCGAGGCACTGAACGCCAGCGCCAGCACATCGAATCCGTCGAGCATGTTCAGCAGCACGCATACCGCGACCACGGCATACTGCAGCGGCCGCATCGGCGACGATTCGATTCGGGTCCTGATATCCACGGCCTTACCCCCTTGCCGCGCGCACGTCGTGCCGGGCGCCGGGGCGATCGGCGTAGGCGATGGCATCCCGGCCGGTGACCCCGACCTCGAGCGTCCCGATACCGCCGATCTCCAGCCGGATCCGCGCGCCGTCGTACAGCGGGCCCACGCCGGCGGGTGTGCCGGTGGCGATGATATCGCCGGGGTACAGCGTCATCACCGAACTGCTGTAGGCGACGAGCTCGGCGACCGAGAAGATGAGCTCGGCGGTATCGGTCTGCTGGCGCAGTTCGTCGCCGACCCAGCAGCGCAGCGGCAGGTTGTCGGGGTCGCCGATCTCGTCGGCGGACACGATCCACGGCCCGAGCGGGGTGAAGGTGTCGAACGATTTGCGGGTCGAACGGTCCTCGGTGGAGCGGACGGTGATATCGAGGACACCGGTGTAACCGAAGACGTGGTCGAGCGCGTCGTCGACACTCACGTTGCGGGCCGTACGGCCGATGACGATCGCCAGCTCGCCTTCCTGGTCGGTCCGCATATCGCTGTACGGGAGCACGACCTGCTCGCCCGGGCCGATCACCGAGGAGCTGGCCTTGAGGAAGACGCCGTATTCGGCGATTGTTTTCTGCTCGTGCATCTCGACTTTGTGATCGAGATAGTTGACCGGCGCCGCGACGATCTTGCCCGGACGCGAGAGCGGTGCCCGCAACGCGGCACCATCCAGCGCTTGCCCGGGGCACGCCGACAGGTCGATGCCGGCGAGGTCGGCCACGCGACCGCCCCGTTCGAGCCATGGCAGCCAGGGCCCGCCGTAGGGTCCGGGCGAGGTGGCCAGGTGTTCGGTGACGTCGTAGACGTCGGTACCGGAGACGACGGCGGCGCGATCGCCGTCGAGAACTGCTAGACGCATGAACGAAAGACCTTGTCTGGGAGTGTGTTCGGACTCAGGAGTGGGCCGGGGCGGGCACCGGGGCGAAAAGCGGGCCGCGGTAGACCCAATCCGCGTGGGCGTAGAGGTCGGCGGTATCGAGCCGGTCGAGCAGTTCGTTGCGCACGTGGCGGTGCACGCCGCGGGCGTGGCAGATCTCGCCGAACAGGCGCGCCTTGGTCTGCACCTCGGCCGTGCGCGGAATCCGGGCTGCGGTGAACCGGCGGATCACCTCCGGCCATTCGATATCGCCGGCGCCGTCGCGAACCAGCGTTTCGAGGGTGTTCGCATCCTCGAGCGCCTGGCAGCAGCCCTGGGCCAGGTATTGCAGCATGGGATGGGCCGCGTCACCGGTCAGCACCACACGGTCGTGACCCCAGTCGTCGGCGGGCAACCGATCGTAGAGCGGCCACCGGCGTTGTTTGCCGATATGCGCGATCGCCGCCCGCACCTGCGGATGACAGTCCGCGAAGGCGGCCTCGAGTTCGTCGACCCCGCCGAAGTCCGCGTCACCGCGGAGGAAGCCCGGCGATTCGAACACCGCGACCTGATTGAGTACCTCCCCCGACCGCAGCCGGTACTGCACCAGATGACAGCCGGGTCCGGCCCAGACCAGCACATCGTCGAGTTCGCGATCACCTGCGGGCACCTCGTCGACGGGCACGGTGCCGCGGTAGGCCACGTATCCGGACGGCTGCAGTTCGTCACCGACGATGGCCTGCCGCAGCACCGAATGCAGACCGTCGGCCCCGATCGTGGCCGCGGCGGTGAAGGTGCGGCCGCCGGTGGCGTGGGCGACGGTGCCGGTATCGGTGGTGTCGACCCGTTCGATACGCACATCGGTCAGCAGTTCGACGTCCGCCCGGCGGCAGGCTTCCAGCAGGATCGCGTGCAGATCGGTCCGGTGGATCACGACGTAGGGGGTGCCGTAGCGGGCGCGGAAATCCGCACCGAGCGGGAACCGGGCGATCTCCACGCCGGAGATCGCGTCCCGCATAGCGATATTCTCCGGCGCCACGCCTACCGCCCGCACCTGTTCCAGCAACCCCCAGGAATCCAGGATCCGGGTGGCGTTCGGACCGAGCTGCAAACCCGCACCGATCTCTCCGAACTCGCCGGCCTGCTCGACTACCACGACTTTTCGGCCGGCCCGGACGAGGCCGAGTGCGGTCGCGAGACCGCCGATGCCTCCACCGACCACCAGGACACCGTTATCCAGGTCACACTCAATCATGCGGAAAAGCATGAGTGCATCCCACCGGCGGACGGAATAAGATTCCGCTATGCGCAACCCGCCACTACCCGAACGACCGCCCAGCGCGGTAGGCTCCCTCGACCGCGGGCTCCGCCTGCTGCAACTGCTGCGCGACTACGGCAGCCTGCGGGTGATGGACGCGGCGACCGATCTGGACATCTCCCGTTCCAGCGCCCACCGGCTCCTGCAGACCCTCGCCTACCGTGGGTTCGCGGTGCAGGATGAATCCCATGTCTACTTCCCCGGCCCGTCCCTGGACGCGGCACCCGCCCGGCTCGCCTGGACCAAAACCTTCCGCGCTCTCTGCCAGCCCCATCTCGAAGTGCTGTCCCGGCGTAGCGGTGAATCGGCGAACCTGATGATCCGGGTCCGCGATACCGTCCGGTTCCTCGGTACGGTCCGCGCCCAATCCGTGTACGCCACCAACGACCGCGACGGGGTGGTGATGCCGGCGCACCGGGCGTCGGGCGGCAAAGCCTTGCTCGCCACCCTGTCCGAGGACGAACTACGCCAGCTGTACCGCCGCTCCGGCCCGGGCGGCACCCCGGGCCTCGACGAGGACGAATTCCATTCCCTGACGAAGACTCTCGCGCAGGTCTCGGCGCGCGGGTTCGCCATCAATTTCGAGGAAACCGAACGCGGCGTCGCGGCGGTCGGGGTCGCGATCAACGACCGCACCGGTCACGCCGTCGGCGCGGTATCGCTGTCCAGCCATGCCGCCCGCTTCACGGGCCTGGTGGACCGGACCTTCGTCCCGCTCCTGCTCGATACCCGGGCGCAAATCGAAAAGGACCTGGAGATCATCGATCTGGAGATCGGGGAGCATTGAGCCACCCGGCCACCGGCGCCCGCGATCCCGCGAGAGAGCGGCTACGTCGATCCGGTTACCGGTGGGCACTAGTATCCGGCAGATGTCGTTGCCGAGTGATATGCGCGCGTTCAATCGGTCCGTGGTGGAGAATTTCCGCGCCAATGGCGGGGAGATCACGATGGAAGGAATGCTGAAGGGGTCCGATCTCGTTCTGCTCACCACCGTCGGCAGGCACAGCGGGCGGCAACATATCGTGCCGCTCGGCTACCTGATCGACGAGGACGATCGCATCGTGCTGTGGGCGTCGAATATGGCCGCCGCCGAGCATCCGGCGTGGTATCGGAATCTCGTGGCCAATCCGCAGGTGATCGTCGAGCGGCCGACCCCCGCGGGTATCGATCTGTTCACCGGTACCGCGCATACCGCGACCGGGGCCGAGCGCGAGCGGTTGTTCCGGATGCTGGAAGAGCGCTTCCCGCATATGGCCGCACATCAGCAGCAGACCGAACGGGAGATTCCGCTCGTGGTGGTGGAACGGGTGTCGGGGCTTTCCGGCTAGCCACCCGGCGATCCATATCGGCGTCACAGCGCCGACCCGGGTGCGCCGCGACCGGTCCCGGTGCACCGGGGCAGTCTGTACCCATGAACAGCGTCGCCCGTATCGTCCAGGAGGTTCTTCGCACCGTCACGCGCGGCGAGCCGGACGTCACGGCGCTGGCGCGCTCGCTGACCGGGCTTGGCCTGGACGAGGAGACGATCGGCGAGATCGTCGACCGGGCCGGTCGCGACCGGGCCGAGGTCGCGCGGCTGCGGCGGCGCGAACAGGAACTCACCGCCCTGTTCTCCAGTGCCCGCGATCTGGCCGAGGTCCGCGATATCGACGCGCTGCTGGCCAGATTGGTGGCCCGCGCGCACGAGATGATGGGCACCGACGTGACCTACCTGTCGGAGTTCGACCCCACCACTCGCGACCTGCATGTCCGCAAAACGATGGGCGCGGTGACCCCGCAGTTCCAGGATCTGCACGTCCCGGCCGGTTCGGGGCTGGCGAGCCGGATCGCCGATACCCGCTCGGCGCAGTGGGTGCCCCGGTACAGCGAGTACGTGGAGGGCCCGCACGTGGAAACCATCGACGAGGCCGTTTTCGCCGAGGGGATCGTTTCGATCCTGGGTGTGCCCATGCTGTCCGACGGCACGGTGCTCGGGGTGCTCTTCGCCGCGACCCGGCAGGAACACCGGTTCACCCCGGAGGAGATCGCGCTGCTCTCGGCCCTGGCCGACCACGCCTCGGTGGTGCTGCAAACCGCGAATATCCTGGCCCAGCTCCGGGAGTCGCAGGACCGCACCCGCGGCGCCCTGGAGAAATTGACCGAACACCTGGAGGCGCGCGACCGGTCCAGTGCCGTCCACCAGGAACTCGTCCATGCGGTGCTGTCCGGCGGGGGCTTCCCGCAGGTCGCGCGGACCTTGGGGGCGGCCCTGGACCGGCGGGTCACGATCATCGATACCGAATCCTTCCCGATCGCCACCTCCGCAATGGCCGCCGAGGAGCAGGTGCGGGTGAGTCTGCCGCCGGCGGTGCGCGCCGCGATATCGCTGAGCCGGTCGAGCGGGCACTGCCGGTCCGTCGAGAACAACAGGTCGGTCGAGGCGGTCGCTGCCGTCACGGCCGGAGAACTGTTCTTCGGGACCCTGCTGCTCGGCCCGGGCAGCGTGGAACTCGGGCCGGTGGAGCGGCGCACGATCGAACGGGCGGCTCAGGTCGCCGCGCTGCTGGCCCTGCAGCAGCGGGCGGCCACCGACGCGTACCGGCGGGAGCGCGGGGAACTGATCGCCGACCTGCTGGATACGTCGCCGGAACGGCGGCGCGATATGGATCAGCGGGCCCGGACTCATCGCCTCGCACTCGCGGAGCTGACCACGGTGCTCATCGTCGATGTACCCCCGGCCCGCCGGGCGGGTGCCGAACGGGCGGCCGCGGCATTCATCGGCGACAAGGGTCTGGTCGGCGAGTATTCGGCCGTCGTGGCCGTGATCGGATCGGCCCTCGACCCGATGGCCCTCGCACACGATCTCCGGGCGCATCTGGTCGGCGCGCTCGGGGCACCGGTACTGGTCGTCGCGGCGCCGCGAGCCGGGTCCGCCGCGGAACTCCCGCAGCTGTTCCGTACCGCCCGGCAGACCGTGCGCCTGCTGGCCGGGCTCGGCATCGACGACCGGGCGGCCGGCACCGACGAATACGCCCCGTACACAGTGCTTTTCGGTGCGAACCCGGAAGCGTTGCAAGCGTTCCTCGACCGCACCATCGGACCGGTCGCCGACTACGACGCCCGGCACGGTACCGATCTGCTCACCACCTTGCGGACGTTCGTCCGGCACGAGGCCAGCCCGACCAAGACCGCCCGGGCCCTCAACTATCACACCAACACCATCCTCCAGCGCCTCGACCGCCTGAAGGCCCTGCTCGGCGAGGATTGGCGCCAGGACGAACACCTCTTCCGCATCTCGCTCGCCACCCGGCTGGACGAGCTGCGCTCGGTAGTCCGGCCGTGATGCCGGATGTGCCGATACTCCATAGAATCGCGTATTTCATGTGCCGAGCACACATGTCGCGGGTTACAGCGCGACCGTAGCGTCGGAGCCGGCAGATGTTCACCGGGGTCGTCGGCACGGCGACCTCGCGATGTGGAGGGCGTAGTGACCGTCAACAGCAGAATTCCCGGATTCAAGGACTCGTCCGTCGAGCAGCGGCGCGCGGTGGTCTCCGAACGGACCGGGGTTGCTGTCGCGGACCTGGCCGTTCTCGACCCCGCGCGGGGCCTGGCCACCGAACAGGCCGACCACATGATCGAAAACGTGATCGGCGTGCTGGGCATCCCGATCGGTATCGCCACCAATTTCCGGATCAACAGCCGGGACTATCTGGTGCCCATGGCCACCGAGGAACCGTCGGTTGTCGCCGCGGCCAGCAATGCCGCGCGGATGGCCCGGGTCCAAGGCGGATTCTTCACCTCCGCTACCGACCCCGTGATGCAGGCGCAGATCCAGCTGCTCGATCTCCCCGATCCCGAAGCCGCGCGGTTGCGCATCCTGGAACACCGCGCGGAAATCGTCGCGCTCGCCGACGAACAGGACCCGACCCTGGTCCGGTTCGGCGGCGGTGCCCGCGACCTGCACGTACGCCTGGTCCCCACGCGCACCGGCACCCATGTGGTGGTGCACCTGACGGTCGATGTGCGCGATGCGATGGGCGCCAACGCGGTCAACACCATGGCCGAGGCCATCGCGCCCCGGCTGGCCGCCCTCGCCGGTGGGCGCCCGCTGCTGCGGATTCTCACCAATATGGCCGACCGGCGCCTCGTCCGGGCCCGCGCCGTGTTCGACCGCGAACTACTGGGCGGGGAACAGGTCGTCGACGATATCGTGCACGCCTCCGCCTTCGCCGAAGCCGACCCGTACCGTGCCGCCACCCACAACAAGGGCATCATGAACGGCATCACCGCCGCCGTACTGGCCACGGGTAACGACACCCGCGCCGTCGAAGCGGGCTGCCATTCCCACGCGGTCGGCCCCGACGGGCGGTACACGGCGCTGTCGCATTTCGAGAAAACCGCCGACGGACACCTGTCGGGAACCCTCGAGGTACCGATGGCGGTCGGGCTGGTGGGCGGAGCCACCAAGGCGCACCCCGTCGCGCAGGCGGCACTCGCGATCCTCGGCGTGCGGTCGGCCACCGAACTGGCCGAAGTCGTGGTGGCGGTCGGGCTGGCGCAGAATCTCGGCGCCTGCCGCGCGCTCGCCGCCGAAGGTATTCAGCGCGGCCATATGAGCCTGCACGCCCGGACCGTCGCCGTCACCGCCGGCGCGAGCACCGCGGAACTCGATGCCGTCGTGGCGCAACTGATCGAGGACAAGAACATCCGGGTCGAGCACGCCGAAAAGGTGCTCGCCGGCTTGCGGGGCCGGAGCTGAGATGCGTCCGGATACCGAAACCGTTCGCCGGCCGGCGCCCCACGTACACCGCCGGCCGGGTCTGCCCGCGGCGGTCCGGGTCTACGAAGTCGGCCCCCGCGACGGGCTACAAGCCGAAGCGGCCGTGGTGCCGACGGCGGCCAAGGCCGAATTCTGCCGGCGGCTCGTCGCCGCGGGCGTGCCGGCCGTCGAACTCACGAGTTTCGTCGCACCGCGCTGGATTCCGCAGCTCGCCGACGCCGAGGAACTGATGGCAGGGCTCGACCTGCCCCGCGGTACCAGGCAGGTGGTGCTGGCCCCGAACCGCCGCGGGTTCGATCGGGCACTGGCCGCCGGGGCGACGGAACTCGCCGTGTTCGTCAGCGCGACCGAGACCTTCGCGGAGAAGAACCTGCACACCACGGTCGACGGCGCACTCGCCTCCGCACGCCCCGTAGTGGACGGCGCCGCCGCGCACGGGCTCGCCACCCGCGCGTATATCTCGATGGCCTTCGGGGATCCGTGGGAGGGCGCTGTCGGCACCGCGACGGTCGCCGATCTCGCCGAACGCCTTCTCGAGATGGGCGCCGGCTCGATATCGCTGGGCGACACGATCGGGGTCGCCACGCCCGGACACGTGCACGACCTCCTCGACACCCTGTTCGCGCGCGGTATCCGCCCCGAGACGCTGGCCGTGCATTTCCACGACACCTACGGTCAGGCGCTCGCGAACGTCTACGCCGCGCTGACCGCCGGCATCACCGAATTCGACAGCGCGGCCGGCGGCCTGGGCCGCTGTCCGTATGCCGCCGGAGCCACCGGAAACCTCGCCACCGAGGATTTGGTGTGGATGCTGCACGGGCTCGGTATCGGCACCGGTATCGACCTCGAAGCCCTCGCCGCGACCTCCCGGTGGATGTCCACCGTGCTCGGCCGGCCCGCACCCTCGCGAGTGGTCACCGCCCTCGCCGCCTCGACATCCTGACCTGTCCGACCCCCTCGACGCCGACGGAGTACCCATGTCCACCGAAACCTCGCCACCGGCCGGAACCCCGCCACCCGCAGCGGGGGCGGCGCCGGCTGCCCCGAACACCGGGCCCGGCGGCGAACACCCGCAGTACCTGGAGGTCTGGGGCGATACCGTCGTCGGCCGGCACCTGGCCGTATCCGTGGTCGTCGGTATCGGTGTGAGCCTGGCCGCGCTACTGGTCTCCGAGCGGGTGTTCTCCGCGTTCGTGACCAACGATTCACTCGCCGACGCCTATGCCTTGCTCGTGGGTATCGCCGGCTGTGTGGTGGCCGGAGTGATCTGCGGACGGTTGTTCCGGCCGAAGCGGATCGTGGTCACCGACGCGTCCGAAGACATTGCCGTCGGTGAGGTCATCGCCACCTTGCGGGAGGAACGCCAGGGCCTGGGGTCGCTGGACGAACTGCCCGAGCACACCCGGCGCGAACTCGACGATCTCGGGCTGCGCGCCCGGTTCGCCGCGGCCGAACGCGATGGTGCCGGGGCCGCGTCATGAGTGCGATTCTCACCAGCGATATCGCGCTGGCCGTTATGCTCGCCGTGGTCGGCGCGATCGTCTTCTCGCTGATCGGCATGGTGTCGGGTACCGACGAAACCGCGACCATCGCCCCGCTGACCCTGCTGGTCATCCTGCTGGGCGCTCCCCCGGCGGGCGTGTTCACCTTCTTCCTCGCCGGAGCCGTCGCCAAACATATGACGCATGCGGCGCCGACGACACTGCTCGGCATACCCGGGGACACGATGGCGGTGCCGCTCCTGCGGGAAGCCCGCATGCTGCGCGCGCTCGGCGTCCCGCATATCGCGCTGCGCAAAGCGATCTCCGCGGCGCTCATCGCCGCCGTGCTCGCCGTACCGGCCGCCGTCCTGTTCGCCACCCTGCTGGCCCCGGTCGCCGATACGGTCCAGTCGGCGGCGCCGTGGTTGTTCCTGCTGGCCGCGGTCGGTATCGCCTATGCCTCGCCCGGCAAATGGGCGGGTGTTCTCGCGCTCGTACCGTTCGTCGTGCTCATCCTGGGGCTCAAGCAGCTCACGGAGTCCTACGACGTCGCACTCAACATCAGCTACTTCCTCGGTATCGCCGTCGGACCCCTGATCGCCGACCTGTTCCTGTCGCTCGGCCCGCAGGGACGCGCCGAAATGGCCCGCAAGGAACCGGCCACGGTATGGCTGGCTCCCGATGTCAAGACCTGGAAGGGATACTTTCCCAACCCGTTCCGGATACTCGACCGCGGGCAGACCGGTTACGTCGCGGCCACCGCCACGGTCTCCAGCGCCACGTTCGTCTTCAGTCCGGTCGCCATGACGGTGCTGATGGGCGAGCTCGTCGGGGCCCGTATCAAACACGGTTACCGCCGGCTCACCTCGGTGATCGCCGCACGTAACGGCACAACCGAATCCACCTATATCGCCGAAGCGCTCATCCCGCTCATCGCGTTCGGGCTGCCGTTGAGCCCGGTGGCCGCCGGGCCGGCCGCACCGTTGTTCAACGCCCCACCGGTGTTCACCACCGACGACGGCAACGGCAATATCGACAACCTGTCCACCGCGCTCACCAATACCGAATTCCTGCTCTACGGACTCGCCGCCGTCGCGGTGGCGGCGCTCATCGCCTATCCCTTCGCGATGAACTTCGCGCATCGGGCCGCGAGTATCGTCGTGCGCTACGTGAGCCACGAGGCGATCATCGCCGCGTTCGCCGGGCTGGTCGTGGTGATCAGCGTCTGGGAAGGCGGGATCCTGGGGCTCGCCGTGACGCTCACGGTCGGTCTGGTGGGCGGTCTGCTGTGCCGGTTCTTCAAGATCCACGCCGGGGTGTTGTTCATGGGCTACTACGTGGCGGTCCTGACGATTCCCGCGATGCTCGCGCTCTGAGACACCGCCGCAGAACTCGTCACCGAATACGGCCTGCGCCGCACCGTGCTCACGGTGCGGCGCAGGCCGTACTGCTTAGTCAGCAACCCCGCTCGGTG
>NZ_JARWPM010000351.1 GCF_029869215.1 Nocardia carnea
GGTCTCGGACATCCGCTCCCCGGTCGTTCGTCGCGTCGCCACCAGCGTCGGGCCGGCGCGGCGCGCGGGCAGGTGTACCGCGTGTGGCTCGGGTAGGTCCGGCTCACGGCGCGGGGCGGGCCCGGACGGCCGGGTCCGCACCGCGGGAACGGCTCCTATCGGGCCGCGGCGACGGTCAGGAGCTCACGCCACTGAGTTCGTTCGGGACATCGGGCAGGGTCACCGATCCGGTGACCGCGCCGGCGGCCAGGTCGATCCGGTGGATCTGTTTGGTGGCCGGGTCGGAGACGTAGGCGACGGAGTCGCGGACGAACAGCGCCGGCCGCGGCTGCTGCCAGTCGATGGGCTCCTGCCACGGGTCCAGGACGTCGATGGTCCGGGTCACGGTGCCGGCGACCGGGTCGATCACATGGATGGCGCCGTCGGTGCCGAGAACCAGCGCTTCGCCCCGCGGGCCGCGGGCCAGCGAACGGAAGGTGTAGCTGGTGCCCAGGTCGACCAGCCGCAGCGTGCCCTTCTCGGTGTCGATCAGCGAAATCCGTTCGGGGCGTTCCAGTTCCGCGTGCTCGTCGGTTTTGTAGTCACCGAGCACGATCGGCGACACCTCGCTGCCGGCCTGGTTGCCGATCCGGCCGTAGGGATCCGGGCTGCTGATCTTGGTCAGTTTGCCGTCGCGGTAGACCAGGACGCCGTTCTCGCAGCCGACGACCAGGGTGTCGCCGGCCGCGGTCGCCTCACCGTGAACACCGGGGCATTTCTCGTTGCGGGCGGTCTCCTTGCGCCCGGCGTCCAGGATCGCCAGCCCGGTCCGTTCCTCCTCCGTACCGAGGGTGACCGCGAGTTCACCGCTCTCCAGTTCCACCGCCACACCGTGATGCGGGGTGGCGGCCTGGTATTCGCTGGTCTCCGGTTTCCCGGCAGCGAGGTCGGCGGGATCGAAGGAGATCACGGTGCCGGTGCCGTCGGAGAACAACACCGTGCGACCGGCATGCCGGACGACGTGCCCCGGTTTCGGGCCGGGGAATTCGATCCCGGTGAACCGTGCCCCGGCCGCGTCCAGGACTTCGAAACCGTCGGCGGTGGAGACGATGACATGCCGGTCGTCACCGGCGGGATTGACCCGGTTGAATCCGCTGAGTTCCACCCCGCCGCCCCGTTCGAGGGTGGTGCCGTCCAGCAGATGGATACCGCCGTCGTAGGTGACGGCCAACGGGTCGGCGATCGACGTCTGTTCACCGGAATCGCCGGTACCGCAGCCGCTCACCACGACCACCGCGGTGAGCAGACCGGACAACGCGACGGCCCGTTTCGTTCCAGACCGAATGTGCATAGTGTTCCCTCATCTTCTTCGTGCTGCCCGCGGCGGCTGTCCACCGCGGGTATTGCGGGGTCAAGCGGGGGCGAGGCCGGTCACCATCGCGGTGGTGTTGGCGCGCATCATCTCCAGGTAGGTGGCCGCACCGGCGCCGGGCGCGGTGAGCGATTCGGAAAACAGGCCGACGATCCGCACCTGGACGCCGGCTTGTTCGGCGAGGGCCTGCGCGAGCCGATCCGGCCGGGCGGAATCCACGAAGATCGCGGGGACACCCGTGGCCCGGATGGCGGCGGCCAGGTCGGCGAGGTCGGCGGCGCTCGGGGAGGCCAGCGTGGTACCGCCGGGGATCACGGCGCCCACCACCTCGAAACCGAAACGTTCTGCGAGGTAACCGAATACGTGATGGTTGGTGACCAGTTTGCGCCGCTCGGGTGGCACGGTGCCGAACCGGTCGGTCATCCAGCGACGCAGTGCGTCGAGTTCGGTGAGATAGCGGCCGGCGTTCGCGCGGACGGCGGCGGCATCGATATCGGGAACCGAGGCGATGACCTCGTCGCGGATCACCTCGACCGCCCGGTGCACCCGCTGCGGATCGGTCCAGAAATGCGGGTCGGGTGCGCCGGCGGCATCGCCGGCCCGATAGGGGAGTGGGTCGATCCGGTCACCTACCGACAGTTTCGGCACCCCGGCCTCGGCGGCTGCCGTCACATGCCGGGCCAGCCCCTCCTCCAGACCGAGGCCGTTCTCGACGACGAGATCGGCGTGGTCCAGCACCGCGGCTTCCTGCGCCGACAGGGCGAAGGAATGCGGATCGGAGCCCGGCGGCATCAGCACCGTCACCGGTGCCGTATCACCGACCACGGCGCGAGTGATATCGCCGAGGATATCGGTGGTCACCACGACCCCGCCGCCCCCGGAATCGGTGATACCGCAGCCGCTCAGCGCGAGTACGCCGGCGACGAGCGCCGCGCAGATACGGGTGATCGTGGTCATCGTCCGGTCTCCACCATCAGGTCGGGGTCGATATCGAAGGGAAACGTGCGGGCCACCCGCAGATCGTCGGCGTAATCGATCTCGTGGACCTCGCGGCGGGCCGGGTCGTTGAGGTAGGCACGCTCGGAGTCGACGAGGAGAACCGGTGCCGCAGCGGGGTCCACGGGTGCGGGGAGTACGTGATTGCGGGCGGTTTCGGCACCGGTGTCCGGGTCGTAGGCGTGTAGGACACCGTCCGGGGTGAGGGCCAGGATCGCGGTATCCGCACCGGCCGTGGTCGCGGCGGTCACCGGCCCTGTCTCGATCGGCCGCCAGGTACGCCGGGCGATATCGAGGACCAGAACGCGGGAATCCCGGACGGCCACCAGCACATCGCTGCCAGGACGGTGGAAGAAATCGGTTACGCTGCCGGTCGTCCCCGCCGGATACGGCAGCTTCTCGGCCGTGAACCGGTCGTCGCGTTCGGTCACCAGCAGTGCGCCGTCGGCGCAGGAGAACACCGCACCGCGCCGGGTCACCGTGTATCCGCCCGGGCCACGGCATTCCGGTGCCAAGGTTTCGACCGGTTCGCCCGTCCGGCTGCGAATTTCGATCCGGGCGGCCCCGGGTGCGGCCACCAGGAGGTGCCCGCCGTAGGGGACCGCGATTCCGTCCACCACCGGGCCGGTGCGCAGCTCCCCGTCATCGAGAGCCGCGCGGTCGGCGGTGACGGTGCTCCCGGAATCGAGTGCCGCGGCGGCCACCACGGGATCGCTGTACGCGGATCGGACGCCGCCCGCCACGACACCGACCCGGCGCGGTTGCGCCCGGTAGTAGTGCACATGGTCGCCGTGGTCGACCACCCAGCTACCGCTGTCCACCACGGTGGTCGCGTCGCCCGCGGCGAGGTAGGCATAGCGCCCGTCCCCGGCGATCCGGGTGACGCCGGGGACCGGATCCAGCTCCGTGACCTCCTCGGTCACCAGATCGAGCAGCCGGACATCGCCCGAATCCCGATCGGCGACCACCAGGCGCGGCTGCGCGCTCGCGCTCTCCTCGGCGCCCTCGACATACCCGTGGGGCGCCGTTTCGGCGGCCGGTTCCGTGCTTCCGCACGCGGCGACCGGCACCACCAGCAACCCCGCCAGCATCACCCCCGTTACCGTTCTCGTTGCCGACGGACGCACCGTGCCGCGCGACTTCCGGCCCCCGCCGGCACCGGTGTCGCCCATCGCCGCGTCTTCGGACCGGGCGCCGCTTGTATCGAGTTCCCGGGAAGGGCGATTCGCCTCGACCGCAGCCTGGCCGGCGATAACCTTGCCCGGCCCTTGCTCCGAGGAGTGGCCCGCCCCAGTGGCTTCGGAAGCTCCCGGATCGGAGCCGCCGCCATCCGGGCCGGGCTCATCCGGACCTCCGGCAGGACCTGCGCTTCCGGTGCGTGCCCGCACAACGCCGCGGACCCGCGCCGCCAGCGCGGAGACGAAGAAGATCACCACCGCGATCGCCGCGATGGTCGCTCCGGCGGCGGTCCGCGCATACCAGGAGACGAGCAGCCCCAGCACGGTCGACAGTGCGCCGAAACCCGCTGCCAGCAGCATGATGCGGGGTATCCGATGGGTGAAGTAGGTCGCCGCCGCCGGGGGCGCCACAAGCAGACCCAGCACCAGCAGGGTGCCCACGATATGGAACGACGCGGCGATCGCCAGCGTGAGCAGCGCCAGCAGGGCGATCTGCGCCACGCGGGGACGCAAACCCAGCGTATGGGCGGTCCGCGGATCGAAACTCAGTGCGACGAAGGCGCGGTGCCCCGCCACCGTGATAGCCAGCGCGACCAGCAGCGCCGCCAGCAGGAACAGCAGATCACCCGGCCGGGTGGCGAGCACATCGCCGAACAGGAAACCGGTGAGGTCCACCGCGAACGATTGCGATCTCGATATCAGGATCACCGCCGTCGCCAGCATGCCGACGAACAGCAGCCCGATTCCGGTATCGGTCGACAACCGGCGGTTTCGGCTGAGCACCGAGACCCCCGCCGCCATGGCCGAAGCGCTCACCAGCGCACCGATCAGCAAGTTGCCGCCGAGTAGTGCGGCCACCGCCACACCGGGCAGCATCCCGTGCGCCATGGCCTCGCCGAGGAAGGCCATCCCGCGCACGACGACCCAGGTTCCGGCGAGCGCGCACAGGCAGGAGACCAGCAGTCCGCCCCAGAGTGCTCGTTGTACGAATGAGACCTCGAACGGGGTGAGCAGCCAATCCATGATTGACGACTGTAAACTGGTAACGATTGTCATTACAAGTTGGTTTGCGGGAGTCACAGGATGCGCTCGGCGGATATCGAAATCACCGGACTGTCGGCCGGATACCGGGACAACCCGGTATTACGTGAGGTCACGGCGACACTTCCGGGCGGCCGGGTGACCGCGCTGATGGGTCCCAACGGGTCCGGGAAGTCCACGCTGCTCGCGGTACTGGCGGGCATCCTGAAACCGGCGTCCGGTTCGGTTCACCGCCCCGGCGGCCGCCGCCCGGCCCTGGTCGTCCAACAGCAGGAGATTCCACCGACCCTGCCGATCACCGTCTCCGAAACCGTCGCCATGGGCCGCTGGGCGCATCGTGGTTTCTGGCGCCGCCTCACCCGTGCCGACCGGGCCGTGGTCGCGGAATGCCTGGCGCGCATGGATATCGCCGATCTCGCCGCCCGCCGCCTCGACACACTGTCCGGTGGGCAGCGCCAGCGGGTGCTGCTGGCCCGCGCGCTCGCGCAGCAATCGGACCTGCTGCTCCTGGACGAACCGAGCACGGGACTGGATGCGTCCGCCCAGGAAGCCATCGGTGCCGCCGTCCGGGAGGCCGCGGCATCGGGGGTCACGGTCGTGCACGCCACCCACGACCTCGCCGACGTACGCCACGCCGACCACTGCGTGCTGTTGCGCGGTGGCCGGGTCGTGGGCGCCGGTGACCCCGAAACCGTGCTCGCGCCGGTGGCGTGAACCCCCGGCCCGGGCCGGGACGTCTGCCGTCGGCGGCAACCCTGGTGCGACGGTGAGAAGATCCTCTACTGTTTGTCTCACCCGCGCCCGTAAGCGACGACAAGGAGGTCGGATCGTGGACTCCAGCGAGCCTGCCGCCGTGTCATGCCCCGCCGGAATCCATCGATGGGAGCCGTAGTGCAGAACAGACCCTCGGCAGCGGAGCTGCTGGAATCACTCGCCGAACTGCTGGAGGAGACACTGCTGCCGGCACTGCCCGCCGATCTGCAGCATCGCGCGCGGGTCGGGGCGAATCTGGCCCGCATCCTGGGCCGCGAGGCCGAGCTCGGCCCCGCGGCGGCCGCGCGGGAGAAGGAACTGCTCGAGGCGGTTCCGGCCGGTGACGACGAAGCTCTCTGGCGGGCACTGACCGAAGTGGTGCGGGCCGATCTCGCCATCGCCAAACCGGGCTACGACAGCTGGGAAGGCGAGTGATGAGTACCGATCCGGCCCTCGGCCTCGCCGATTTCCTGACCGGTGAACTCGGTGATCAGGTCACCATCTCGGATTTCCAGTTCCTCTCGGCCGGCGCCCGGCGCCGCAATATCGCCTTCACCGCGACGGCCGGTGATACTCCGCGCCGCCTGGTCGCGACCGTGGTTCCGCCGGCCGTCGAACTCATGCCCGTCGACGCCGAAGCCGGCGTCCGGGAATTGGCGCGCGCCCACGGGGTTCCCGTCCCCGCGGTCGTCGCGATCTGTACCGACACCTCCTACGTCGGGGAACCCTTCCTGATCTCCGAACATATCGACGGCGAAACCGTGCCGCGCCGGGTGCTGCGCACGCTTGCCGCCGCGGGGAACGCGGAGCAGACGGCCCACCAGTGGGGTGCGGCCATGGCCCGGCTGCACGCCGTCGACCCGGCGCAGGCACCGGAGGCGGTTCCGGCGGCCGGTGCCGACCCCGCCGCCGAACACCTGGCCGAGGTCGCGGCGGTGGTGGGTGAGCTGCTGCCCGACCGGCCCGTGTTCGCCCTCGCCTTGCGCTGGCTGGAGAAGCGGCTACCCGGCCCGCCGCCGCGACCCGCGCTCGTGCACACCGATATGCGCAACGGCAACCTCATCGTGAGCGCGGAGGGTTTGCGGGCCGTGCTGGACTGGGAGGGCACCCAGCGTTTCGGTGATCCCATGCGCGACGTCGCCTGGCCCGCCCTGCGCATGTGGCGTTTCCGGGAGGACGCGAAGGAATTCGGCGGGTTCGCCGGCCGCGACACCTTCGTACGCGGCTACGAGGAGGCGGGCGGCACCTTCGACCTGGACCGTTACCGCTGGTGGAAGGTGATGGGCACCCTGTACTGGGGTGCCGGCCTGGCCCAGCAGGCGGCCGCGCATCTGGACGGCACCGTCCGCGATATCGTCATGGCCGCCAGCGGGCGCCGGGTATCGGAAATCGAATGGGATCTGCTCATGCAGATCCGCCCCACCGCGAAAGCATAGGAGTCACCGTGGATTTCGAGTTGCCCGCCGAGCTGCGCGCCTACCTCACCGAACTCGACGAATTCATCGAACGCGAAATCGAACCGCTCGAACGAACCGACGACAATATCCGGTTCTTCGATCATCGCCGCGAAGACGCCCGCACCGATTGGGAGCGCGGCGGCCTGCCCAGCGCGGACTGGGAAGAACTGCTGGCCGAATCCCGCCGCCGCGCCGACGCCGCCGGCCACTACCGGTACGCCTTCCCGAAGGAATTCGGTGGCCGCGACGGCACCAACCTCGGCATGGCCGTGATCCGCGAACATCTGGCCCGCCGCGGGCTGGGCCTGCACTGCGACCTGCAGAACGAACACGCCATCGTCGCCAACAACGTCGGCCTGCTGCTGATGCTGGAATACGGTTCCCCCGCGCAGAAGGAGCAGTGGGTGGACGGCCTCGCCGCCGGCACCAGGTTCTTCGCCTTCGGTATCACCGAGCCCGAACACGGCTCCGACGCGACGCATATGGAAACCACCGCCGTCCGCGACGGGGACGACTGGGTGATCAACGGCACCAAGACCTGGAACACCGGCGTCCATATCGCCGATGCCGACCTGATCTTCGCCCGTACCTCCGGAAAGGCGGGCGAGGGCCGGGGTATCACCGCGTTCCTGGTCCCCACCGATGCCGCCGGGTTCAAGGTCGAGGAATACCTGTGGACCTTCAATATGCCCACCGACCATGCCCGGGTCTCGCTGACCGACGTGCGGGTCCCCGATTCGGCGGTCTTCGGTCAGGAGGGTCGCGGACTCGGGGTGGTCCAGCATTTCTTCAACGAGAACCGCATCCGCCAGGCGGCCTCCAGCCTCGGTGCCGCACAGTACTGCGTGGACCGCGCGGTCGCGTACGCCAACGAACGTAAACCGTTCGGCAAACCGCTGTCGTCGAACCAGGCCATCCAGTTCCAGCTCGTCGAACTGCACACCCAGTGCGAGATGCTGCGCGCCCTGATACACAAGACCGCCTGGTCGATGGACAAATACGGCACGTTCGCGGTGTCCGAGCAGGTGTCGATGTGCAACTACTGGGCCAACCGGCTCTGCTGCGAAGCCGCCGACCGGGCCATGCAGGTGCACGGCGGACTCGGCTACTCCCGCTACACCCCCTTCGAGCACATCTACCGCCACCACCGCCGGTACCGGATCACCGAGGGCGCGGAAGAGATCCAGATGCGCCGGGTAGCCGGCTACCTGTTCGGCTTCATGGACCGGGCCGTGGTCAAGGGCGTGGGGACCGGCGCATCCGGGCAGAAATAGCAATCGTCCGTGCTGTCCCGGGTATGGCCACGGTGGGAGCGAGGAGAGACGCTGGGCCGGCACAGCCGCGCGGCCGCATGGTCGGCGGGCTTGCGCCTGGTGGATTTGCGGTCCCGGTCCCGTAGACGCTGCTCGAGCGGCCGGCTCAGGCGGCCCGGGGTCGAGACTCCGGTCGCCTGTGGCGAGTTCTGTGCTCGGTTGCGTTGCGCGCCGGGACCGCGCCGGGCGAAATAGGAAGCCGCCGATCCCATCGCCCGGGGATATCGCTGCAATGTTTCCATGGCCGGCCAGGACAGCGGTGGTGTTCGGCACCTGTGAGCGAGCCCGGCGGCGCCGGGTAGCGTCGGATGCGGCCCACGCGGGCAGGAGTAGGAGGATCGATGAGCGCAGAGCCGGGCCGGCTGCTGGTCGCCAATCGCGGCGAGATCGCCCTGCGGGTATTCCGTGCCGCGCAGTCGATGGGGGTCGCGACGGTCGGGGTGCGTTCCCAGGACGACGACGGCGCGCTGCATGCGGACCGCTGCGACGACCTCGTGGTGTTGCCCGGCTCGGGCCCGGCCGCCTATCTCGATATCGCCGCGATCCTGGCGGCGGCCGGCGAATCGGGAGCCACCGCGATCCATCCCGGCTACGGATTCCTCTCCGAGAACGCGGGATTCGCGCGTGCCTGCGGGAAGGCGGATATCACCTTTGTCGGTTCGGCGGCGGAAACCCTGGAACTGTTCGGCGACAAGGGACGGGCCCGGCAACTGGCCGTCGATCACGACGTCCCGGTCCTGCCCGGCACCACCGGACCGACCTCGCCCGAGCAGATACTCGACTTCCTGACGGCGCAGGACAGCCCGGTCATGCTGAAGGCGGTGGCCGGGGGCGGTGGCCGCGGCACCCGGGTGGTGCGTTCGGCCGAACAGTTACCGGAGGCTTACGAGCAGTGCCGGGCCGAGGCGGTGAGCGCCTTCGGCGTGGGTGATCTGTACGTCGAACGGCTGCTCACCGGCGCCCGGCACGTGGAAGTTCAGCTGGTGGGCGACGGTACCGGCGCGGTCGTACACCTCTGGGATCGCGATTGCACCCTGCAGCGCAGACACCAGAAACTCGTCGAGATCGCGCCGAGCGCGGTACTCACCGGCGCCGCCCGGGAGCGAATGCTCGCGGCGGCGGTGCGGCTGGGCCGCGCCGTGCGGTTACACGGCGTCGCGACGGCCGAATTCCTCGCGCTGCCGGACGGGACGTTCTATTTCCTCGAGGTCAATCCGCGACTGCAGGTGGAGCACACCGTCACCGAACAGGTCACCGGCGTCGATATCGTGCACACTCAGCTCCGGCTCGCCGCCGGCGCGACCCTCGCCGAGCTCGGCCTCGAGCAGGCGACGATCGCCGAACCGGCCGGATGCGCGATCCAGATCCGGGTGAACGCCGAAACCGTGCGGCTCGACGGCACCCTCGCTCCCGCCGCGGGAACCATCAGCGGATTCGACCTGCCCACCGGCGCCGGGATCCGGGTCGATACGGCCGGCCGCACCGGAGCGCCGGTGAATCCGCGATTCGATACGCTGCTCGCCAAGATCGTGGTGCACGACCACGACGGATTCGCGGCCGCGCACCGGCTCGCCGGGCGGGCCCTGCGCGAAACGGTGATCACCGGAGTACCCACGAATCTCGCCGTCCAGCGGGCGATCCTGGCGGATCCGGTCTTCGCCGCCCGTGCCGCCGATACGACGTGGGTCGATCGCCATCTCGTCCAATTGGCCGCGCGCGCACGGGAGCTGGAACAGCAGGTATCCGCGCACGCCCGGCGCGGTGCCGGGCCGAAGACCCCGGCCGGGCCCAGCGGCCACCGCGGCGCGAACCCCGCCGCACGAGGTGCCCCGGCGGTTCCGGGCGCCGGCGACGATCGCGCGGTCCGCGCCCCCACCGCGGGCGTCGTCGTGGCCGTCGAGGCCGAACCCGGCACCGTGGTTGCGGCCGGCACCACGATCGCCGTGGTCGAAGCGATGAAAATGCATCACCCGGTGACCGCCGGTCGCGCCGGGACGGTGGCGAACATCTCCGTCGATATCGGTGACTTCCTCGCCGAAGGGGAAACGGTCGCGGTACTGGACCCGGTGGCCGGCTCCGCCGCGACCGGCGGCGGCACCGAAACCACCCTCGCCCCCGGCCATATCCGCCCTGACCTCGCCGCTCTGCGCGAACGCCGCGCCAAGCTCTACGACGAAGCCCGCCCCGAAGCGGTGGCCAAACGGCACCGCCTCGGTATGCGGACCGCCCGCGAGAACATCGCCGCCCTCACCGACGACGGACTGCTGGTGGAATACGGCGGCCTCGCTGTCGCCGCCCAGCGCGGCCGCCGCGACCTCGCCGACCTCGAGGCCCGCACCCCCGCCGACGGCATCATCACCGGCCTGGCCCGTATCAACGGCGACCGCTTCGCCACCGACCGCAGCACCTGCGCGGTGCTCGCCTACGACTACACCGTCCTTGCAGGCACCCAGGGCTATTTCAGCCACCAGAAAACCGACCGCCTGCTGCAACTCGCCCGCAGCAGCGGCTATCCGGTGATCCTCTTCGCCGAAGGCGGTGGTGGCCGCCCCGGTGACAGCGACCCGCCGATGGTCGCGGGACTGCATTACCCGACCTTCGCGGCCATGGGTGCGCTGAGCGGTGTCGTGCCCACCATCGGCATCGCCGCCGGCCGGTGTTTCGCCGGTAACGCCGCCCTGCTCGGTACCTGCGATGTGGTCATCGCGACCGAGAACTCGACGATCGGCATGGCCGGGCCGGCGATGATCGAGGGCGGCGGTCTCGGTGTGTACGCCCCGGAAGAAGTCGGGCCGATCGATATACAGCGCTACAACGGTGTGGTCGATATCGTCGTCGCCGACGAGGCCGAAGCCACCGAGGTCGCGCGCCGCTACCTGTCCTACTTCCAGGGCCGGTTGCCCGCCGGGGAGGTTCCCGACCAGCGCGCCCTGCGCCACCTCGTTCCGGAGGACCGCAAACGCGTCTACGACATCCGCGCGGTGCTCGACACCCTTTTCGACAGCGGTTCCGTCCTGGAACTCCGCCGCGATTTCGCCCCGACCGTGCTCACCGCGCTCGCCCGGATCGACGGCGCCCCGGTGGGTGTCATCGCGAACAACCCCGCGCTGCTCGGCGGTGCGATCGACGCATCCGGCGCCGATAAACTCGCCCGCTTCCTGCAACTCTGCGACGCCTACGGCCTGCCCGTCGTATCTCTGTGCGACACACCGGGTTTCATGGTCGGACCCGATTCCGAACAGCAGGCCGCCGTCCGGCATTTCCCGCGGCTGTTCGTCCTCGGCGGCCATCTCACCGTGCCCCTCGTCACCGTGGTGCTGCGCAAGGGCTACGGCCTGGGCGCCCTGGCGATGGCGGGGGGCGGATTCCACAATACGAATATGATCGTCGCCTGGCCCACCGGCGAATTCGGCGGTATGGGTGTGGAAGGCGCCGTGCACCTCGCGTCTCGCGACGTCCTGGCCGCCATTCCCGACCCGGACGAACGCGCCCGCCGCTTCGACGAACTGGTGGCGCTGGCCTACGCGCAGGGCAGCGCCGTCAATACGGCCGCGCACCTGGAGATCGACGATGTGATCGACCCGGCCGACACCCGCGCCGTGCTCGCCGCGGTCCTGCTCTCCCGGCCCGGCCCGCCACGCGACGGCTGGCGCAACAGTGCGCGCAGCGTGGGAATTGATACCTGGTAGACGGTCGCTCCGCATGAGCGAATCAGGCCTGGAGGTGGGAGATCCTGTGACAAGTCCAGCGGTACGAATCGAACGTGACGGCCCGGTTTTCACCGTGATCCTGTCGCGCCCCCACGCCCGCAACGCGGTGGACGGCCCCACCGCCGCCGCCCTGTTCGACGCCTTCACCGAGTTCGACAACGACGACACCGCGTCGGTGGCCGTGCTGTGGGGCGAAGGTGGCACCTTCTGTGCCGGAGCCGACCTGAAATCGGTCGGCACCGATCGCGGCAACCGTCTGGCCGCCGACGGCCCCGGCCCGATGGGTCCCAGCCGGATGCGGCTGAGCAAACCGGTGATCGCCGCGGTCGCCGGCCATGCCGTCGCCGGCGGCCTGGAGCTGGCGATCTGGTGCGATCTGCGGGTGGCGGCCGAGGATGCGGTGTTCGGGGTGTTCTGCCGCCGCTGGGGCGTTCCCCTCATCGACGGCGGCACCGTCCGCTTACCGCGCCTGATCGGTACCAGCCGGGCCATGGACCTGGTTCTCACCGGCCGCCCGGTGGATGCCGCCGAAGCCCTGTCCATCGGCCTGGCCAACCGTGTCGTACCCACCGGCCGGGAACGCGCCGCCGCCGAGCAACTCGCCGCCGAGATAGCCCGCTTCCCGCAGACCTGTGCCCGCCAGGACCGCCTCTCCCTGCTGGAACAGGATGGAATGACCGAACAGGAGGCCCTGGCCAACGAATGGGAGCACGGCCTGATCTCGTTCACCGACGCCGTCTCCGGTGCCCAGCGTTTCGCCGCCGGCGCGGGCCGCGGCGGCTCTTTCGCCGACCTGGGCTGATCAACCCTCCCCGCGCACGCCCGCGATCCGTTATGCCGGTGCGGTCGTCTCGCCCTCGACGCGTTTCCGGTTCTCGGCAGTGAGTTCCGCCAATCGTGCGCTCATGGCGCGGCCGGCGGCGTGCAGGGGAGCGGTGGAGCGCAGGGTGCGGCTGAGGACGAAGGCGCCCTCCAAAGCGGTGAGGGTGCCGATGATCAGTTCGCGGGCGGTGTCCTCGGGTAGGCCGCGGCGCACGAAGTACGCGGTGCCGTCCTCGATCCAGGAGGTGATGATCTCCGCGGTGACCTCGCGCAGCCCCGGTTCGGCGTCGGCGATTTCACCCGCCACCGTGCCGACCGGGCACATATTGATCCATCCCGTCTGCTCGATCTGCTCGGCGGCGGTGGCGAAGGCGGCGGGGATCGCCTCCTGCAGATCGGCGTAGGGATCCAGCAGCAGGGGGATCAGCTGACCGTAGGCCACGCCCGCCTCACGGAGGGCGGTGGCCGCGAGTTCGGGTTTTCCGCCCGGGAAATGGTGATAGAGCGAACCCATCGGCGCGTGCGCGGCCGTACTGATCAGCTTCACGCTGGTACCGCTGTAGCCGCGGGTGCGCAGGAGTTCGATCGTCGCGGTCACCAGCCGCTCGCGGGTTCCGGTGGTTGACATTTTCTCGGTCACCGCTCCAGACTAGAGCAATCATTCTAGAGCGATCGCTCGAAAGGGGTTCCGCGATGCCGACAGTTGACATACCTGCAGGTCGGGTGCATTACGTGGTAGACGGCGAGGGGCCGCCCGTGGTGTTGTTGCACGGTCTGCTGATGAATCACACGGTCTGGGACGAGGTGATCGGCCGCTTGCCGCCGGGCTTCCGCTACATCCGGCCCGACCTGCCGCTGGGCAGCCACCCGATTCCGCTCGAACCGGGGACCGATCTGAGTTTGCGGGGGCTCAACCAGCTGGTCGCGGATTTCCTCGCCGCGCTCGATCTGCACGATGTCGTCCTCGTGCACAGCGATTGGGGCGGGGCGCTGTTCCTCACCGCCTACGGCCTCGACGATCGGGTCGGGCGGCTCGTGGTGCTGCCGTGCGAGGCGTTCGACAATTTCCCGCCCGGGCTCCCCGGGAAGATGGCAACCGTCGCGAGCCGGATACCGGGCGGTATCACCCTGGCACTACGGCAACTGCGCGTGCGGTGGCTGCGGCGCACACCGCTGCTGTTCGGCTGGATGGCGCGCTCTCCGCTCCCCGACGACCTGGTACGCGGCTGGACCGAACCGGGTCTGCGGAACCCGGATATCCGCCGCGATCTGCTCGCCTACGCCCGCTCGGGGTTTCCGGCCCGCGAATTGATCGCACACACCGAGGAATTGCGCCGGTTCCGCGGGGATGCGCTGATCCTGTGGTCGGTGGCCGGCAAGGTGATGCCGCGCGAGCACGGCCGGCGGCTGGCCGGACTGATCCCCGCGGCCCGGCTGGTGGAAATACCCGACGCCTACGTGCTGTCCATGCTCGACCAGCCGGCGGCCGTCGCGAAGGCCATGTCGGAATTCCTCCTCACCGACCGCACCGGAACCAGCAGGTGAGTCGCCGCCGGAAACCGGGCCGCTCAGCCGGGCAGCCGCGGCGCGACCTCGGTGGCGAACAACTCCATCGTCGCGGCCGCCTGTTTCGCACCGACCATGAAGATCACCGCGTCGATACCCTGGTCGGCGCGTTCGGCCAGCCGGTCCACCAGCATCGCCGGCGTACCGACATAGCCTTCGTCTAGCCCGAACGCTTCCGCGCCGTAGTGGCGCCGCGCCCGGGCCTGCACCTCGGGAAGCTCGCGTTCGTTCTCGGCGATCGCCAGGATCGCCTGGTGCGAACGGCGGATCGTGGCCGGATCGCGGCCGATCCGAGCACATTCGGCGTCGAGCAGTCCGGTCAACCGGCGGTGGTCGGACAAGCCATAGGTAGGGATGTTCCAGACGTCGGCGTAGCGCGCGACCAAAGGCAATGTGTACTTCGGCCCCGCCCCGCCGATATGAATCGGTGGCCGGGGCCGCTGCACCGGACCGGGCACATTCGGGATATCGGCGACCTGATAATGCTCGCCGTCGAACGAGGTGCGCTCGCCGGCGAACATCGAGGTGATGATCTCCAGCGCCTCACCCAGCCGCTCCGCGCGTTCCGCCGCCGGGCCCCACGGCAGCCCGGACTGCCGATGTTCCGTGGCGATCGAACCGCTGCCCAGCCCGAATTCGAGACGGCCGCCCGAGATCACGTCCAGTGAGGTCGCCATCCGGCCCAGCACCACCGGATGCCGGAAGTTGTTGCACAACACCAGCGCGCCGACCCGCAGAGTGGTGGTGCCGGCGAGTAACGCGGTCGCCGTGGTCCATGCTTCGAGGGAGGGATGTTCGGGCAGTCCCGGCGACCACAGATGGTCGAAGAGCCAGAAGTTGGTGAATCCGGTGCGCTCGGCCGTTCGGGCCAGCTCGAGCAGCGGCGGGTACGCGGGAACCAGCTGCGGAACGTAGATGCCGAATTCGAGCGGTGACACGGACCGGAATTCTGCCAGCAGCGGTGCCCGGACAGCGCTGGAACGACGATACCGGTCGCCGATGGCACGCCGCCGGGATATCGGTGCGTATGTCCTGCCATAACGGGTAAGGCGAGGCGGACATCTACTGTCGATGATTGGAGGCGTCATGCGAGACGTCGACGAGAATGTTTCTCCCGCCCGCGGCGGACGGCTGCATATTCCGCGCAGCCGCGGTGCAGTCGGCGGGCTGGCCGTGCTGCTGCTCGGTATCTGGGGTCTGCTCATCCCGTTCATCGGGCCGTATTTCGATTTCGGGTTCACCCCGGACGAACCGTGGGTGTGGTCGGCCGCGCGTGGCTGGCTGGAGGTGTTGCCCGGCGTCGCCGCGATAATCGGCGGCCTGCTCATGCTGGGGAGCCGCAACCGGGTCGTCGCGAGTTTCGGGGGCTGGCTGGCCGTGGCTGCAGGCGCCTGGTTCGTGATCGGGCCGCTGCTGGCGAAGCCGTTCGGGATCGGGGATATCGGTGACCCCATCGCCGGATCGGACTGGAAACAGGCGCTGGTGCAGCTGACGTTCTTCTACGGGCTCGGCGCACTGATCCTGTTCTTCGCCGCGACCTCGCTGGGGCGGCTGTCGGTGCGCAGCGCCCGGGATATCGCCTTCGCGCGCCGCGGTGCCGACGCGGATATGGCGGGCCGGCATCGGGGCGCCGACGTCACCGAACCGGTCGAGCCGGTGACCAGGGGCGATCGCCGCTCCGGCGGACGGTTCGACAAGCCCGGCTGGCAGGGCGGGCCGGGTCTGCACGGCGGGACGGCCTGACTGCCGGTAGCTCTCCTGTGACGGCACAGCCGCTGCAGGCGAATCGGATCGGCCGGGTGCAACGGGACTGCCGTCTCACCCGGCCGAATCTGCCGCAGAGCTCGGCGCTACTGCGGGAAGAGTGCCAGCGCCTGCGCCATCACATCCCGGGCGACACCGTCGGTAGCAGAGGTGACCTCGACAACCGGAACACGCGGTACCCCCTCGGTACTGTCCAGCGGTAACTCCGGCCCGACCTGGGCGTGGTAGATCGGGATGCTGGGGTCGTACAGCGAGGTCGACCGGTACACGGTACGGCCGTCGAATTTCTCCTCGATGCTGCGGTCGCGCATCTGCTGGGGAACGCGGTACGCGTAGGACACGGTGACCGTCTCGTCCCGGTACCGGAACAGGCATTCGGTGAGCCGGCGCTGATCGGTATCGGCGGTGCCGGCGAGTTTCGCGCGCACCGCGCACGGGTCGGCGCCGAGCAGAACGGTGTCGACGGTGTCCGGGGAGGTGCCCTGGCCCGGTGACTGCCGCCAGCGTTCGATGATTCCCGGGAGCAGGCCGTCGGCCACGGCACAGGAATCGCGGTCCGGTACCGCGATGCCGAGGTAGAACGCGGCGCCCGCCGGGAAGCGGGCGGTGGCGCCGCAGGCGCGCGGATCACCGTCCCGGACGGGGACGAGCAGGGCGGTCACATCGCCGAACTGTTTGCTGGTGCCGCGCGTGGGCGCGAGCGGCGGCAGCAGGGTGGTATGCCAGGTCAGCGTGGATTCGCCCGCCGAGCCGCCGAGGACGGCCCGGCAGGAGTCCAGCCCGATCGCCACCTTCCGGATATCTCCGAGACCGAGGTCTTCGAGGGTGCCGCGGGGGAGTAGCGCACAGACATCGAGCTCACGGGTGGCCTGGGCTACAGCGGACTGTTGTTCGGGGGTGCCGGCCGGGGCCGACCAGAATTCCGGCGGCGGGCCGGGCTTCACCGGTGCGCCGGCTGCCCCGGTACCGGTCTCGGTGGCGGGGCCGGTCCGGTCGTCGCAGGCCACCACGGCGAACAGCGCGGCGGCGACGAGTACGAGTATGCGTTTCATTCTCACCCCTGATTTTCCGGTGTGTGCCGAGCCTGGTTCGGGTGTGCGCCGGAGCCGGACGGTGGCGTGCCGGCCCGGCCGCGCACCCACTTGGCCGCGAGCGGGAACACGAGCACCGTCGTCGCCCCCGCGGCGACCAGAGTGGATGCCATATCCGCGGTCATCAGCTCCCCGCGCACCGCCACCTGGGTGACCGCCACGATGATCGGCAACCCGGTCGCGGCGTACAGGGCCAGCTGCACCCGTTCGTGCGGAAGTTCGAGGTTGGCGCCGTGCGGGACGAAACGTTCGCTGAACCAGACGGTCGAGCCCCGGGCGAAGCCGATCGCGAGCACGAACAGCACCCACATCAGCGGTTCGGCGGCGACCGCGGCCGGGTCGATACCCATACCCGAGGTGACGAAGAAGATCGGAATCAGCACCCCGTACCCGATGGTTTCGAGGGAATCCCGGATTCCGGGGTGGGTCTCGGCGATCAGCCGGCGCAGGATGAGACCGGCCGCGAACGCGCCCAGCACCACATCGAGTTCGAAGACCTCCGCCACGGTCATCAGGATCAGCAGCAGCAGGAACACCAGCCGGACCGGGAGCTGGGTGGTGCCGGTCGCCAGAGTCGCGATCAGGCGTTCGGCCCCCGGATGGCGGTCCAGGATCCGCTGCGGAACCCACAGCAGGACGCCCGCGGCCGCGGCGAACAGGAGCAGAACCACCAGCGAGGCAGGCAGGTTGTGCCCGGTCAGCAGGATCGAGATCGCCAGGACCGGGCCCAATTCGCCGACCGCGCCGTGCGCCAGAACCGCCCGGCCCAGCGGCTGGTCCAGCACGCCGTCCTCCTTCACGATCGGCAGCAGGGTGCCGAGGGCGGTGGAGCTCAGGGCGATGGCGACCGCGATCGCAGCGGTGAATCCGGCGCCGGGCGCGGCGAGCCACACCAGCCCGAGCGCCAGCACGAGTCCGCCCAGCCAGGTCACCCAGGCGGTGCGGCCGGGTTTGCCGCCGAGCAATCTCGGATCCAGTTCGTAGCCGGCGAGCAGGAACAGCATGCCGAGGCCGAGTTCGCTGAGCAGGTCGACGCCGCCGGCGGTGCCCGCCAGGGCCAGGGCATGCGGGCCCACGGCCACGCCCAGGAGCAGGAGCAGCACCACATCGGGAATCGCCCCGCGGAGGAGCCGGGACAGCAACGGCGCCGCCACCGCGGTGGCAGCGATCCAGAACAGCGATACGATCGCCGACGGATCCGTCTCCACGGACGCCGCCCGAATCGTCATTCGATCATGGTCGCATCGGATCGCCGCCGCCCCCGGCGCCGACACGGTATCCGAACCCTACCGTTGCCATACGGGAGTCCCGGTGTTCAGGCGCGCCCGGTATCCCAGGTGGCGATCGCCCAGATGATGACGATATCGAGCGCGATGATCAGGATCGACCACAGCGGGTAGTAGGGCAGCCAGAGGAAATTCACCACGATCGACAGGGCCGCCAAGCCGATGGCGGTGATCCGCGCCCACGTCGCGCCGGTCATCAGCGCGAGCGAGGTGAGGATCAGCAGAATACCGAACACGATGTGGACCCAGCCCCAGCTGGAGAGGTCCAGTTCGTAGGTGTACTGGGGGCCGGCGACGAACACCTCGTCCTCGGCGACCGCGGAGATGCCTTGGAACAGGGTGATGAATCCGGCGGTGAGCAACAGCGCGGCGGCCGCGATGGTGGCGCCGCCGGCGAACGCCTGTTTCACCGGACGCTCTTCGGGCGCCGCGTGTGCTCCGGTCATCGCGGTGCGCGGGGCCTGCGTGGTTTGTGCGGTCGGGTCGGTGGTCATGCGAGCTCCCTTCAGGACGGGAGGGGCCACACCGGACCCTGAGAACTGATCGCCGATGACGCCCTCATACGCCACACTTCGAATCACTCTGTCCCGGATTATGCCACTGGCCAGGCGCTTCGCCCGGAACCGAGCGATTTCGGTGCCGAGTCGCGATACTTCGGAAGAATTTTCCGGCGGGTTGTCGATCCGCCGGTTCCGCGTTCGACCTATGGGTGAAAGGGCCCCGGCCGGGGCCCGACGACACAAGGGAGACCAGACCATGAAGTACATGCTGATCATGCGCGCGACCGACGAAGCCTACGCCCAGATGGGTGATATCGATTTCGAGCAGATGCTGGAAACCGTCGGCCGGTTCAACGACGAACTCATTCGCGCCGGAGTCCTGCTCGCCGCGGAAGGTCTCGACGATGCCGCCGAAGGGGTGGTCGTCGACTACTCCTCCGCGGACCCGGTGGTCACCGACGGCCCGTACGGCGAGACGAAGGAACTCTTCGGCGGCTTCTACATCCTCAACGTCGCGTCGAAGGAGGAAGCTGTGGAATGGGCCAAGCGGATGCCGATGGGCGGCCCGGGGTTCAAGACCGAGATCCGGCGGGTGAGCACCATCGACGAGTTCCCGCAGGACAATATCTGGATCCAGAAGGAGAAGGCCTGGCGTGAGGCCACCGGTCAGCTCTGAGCGCGGCGGACGATGAGCGGACACGAGGGCCGGGACGCGGTCGTCGCGGTGTGGCGGATCGAATCCGCGCGCATCGTCGTCGCCCTCGCCCGCTACACCGGTGATTTCACCCTCGCCGAGGACCTGGCCCAGGAGGCGCTGGCCGAAGCCCTGGTTTCCTGGCCCCGGGAGGGGGTGCCGCGGAACCCGGCCGGCTGGCTGCTCACCGTCGGCAAACGGCGCGCCATCGACGGATTCCGCCGGCGCGCCGCCCTCGACGACCGCTACGCCCCCCCCCCCCCCGGGCGCCGGGGGGGGGGGGTGGCCGCCGGGCGCCCACCCGCGCCCCCCCGGCCCGCCGGCCCGGGACACCGGGCCCCCCCCCCCCACCCCCCCCCAGGGGGCGCCCCGCAGGGGAAA
>NZ_JARWPM010000352.1 GCF_029869215.1 Nocardia carnea
CCCCCCCCCACCACCCCCACCCCCCCCCCCCCCCCCCCCCCCCCCCCCCCCCCCCCCCCCCCCCCCCCCCCCCCCCCCCCCCCCCCCCCCCCCCGGTGCTTTCGCGGGTCGCCCGGTGCGGGTGCGTGCGGAGTCGTGCGCCCGCGGACGCAGTCGGGCGGGTCCGCCGGCGTATATGGGCAACCGCACGGAAATAAATGGGAAATGTACTGGTCATCAGCGTCCAATAGACCATTATTCATCCTATGACTCGGTCGGTATCCGGCCGCCCGATGTCATCGGGGTCGCTCGCCGTCGCTGCCGATATGCGGGTCCGCTCCCCGGACCGCGTTCGTTCGCGAGCGTGCGGACAGCGGATAGGTTCCCTGTCCAAGGCGCGGCGATTGCGGTGCAGATCACAGAGTGAGGGTGCAGAAGATGGCGTGGCGATCTAGATACAGGAGAGCGTCGTTCGCGATACTCGCGATGGCGCTGGCAGTCACGCTGGGGGCGTGCACCCGGCCCGCGACCCGCGAAGCGGAGGCGAGCGCCGGCGGGCCGATCCGGGTCGCGGTGGGGATCGATTCGTCGTTCGCGGCGTTCTTTCTCGCCGATCAGGAGGGTATGTTCCGCGACGCGGGCCTGGATGTGGAACTCGTGCAATTCGGCAGCGGCGGGGAAGCGGTCGACGCGCTCGCCAGCGGCCAGGTCCAGCTCGCCGGTAGTTCGGACACCACGACGATTTCGCAACTGCGGCAGAACCCGGATATGCGGGCGCTGTTCGCCTACGAATCGTCCGGCGATTACATCAAGGTCGTGCTGCGCAACGGCATACAGTCCGCCGCCGATATCGACACGATCGGATTCGTCCCCGGCCTCGGCCAGGTCTCGACCGATAAATATCTGCGGGCCAACGGTATCCCTGCCGATTCCGTGCAGATGATTTCGGCGACACCGAGCGATATGCCGGCGCTGCTCGCCCGCGGTGATATCGACGGCTACGTGCTGTGGGAGCCGTGGCCCGCGGCCGCGGTCACCCAGAAGACCGGCCGGGTGGTCGCGGTGACCGGCGATTTCGACTGGATCTACCACCATTGGGCGATATCGACCGCATCCTGGCTCGAACACAATCCGGCGGAGGCCCAGCGGTTCGCGCAGGTGCTGGCGGCCGCGAGCGAGCGGGTGGAACAGGATCCGGCCCGGGCCGCGGCGGCCACCCGGAACGCGGTCAATGTGGCCGATGAGCAAACTCTCGTCGCGATCCGGGAAATCGACTTCGGTGTCACGAATCTCGGCGACCGGGATGTGGATTCGGCACAGCAGATCGTCGATTTCTATCAGGAGATCGGCGTCCTGTCCGAGCAGCCCGACCTGCGGTCGGCCATGCTGCTCGATTGGTACGAGGAGGCGAAGAAATGACCGTGACCACTTCCGATATCGCGAGCGTGGGTGCCACCGACAAAGGTGTTTCGGTGCGGATTCAGGACCTGAACATCAATTTCGGGACCGCCGAGATCGTCGCGGGCATCGACCTCGCGGTGCGGCCGGGTGAATTCGTCTGCCTGCTCGGGCCCAGCGGGTGCGGTAAATCGACCCTGCTCTCCGCCATGGCCGGGTTCGTCCGGCCCACGGCGGGCGGCATCGTCTGCGACGACGAGGCCGTCGACGGCGGCAACCGGCACGCCGGCATGGTTTTCCAGAGTTCGGAGGCGCTGTTCGACTGGATGACCGTCGCGCAGAATGTCGCCTACGGGCCCCGGATGCGCGGTGCGAAAAAAGCCGAGCAGGCCCGGATCGCGGCCGAATACCTGGCTATGGTCGGCCTGCCGCATTCGGGCGGGAAGTTCCCGGCTCAGCTGTCCGGCGGGATGCGGCAACGGGTGCAGATCGCCCGCGTACTCGCCAACCAGCCCTCGCTGGTGCTGATGGACGAACCGTTCGGTGCGCTGGACGCCCAGACCCGGCAGGTCCTGCAGACCGAACTGGACAAGATCTGGCGGCACACCGGCTGCACGGTCGTCTTCGTCACCCACGATATCGACGAGGCGCTCACCCTCGCCGATCGGGTCGTGGTGATGACCGCCGGCCCGAAGGCCCGGATCAAAAGCGTCTACGACGTATCCGCCCCGCGGCCGCGCGACCGGGCGAACCCGCAGGTGATCGAACTGTACGAACAGTTGCGTGACGATATCCGGGCCGAAGTGGTCGCGGCGCTGCGCAATCAGGGCTTCGAAGGCGAACCGGACCTCGCGGGTGTCCGGGGCGAGGAGGAAAAGGTATGACCGCCATCGCGGAAATCCGGGCCCCGCGGGGTACGGTCTCGGCGCGTGGCGCCGGGATGCGCATCGGGAACCAGGTGCTGCGCACCGGGGCCCTGTGGATCGCCTCGGCGCTGATCGGGCTGGCCGTCTGGTCGTTCCTGGCCTGGTGGTACGGCCCCACGACGATCGCCTCGCCCGCCGAAGTGTGGCGGGCGGCGGGCGAGCTCTCCGAGAGCGGTGTCCTGTGGACCTCGGTGGTCGCGTCGGGGCAGCGCATCCTGCTCGGCTGGAGCCTCGGCGTGATCGTCGGCGCACCCATCGGCATCCTGATGGGGCGGTTCAACCTGGTCCGGCAGCTGCTCGATCCCTATATCGAGTTCTTCCGGTTCATCCCGCCCATCGCGTTCGTCACGCTGGCGGTGGTCTGGTTCGGTATCGGCGAAACCTCCAAGGTGGTGCTGATCTTCTACACCTCGGTCTTCATCGTCACCGTGAGCACCATCGCCGCCACCGTCTCCATCAGCGAGAACAAACTACAGGCGGCCACCAACCTGGGCGCCGGCCGGCTGCAGATCATGCAGACGGTGGTGCTGCCGTCCGCGGTCCCGGGAATCGTCACCGGCGCCCGGCTGGCCATGGGCAACAGCTTCCTCACCATCGTGTCCGCCGAAATCGTCGCCTCCGAGCACGGCCTCGGCTCGATGATCTGGCAGGCCCGCAACTACGGCCGGATCGACTGGACCTTCGTCGGCATCATCGTGCTCGGCATCATGGGCTTCGTCTTCGACCGCGTCCTGCGCATCCTGTCGACCAAGTTCCTCGCTCGCTACGGCGTCAAATAAGAGCGCGGTCACGGGCGGCGCACCGTGCCCGAAATGAGGGCGGCGTAGTCCATCCCCCGCCCCGGCCGCATCGACCGGGCCGGGCGGAGTACGCCGCGGGCATCGCAGTGAGCTGACCGATACCGGTCGACGGCAGGTCCCGGCATTCGTGCCGGGGCCTGCCGTTCGTCGTCTGTGCGCCGATGGCATGCTGCCCGGACCGGGGTCTGCTCACCGGACCCGTTTCATTTCTCCTGCGCCGCAACGCTCTTAGCGTGCACGGTATGAACGAAACGCTCGATACGCCGGCCGGTGCCGGACCGGAGGTGGATATCCTCGTGGTCGGCGCCGGACCGGCGGGACTGTTCGCCGCGTACTACGCGGGGTTCCGGGGACTGCGGGTCGCGGTGATCGATGCGCTCTCCGAACCGGGTGGTCAGGTGAGCGCGATGTACCCGGAGAAGGCGATCCTCGATATCGCGGGGTTTCCGGCCGTCAAGGGCCGGGAGCTGATCGGCCGGTTGCTGGAGCAGGCGGCGCCCTACGATCCCGTCTATCTCCTCGGTGAACAAGCGCAGACCCTGGCCTACACCGCGGACGGGCGGGCGGTCGTCGGCACCGGTTCCGGGCGTGCCATCACCGCCGGCGCGGTCGTGATCACCGGGGGTATCGGTACGTTCACCCCGCGCCCGCTGGCCCAGGGGCTGGATTTCCTCGATCGCGGGCTCAGCTACTTCGTGCCCGACCTGTCCGCGCACACCGGCCGCGATGTCGTGATCGTCGGCGGCGGCGACAGCGCCTTCGACTGGGCGGTGCACCTCGAGCCGGTCGCGGCGTCGGTGACCCTGGTACACCGGCGGGACAAGTTCCGCGCCCACGGGTCCACAGTGGCCAAGGTGCGCGACAGCGGTGTGCGGATGCTGGTGAACTCCGATATCGCCGCGGTGCGCGGGAACGGCTGGATCGCCGAAGTGGATGTGCACAACAAAATCGACAAATCCGTGACGACGCTACCGGCGCAATCGGTGATCGCCGCGCTCGGCTTCACGGCCGACCTCGGACCGCTGACCACTTGGGGATTGCGGATCGAGAACCGCCATATCGTCGTCGACACCCGGATGCGGACCGGTGTCCCGCGCGTCTACGCGGCCGGTGATATCACCGACTACCCGGGCAAGGTCCGGCTGATCGCCGTCGGTTTCGGCGAGGCGGCCACCGCGGTGAACAACGCCGCCGCGGAACTGGATCCCGAGGCCGATATCTTCCCCGGCCATTCCACCGAACAGGAGAACTGACCATGCCATTCGTCATCGGCGAGGCGTGCATCGACACCACGGACCGTTCCTGCATGGAGGAATGCCCCGTCGACTGCATCTACGAGGGCGACCGCAAGCTCTACATCAATCCGGCCGAATGCATCGACTGCGGCGCCTGTGAACTGGCCTGCCCGGTCGAGGCGATCACGGTGGACCGTAAGGCCGATCCCGAATTCAAACAGGACGCCGTGCGGTTCTTCACCGAGATCCTGCCGGGGCGCGACGAGCCGGTGGGCAATCCGGGTGGCGCCGCGAAAATCGATGTGATCGGCGTGGACACCCCGATGGTCGCGGCGTACTGATGGGCGTGCGGTTCGGCTACGCCGACACCTCGTTCGGCCAACTGCACTACGCGGAAGAAGGCTCCGGGCCGGTGCTGTTGCTGCTGCACCAGACGCCGCGTTCGTGGGACGAGTTCCGGGAGCTGATCCCGCTGCTCGCACCCGGCCACCGGGTGATCGCCATGGATATGGTCGGGTTCGGGGCCAGCGCCGCGCTGCCGGCGCCGCAGACCATCGAGGCGTTCGCCGCCGGCGCGTGGGCACTGCTGGACGCGCTCGGTATCGCCCGCGCGGCGGTGCTCGGGCATCACACCGGCGCCGCGGTGGCACTGGAGATGGCCGCCGCCGACCCGAGCCGCGTCGACGCGCTGATCCTTTCGTCCTGCCCGTGGACCGACTCGGCCTATCGCGCCGGGCATGCCGGCGGCGGAGCGGTCGATCGCGCCGAGCGTTCGCCGGACGGACGACATCTGCGGACCCTCTGGGATCTGCGCCGGCCGTACTACCCGCAGCCCGGCACCGATCTTCTGGACCGGTTCGTGCACGACGCGCTCACCTTCGGCATGGACCCGGCCGAAGGGCACCGAGCATGTGCCCGCTATCGCATGGAGGACCGGATCGGCGCGGTCCGGGCGCCGGTGTTGCTGCTGGGCGCGGCGGCGGACCCGTTCTCCATCGGTAACCTGCCGACGCTGCGCGCCCGGCTGACCGGCGCACCGGTGGTGGAGGAGGTGATCTTCGCCGTCGGCACGGTCGCGCTGATCGAACGGGAGGCGCCGGGCATCGCCGACGCGGTGCGCCGCTTCCTGCGGACCTCTCGCCCCGAGCCGGATCCGCGCGACGGAGGCGGCGACAAGGGTTCGGCCGGTGGGGGCGGCGCCCAGAGTTCGCCTGGCTGACACGAACACGGGCCGCTCGGTGGAGGCGAGAGCCCGTCTGCTCGGGGAATCACCAGCCGAAGGGGCAGCACGGTGGAGGCGAACGCGGTGAACCGGGTCCGCTCAGCGGACCCGATTATGCTGCGGATCGAAGGTGCGGCCGCTAGCGTCACCATTTCCGGCGGATTCGCCGGTCGGGCCTGGTAGGTAAGGCCCCGCAAGGCGTCAGGAGGTCACCATGACGGCAGCCGCACATCGGCCGGCGGAGCTCGGTCCGGATATGCCCCTCGAACCGGTGCCGGGCCCGGGCACCGAGATGTCGTCGGTGCTGAGCAAGGCCCGGATGATCCTGGACGCCTTCGACAACGAACACCGCGACCTCGCCCTCACCGAGCTGGCGAAGCGTAGTGGCGTCGCGAAGGCCTCGGTGCACCGGCTGGCCGGTGAACTGGTCGAATGGGGATTACTGGAACGGTCGGGTACCAAATACCGGCTCGGATTGCGCCTGTTCGAACTGGGTCAGCTGGTGCCCCGGCAGCGGATCCTGCGCGACGCCGCCCTGCCCTATATGGAAGACCTGCTGATCGCCACCCAGGAAACCGTGCATTTCGCGGTGCGCGACGGGATCGACGTGCTCTATATCGAGAAGATCGTCGGCCATCGCGGTCTCAAACAGCAGTCCCGGGTCGCCGGCCGGTTACCGCTGTACTGCACGGCCACCGGCAAGATGATCCTGGCGTTCTCGCCGCAATCGGTATTCGCCGAAGTGGTCGAACAAGGGTTCACCGCACTCACCTCGCGCACCACCATGTCGGTCTCGGTGCTGCGCCAGCAGCTCGACCGGATGCGCAAGGAACAGATCGCGGTGGAGGTCGAGGAGACCCGGCTCGGCTATATGAGCGTCGCGGTGCCGGTGTTCAGCGGCCCGCAGACCATCGCCGGTGCGCTGTCGGTCACCGGGCCCACCGCGCGACTCAATGTCAGCCGGGTGACCGGGGCGTTGCGCACCGCGGGGGTCGGGATCAGCCGGGCGCTGCAGGCGATGCGCTGTCACCACAGTTCGCCGGACAGTGCCGCCCTATGTACTCCGGCCCTGTGCTCGCTCAACGGTTGCGGCCGGTAGATCTCAGGGGGCCTCGGCGGTCTGTGCCGCCGGTGGATCGGCGCACGCTGGTTCGCGGTGGTGGTCGGTGGATCGGCGCCCGTTCGGCCCGGGTCGATGATTGTGCCGGGTAGATGGGCACTCGCCGACCCTGATGGACTGTAGTGGTGATGATTCGGCCGACGCCGGGCACGGGCGAGGCCGGCGCGGTTCAGTGTGCGTCGCGCCCGGACCGATCGCCGTCGGCCGACCAGGTGCGGGCGGTAACGCCCCGGTCGCGCAGCTCGGCTTTGCGTACTTTGCCGGTTTCGGTCAATGGCAAGGTCGTGACTACGTCGATGTAGCGGGGTAGGGCGAAGTTCGCGAGGTGTACCGAGGCGAAGCGGCGCAGTTCGGCCGGGTCGACCGGGGCACCGGAACGCGGGACCACCGTCGCCATGACCTCGTCTTCGGCCAGCTCGGAGGGCACGGGGAACACGGCCACCTGGGCGACCGCCGGATGCCGGGCCAGCACCTGTTCGACTTGCAGCGAAGAAATGTTCTCGCCGCGCCGGCGGATGACATCCTTGCGGCGATCCACGAACCGGAACCAGCCGTCGGGTTCGCGGACCACCCGGTCGCCCGTGCGCCGCCACGACCCCGTCGGGGGAACCGGCTCCCCGAGGTAGCCGAGCGCGAAGGCGCCGGGGAGGTCGGTGCGCACCACCAGTTCGCCCGCGATACCGTCGGCGACCGGCGTGCCGGACTCGTCGGCAACGATGGCGTCGTAACCCGGCATGACGGTGCCGAGGTACCCGGCGCGGCGCTCGCCGGGGCGGCTGCCGAGGACGAGATTGGTTTCGGTACTGCCGTATCCGTCGATCAGCTCGATCCCGAAGCGTTCCCGGAACGGCGCACACAGGTGCGCGGGCGTCGCGGGCGCGAGTGCCCGGGTGGCGCGGTGCGCGCGATCGTGGACGCCCGGGGGTTGCCCGGCGAGCATGGCGACCATCGCGCCCAGCAGATAGATCACCGTGGCCTCGGCCTCGGCCACCCGCCGCCACTGGTCGCGGACCGAAAAGTGTTGCCCCAGCACGAAAGTCGCGCCCGCGACGAACGCCTGGAACACCGTGTTGAGCGCGTTGGTATGGAACAGCGGCAGGCCGTTGTAGAGGATGTCGTCGGGCCCGAGGTCGAGCGAGGCGCCGACACCGTGCCCCCACCAGAGCGATTGCGCATGCGGACAGCGCACCCCTTTGGGAAGGCCGGTGGTGCCGGAAGTGAACAGCACGGTGGCGGGTGCCAGCGCGGAAACCGGGCCGACGGGAGCGGCCGGTCCGTGCGGGCAGGGCGCCGAATCGGTGCCCAGCACCCAGCTCGTGCCGGCGAAACCGGTTTCGGCGACCAGTCCGGTGAATTGCTGCTCCAGCAGCAGATGGCGGGCACCGGAAGCCGTCAGGACATGTGTCAGCGAATCCCCGCGTAATGCGGTGTTCAGCGGCACCGCGACGGCCCCCAGCCAGGCGCAACCGAGGACGAGATCGAGCAGTTCGATGCGGTTACCCGACAGCGCGGCCACCGGGTCACCGGGCCGGACACCGTGCCGCGCCAGCGAACCCGCCATGGCCGCGGCTCGGTCCGCGAGTTGCCGGTAGGTCAGCCGAACCGGGCCGGCCCGCAGCGCGAGGTGATCGCCGCGGCTGTCGGCCCGGCTGCGCAGCAATGCGGGAATCGTCAGTTCCGTCGGCAGCGCGGCGCCGAGGGGGAGAGCTGTCACGGCAGGCACTCAGGGGGTAACCACCGCACGACCCGTCACCTTCCCGTCGCGCATGGCCTGCAGGGCGGTCGCGATCTCGTCGAGCGGGAACGCCTGGACCGCCAGCTGTACCTCACCGGCCACCAGCATGGCGATCAGCTGCGGCGCCAGCTCGGCTTGCCGGGCCGTTTTCCGGATCATATTGACCGGCAGCAGCGCCACATCGGCGAGCAGCCAGTTCGGCAGATCGAGGTGCAGGTCGGTGCCCAGGGTGTAGCCGATGAGGGCGGCCCGCCCGCCGGGGGCGATGCGGCGCAGCAGTACCGGCAGCAGGTCACCGCCGAGCGTATCGATCAGTACCTCCGCGACGGGGTCGCCGCCCAGCGCGGCGGCCACCTGGTCGCCGCGCCCCACCACCGGGCGTACTCCGGACGGCAGCAACGCGGCCTGATCCTCGCGCGGTACCACGCCGATCACTTCGCCCGCGCCCGCCGCCAGCGCGAATTGCGCGGCCATCGAACCGACCGCACCGGAGGCCCCGGAAACGATCACCCGTTCGCCCGCGGCGACTCGGGCCACATCGTGTACCGCGACGTACCCGGTGGTGCTCGGCAGGAAGAACGTCGCCGCGACCGTGGGATCCAGCGCGGTATCGAAGGGGGTGAACACCTTGTCCGCGGCGGCCAGATACTCGGCCCAGCAGCCGTCCTTGAACAGTCCGACACCGCCGCCGCGGATGAGGACCTTGGTGCCCGGTGCGAAGGTATCCGATTCGACCACCGTGCCCGCGCCGTCGGTGCCGCCGATATGCGGCAGTTCGGGGCGGACGTCGAACGTACCGCTCGCGACCGTCATATCGAGATGCCCGAGGGCCGCGGCATCGACCCGCACCAGCGTCTGCCCGGGGGCGCGGACGGGGACGTCGATATCGTCGATGATTGGGGCTCGGCCGAATTCGTGGAGCCGGGCGGCACGCATGATTACTCCCTGCGTTTGTAGGTGTCTGGGGTCGGTGCTCTGGATGCCAGGGCGGTGGGGTGTAGCTGATGGCTACTTGCCCCCGGGATCGTGTGGTGGGGGCGTCAACTCAGGATGTCCGCGGCGCGCAGCCGGGCGATGGTTTCGGGCGGGTAGCCGGCGATCTCGCCGAGTACGTCCTCGGTATCGGCGCCGAGCAGCGGAGCGGTCCGGCGCAGCGCGGCCGCGGCGCCGACCCGGATCGGGGAGCCTTCGTGCAGGAAGGCGCCGGCCTTCGGATGCACGCCCCGGACATAGAACTCGCGGGCTCGCAGCTGGGGATCGGCTTCGACCAGGTCGCGCCCGGTGTGCACCGCACCCGCCGGAACTCCGGCGCGCTGCAGTCGTTCGGCGACGAGTTCGGCGGGCAGGGACATGGTCCATCGGGTGATCGCCGCGTCGATCTCTGCGGCGGCCGAACGCCGGCCGGCCGCGTGACCGAACCGTTCGTCGTCGGCCCAGTCCGGTCGTTCGATCACGGCACACAGCCGCCGCCAGTCGGCGTCGTCGCGTACCGCGATCGCGCACCACCGGTCCGGTCCCAGACACCGGTACACACCGTGCGGTGCCATCACCGGGTGGGCGTTGCCGATCGGTGTACCGGGCTGTCCCGACCCGGTCGCGCGCAGGACGGCGGCACCCATATGCGAGGCCATCGCCTCGAGCTGGGACAGGTCGATGTGCTGTCCGCGTCCGGTGCGGTCGCGATACTCGAGTGCGGCCAGCACCGCCGTCGCCGCCTGCAGACCCGCGACGATATCGCCGTGACCGTAGATGACTCCGACCACCTCGTCGGCGCTCCAGCCGGTGAGTGCGGTCAAACCCGTTGCGGCCGAAACGATATCGGCGTACGAGACCCATCCGCTGCGCGGCCCGGTATGACCCATACCGGACATCGAGACGTAGACGATATCGGGCCGCAGTTCGCGGAGCTGTTCGTAGCCGAAACCCATATTGGTCATCACCGTGGAACTGAAGTTCTCGACCACCACATCGCTGTGCGCGAGCAGATCGGCGAGTACTTCCAGTCCCTCGGGGGAGCGGGTGTCGAGGGTGATGCTGCGTTTGTTGCGGTTGACATCGTTGAAGTAGCCGCTGGTGTCGGGATCGTCGTGCGGGCCGCGGGACAGATGCATGAACGGCGCGAACCGGGTGGGGTCCGGGCGGCCGCGGGATTCCACCTTCACCACGTCGGCGCCGTGGTCGGCCAGGATGCGCGTGCAGTACGGTCCGGCGAGCACCCAGGTGAGGTCGAGGACACGCACACCGTCCAGCGGTAGCCGGCCGGTAGTGGGCGCCGGGGCCGGGGCCGGCGATTCCGCGGCCGGGACGAGGTGCTGGTGTTCGCCGGGCCGGGGTACGTGCAGTTCGCGAATCCGGGTGCCTTCGGGAAAGGCGAAGCCGAAACCCAGATCGCGCGACACCCCGCTGTCGCGGACGATATCGAGGAAGAAATCCCGGTCGTTGAGCTGCGGGTTCACCAGGAGCTCATCGGGCCGGTCCACCGCCGACCACGGGAGTTTGCGTTCCTGCGCGGCGGCGGCAAACTCCTGTTTGGGCCATTTCGCGATGAACCGCCCGACCACGTCGAAGATATGGTCCTGGTGGCGTTTGCGTTCCACCGGGTCGGCCCAGCGCGGGTCGGTGAGATCGTCGGCCGCGTTCTCCTCCACCAGCCAGGCCAGCAACGCGTCCCACATCCGCGGGCTGCCACCCAGCCCGCCGCCCACATATCCGTCGGCGGCCTGGAACAACCCGTGCGGAACCAGCGGGTGCACCCGGCCCGGGCGCGGCGGTACCCGGTCTTCGTGCAGGTAGGCGAGTGTCCCGGCCTCCAGGCTCGCGGCGACGCATTCCTGGGCGGAGATATCGACGACGGGCACCGCGCCGTGCCGCCGGGCCCGCAGCCCGAGCAGCGCGCCGACCGCGGCATTGATGCCGGTGAGTTGTTCGGCCTGGTTCTCCGGGAGCGCGAGCGGGGGACCGCCGGGATCGCCGACCTGAGCGAGCATGCCGCCTTGCGCGGCGAGGGTGAGATCGGTGGCCGCCCACCCCGACCGCGGGCCGTCCAGCCCGAACGGGGTAACCCGTACGTGGACCAGTGCGTCCGCCCGCGGCGTGACGGGTTCGGAGCCGGGCGCGCTGCCGTCGAGGAAAACGTCGGCGGTGGCCAGCAGCCGTTCGAGTGCTGCGCGACCGGTCTCGCTGCCGAGGTCCAGCGCCACCGATTTCTTGCCCGCATGCCAGTGGGCGAAGCCGTCGCCGGCCGATTCCGCCCGGCTCGGATCACCGCCGACCGGCTCCACCAGTACGACCTCGTAGCCGAGCCCGACCAGTACCCGCCCGGCGAAGCGGGTGAGCGGGGTGGGCAGTTCGACCACCCGGACAGCCGGTTCGGTCATGGTTGCTCCGTTCTGTGTCGGTCTCGTGCCCCCCCGGGGCGAACTCTGCCCGGGCCGGGTCGCACTGTGTGGAAGGCGGCGCTCAGGCGGGTGCGCCGCGCAGATGCTGGTCGACCCAGCCCCGGCGCAGGACCTGCGCGGTATCCACCGAACCGCTGATCTTGCCCTGGTCACGGAAGAAGGTGACCAGATCGTTGGCCCGGGCGATGTCCTCGTCGGTGAAATCGCGCACCCCGAAATCGATCTGCTCCACGGTGCGCCGGGCTTCGGCCGGATCCTGCTCGATCGAGGCCGCCACCGCACGGGCGGCGCGATCCGGGTCGGCGTCGACGATCGCGGCGGCCTCGGACACCACCTCGAATACCTGGGCGGCGACCTCCTCGTTCGCCGACAGCCAGGCCTCGGTCGCCACCAGCCACTGGGTGTAGCGGGCACCGAAGTCACCGCTGGTGGCGACCACCCGGGCACCGCCGGCGACGGCCTGGCTCACCCACGGGTCGAACGAGACGAACGCATCGATATCGCCGCGGCCGAGCAGCGCCGGTTGATCGGGCGGGCCGGTGGTGACCTGTTCGATCGTGGCCGGGTCGAGCCCGATACTGCGCAGATACAAGTCGGTGAAATACAGGCCGATACCCGGGAACACGCCGACCTTCCGGATCTGTTCCGGCCGGATGCCCTCGCGCACGACCACCTGGAAGTATCGGTCCGATTCCTCGTACACACCGAGGGCCCGCAAGCTCGGATTCGCGGCCATGACGGTGAGTGCGGTGGAGTCCGCGTTACCGGACAATTCGGAGGTTCCGGCGACCACGTTCTGGGCGCTGGCCGCGCCGCCCTCGGTCTGGATTATCCGGACGTCGAGGCCGGCTTTCTCGAACATGCCCTCCTGCTCGGCGACGAAGAACGGCGCGTACGAAGGGTCCACGCCCACCGAGATCCGGATCGGCCCGGAGCCGGTCTCCTGCTGGGTGGCCGGCCTGGTGCAGGCGGCCGCCGCGAGCGCCAGCGCGACGAGTGCGGCGACGGCGGCAACCCCGCGCAGCCTGGGTCGGTACTTCATCATGACTCCTTCTCCACCGATCACCGGCCGCCGAACGACGGGGTGCGTTTGTCGAGGAATGCCTGCAGGCCCTCGGCGGCATCCGCGGTGCGGATGAGCTCGAGCACGGCGGCGAACTCCAGGTCCAGCGCCTCGTCCAGCGGCAGGTCGAGCCCGCGTTCGACGATGTCTTTGAGCAGGCCGACGGTGCGGGTGGGTTTGGCGGCGAGGGCGGCGGCGAGTTCGTCGAGGCGGGCGGGGAATTCCGCGTCCGGCACCACCTCGTCCACCAGTCCGATCCGCAGGGCCTCCGCGGCGGTCAGCCGCGCGCCCTGGATCATCAGCAGCTTCGCGCGGTGCGCGCCGAGCAGCCGGGGCAGCCGCTGACTTCCGCCCGCACCCGGGAACAGGCCGAGTTCGATTTCGGGGAACCCGATGGTCGCCGATTCCGCCATCACCCGCATATCGCAGGCCAGCGTCAGTTCCGCCCCACCACCGAGCGCGTGCCCGTTGATCGCCGCGATCACCGGTTTCGGTGCCTGTTCCAGCACCCGCTGGACTTGCACCCACGGCCGCATCGCGCGCTGCGTCTCCTCGGTGAGTTCCCGCATCACCCGGATATCGGCGCCCGCCACGAAGAACCGCCCGGTACCACGCAGGACGAGGCACCGGACCGCGGGGTCGGCCGCGAGCGGTTCCACCGCGGCGAGCATCTCGGCGATCAGTGCGGGGTCGAAGGCATTGGCCGGCGGGCGGTCGATGGTCACGGTGGCCACGGCGTCACCGACAGACACACGGACGTGTTGTGGGGCGCTGACAGCGGTCATACCGGCTCCGATGTGGTTCGTCGAACTGTTGGAGGTTCCGAGTATCGGCGATCCGGTTCGGCTCGGCACCGTCCCCCGGTCCGGTGAACGAACCCGGGGCGGTTCGGTATGTGACGTGGCGGGGGCTCGCGTGTGCCCGGTCTGGCGATCAGCTCGGCGATGGAGGGTTCTCCGGTCGCGCGACGGGGCGGGGATCGCAGCACGACTCGCCGAGAGCTGCGCGGCCTATTATTTCTGTATGGGAATGCTGGTGGCGATGACCATCCCCGGGCTGGCGCTGGTGTTGATCGCGCTGGCCGGTGCCGAGGTGTTCTGGAACAAGCTCACCGGTTCGCGGGCGTTGCCCTGGACGCGGACCGGTTCCGGTGCGCCGCTCGCCGCCGCCGGATTCGAGGAGGTCACCGCCGCCTTCCAGGGGTCCAAGCACATCGAGTTCGAACAGCGGATGACCAGCCTGATGCACCGCGAGACACCGTCGGACGGGGCCCCGCCGCGCGACGAGGTAGATCTCGACAGCGGTGTGGCGCGCCTGATCGGGCGCGGTTCCGCAGCGGAGTGACGGGCAGTTCCACTGGGCTCATGACCATGACGCTCGGGTGCCCTTGCGCGGCGACCCGGACACCGGCTGCGGCGATTCGGCCGCGCTAATTGTTGGCTCGCTGGATCGAGCGCTGAACCAGGCCGCGGAGACCGGGCAGCTGGATGGCGCGGAGCATGAGTTCGCCCGCCCACACCTGTGCCCGGGTCGACGGGGCGAATCGGCCCATTCCCCTGCGGGCCAGTGCTTGCCGCTTCTCGGCCTCGGGTCGCATCGCCGCCTCCCAGGTCGTGAGCGCGGCGGGGATATCGTCGCCGGCCGCGAGGGCGGCACCCAGCCGGTCGGCGCCGTCGAGGGCCAGGGCCGCGCCGTAGCCGGCGAAAACGGTGACGCACCAGGCGGCGTCGCCGAGCAGGACGATCCGGCCGGTGCTCCAGCGGTCCATGACGACTTGGGCTACCGAGTCGAAATAGGCGCCGGCGGGATCGGTTTCGAGTTGCCCGAGCGCGTCGGCGACACCGCCGCCGAGATCGCCGAACGCCCGGGTGAGGGCGGTGGCGGGGCCGCTTGCCGATTCGGCTGCCGAATCGGCGCAGCGGTAGGTGAAGAACGCCGACGAGCGGCGGGGCCCCAGGTTCATCACCGCGGCGGTGCGGCCGGGGCCGATGTAGGTCGTACCGGCGCCCTCCGGGACGTGCCCGGGAACCGTGTCGAGCGGGAAGGCTCCCACCATATGACCGAGGTCGACCAGGTAATCGGCCTCGGGACCGAAGACCAGTTCCCGGATGCCGGAGTGCCCGCCGTCGGCGCCGATGAGGAGTTCGGCCGTCATCCGGGTGCCGTCGCTGAGGGTGGCGTCGACACCGTCCGCGTGCTGTGCGACCTGCCGCACGGTGGTGCCGAACCTGATATCGGCGTGTCCGTCCAACGCCTCGTACAGAACCGATTCCAGGTCTCCGCGGAAAATACTCAGCGCCCGGGTTCCGACGGCCGCCTCGGCGACGGCGGCGGGCAGCCGGAACTTCTCCCGGCCGTCGGCGTGCACCATGATCGAGGTGAAGAAGCCGATATCGCGTGGTTTCAGCGCGGGTACCACACCCAGCCGCTCGGCCGCGTCGTAGCCGGGTCCGTGCAGATTCACCAGGTAGCCGCTGCTGCGGCGGGCCGGTGCGCGCTCCACCACGACGACCTCCCAACCGTCCCGGGACAGCCGTAACGCGGCGGCCAGTCCGGCGATCCCGGCGCCCACGACCAGTACTCGTTTCTTCTCGGCGCCACCTGTGGATCGTGCCGGATTCTCGTCAGCCACCGTCATCACTCCTCGATCGGATGTCACTTCGGCGGTACTCGGTCCGAATACCGCCCTGCGTCAACTAGTAGTTGACGCAGGGCGGTTCGTCAACCTTGGGTTGACGTGCGGTGGTATCTCCCTCGGTGCGCATGCCGGACGGTGTTCTCTGATCGTCCGTCACCGCGCACGCGTATGGGGCCGCCGATCCGGCGACCCCATACGCTCGTCGAAATGCCTTATGCCAGTTGAGTGACCGCTTGCCGACGGCCCAGTAGTGCCGCGGCCGAGGCGATCAGTCCGGCCACCGCGACCGCCGTGACCAGATACAGGCCCGGCCGGTAACCGGCGATGCCGTCGGCGGTGGCACCGCTGATCAGGCCGGTGGCGACGGCGAGTACCACGGCGCCGCCGATCTGGAACGAGGTCTGCACCAGGCCGGAGGCCAGGCCCTGTTCGTGGTCGGCGATGCCCTCGGTGGCCTGCACCATCACCGCCGAGAAGCCCAGGGCGAAACCGAGGCCGAGCAGCAGGAACGCGGGCAGGTAGTCGATGGCGTAGGACGGGTCGGGGTTGCCGGCGCGGGTCAGGAACCAGAAGTAGCCGGCGACGAACGAGGTGAGCGCGGCGAGGATCATCGGGGTCGTGCCGAAGCGGTCGATGAACTTACCGGCGATCGGGGACAGGATGGCGACGATGATACCGGTCGGCGCCATGGCGAGCGCCATCTGCAGCGGCTCCCAGTGCAGAGTGTTCTGCAGGTACAGCGAGACGATGGTCTGGAAACTGAGGTAGGAGCCGAAGATGGCCAGGGCGGCCAGATTCGCCCGCATGATCGACTTCACCTTGAAGATGCTCAGCCGCACCAGCGGGTGGCTCACCCGGTTCTCGACCACGAAGAATGTGCCGAGCAGGCCGATCGCCAGAACGGTGGTCGCGATGACGGTGGCGGTGAAACCGGTTTCCGGCGCGGTGACGATGGTGTAGATCGCGGCGAGCGTACCGCCGGTGAGCAGCGCGGCACCGGCGAAATCGATACGGCCCTCTTCTTTTTCGGTGTTGCGCGGCACCACGAGGTAGGCGGCGAGCACGACTCCGGCGACCACGACGACGGGCAGGTAGAAGGTGAGCCGCCAGTCGATGCCGGTGAGCAGGCCGGACACGATGAGTCCGGAGGCGTATCCGGTGGCGCCGAAGATGGCGAAGATCGACAGCGCGCGGTTGCGGTCGGGGCCTTCCTTGAACGTGGTGGTGATGATCGACAGGGCGGCCGGTGCGGTGAACGCGGCGGCCACACCCTTGACGATCCGGGTGGCGATCAGTAGCCAGCCCTCGTCCACCAGGCCGCCCACGAGTGAGGCGATGCCGAAGACGACCAGGGCGGTGAGGAACACCTGGCGACGGCCGAGCAGATCGGCGGCTCGTCCGCCGAGGAGCAGCAGGCCGCCGTAGCCGAGGATGTAGCCGTTCACGATCCACTGCAGTGCGGAGGTGTCGAGGCCGAGTTCCTGGCCGATGGAGGGGAGGGCCACGCCGACCATGGAGACGTCGAGGGCGTCGAGGAACATGGCCAGGCCGGCGACGAACAGGATGGCCCACAGTTTGGGTCCCCAGCGGCCGGGCGCGGGGGCGGGGGGGGGGGGGTGGGGGGGG
>NZ_JARWPM010000353.1 GCF_029869215.1 Nocardia carnea
CCAATGCCGTATCCCTCTGCGCCGCCACCCGGCTACCTGCCGACCGCGATCGGATTCGTCCGTGTCGACCTCTCCGCGCACCACGCCGACCGATATGCCCGCGAACTCCAGCGTCACGCTCGGGAATCCTTCCGTTGCCGCAAGTAGTCGGTATGGGCGCGGCTACAGCAGGCCGAACCAATAGACCACACAGGCCAGTGCCCACAGGGCCAACGTATCCATCGACACTCCCACTCTTGTCGTAGCGGATGTCCTCCATGATGCCCGAGATACCCGGTTGGCGGGATATCTCCCCGGGCCGTTCTCCGACCTTGATTGCACTGTGACGGATCGTGGTCGCAGCGTTATAAGTTCACGTTAAGGGCGCGCCAAGTGCGGGGTCGCATTGTTGAGCCATGCCGGAGAGCACACCGGCACTCACACCGCGAACAGGAACCTCGTAGATGATCACCAAGCTGACCACCGCACTTGCCCTGGCCGGTGCCGCCACCGCCATGGATTTCACCGCCGGACCCGCCGTGGCCACCGAAGGTGAGCCGGGTGCCGCCCTCACCGGCCAGGCCACCTGCACCCATTCCGGCGACGAGATCGTGATCGAAATCGACGCGCCGGTGGTCTACGCCCAGACCGGCTACCTGATCAAGGACGGTCGCACCGAGCTCGGCGTTTTCGACTCCTGCCAGTAGTCGGGACGCCGCCCAAAGGAGGGGGCGGGATGCGGACCGGTGCCTGGGGAGGACCCGGTACGCATCCCGGAAAGTACGGATCCGGGGGAATCGTGGGGGATCCGCGGGGGTGGGGTGGTTTCCGTGACCGGGGAGGGGATCGGTGAACCACTGGGGGACGGGGGCCGGTCGGCGTAGCGGGGGAGCTGCGCGACCGGGTGGGTCGGTCTGTCTCGCGGGGTGGCAGACCGGCCCATGGGCAGGGCGTCGTCGATCGGACCGGTCTCGCGGGGTGACCGGTCCGGCCGGCAGCCGCCGCAGGCGTACGGCTCTTCCGGATGCTCAGTGCCGGACCGGGCGAATATCGTCCGCTGGTCCGGCACCGCGAAAGGTAACCGTTCGGGAATCGGTACGGCAGCGCTCGAAGACAGCGGCCCGGCCGGCCGCAAAGTGGGAAAATGCGGGCCGCCCGGGTGGGGGTGTATTTATTAATAAAAAAAACCCCCCCACCGGGGGGGGGTGGGGGGGGGGGGGGTGTGGGATTTA
>NZ_JARWPM010000354.1 GCF_029869215.1 Nocardia carnea
GGCCGCCTCGCGCGGGTCGGTGCCGGGCCACGACCCGACCCCCGTCGCCACTCCGGCCGGAATGGCCGCTGCGGTCATCGCGGCGCGCCCGCCGGGGGCCGACGCGAGGTGGCCGCGCTCGTCCCCCAGGCCCGCGCGGGGTTGTCCGCGGGGGCGCCCCGGCCGCGTCGGCGGCGACGACCGACACCGCGTCGTCGCCGGCCGGGGTCAACCGGACCCGGACGGTCGTGGCCGCGGTCGCGTGCAGCACCGTGTCCTGCCAGGCGAACGGCAAGGTCGTGGATTCGCCTCCGGTGGCGAGGAGCGCGGCGTGCAGAACGGCATCCAGTAACGCCGGATGTATGCCGAACCCATCCGGATCCGCCGTTCCCAGCGGGAGCGTGACCTCGGCGCAGATCTCGGATTCCGTCAGCCACAGGGCACGCACACCACGAAAGGCCGGCCCGTAGCCGTATCCTCGCTCGGCCAGCCGCTCATAGCCTCCGGTCACGTCCACGGCCGTGGCACCGGACGGCGGCCAGACGCCGAACTCCGTACCCGGGTCCGGTGTCCCGGCGGGCGACAGCGTGGCTTCGGCGTGCAGTGTCCACGCCGAGCGATCACGGGAACCCTCCGGCCGGGAATACACCGTGACAGCCCGTTCACCCTCGGCGTCGGCGCCGCCGACGGCGACCTGCACCGCCACCCCGCCCGTCTCGGGGATCGCCAGCGGAGCTCGAATCGTCATCTCGCGCACCAGCGCACAGCCGGATTCGTCGGCCGCTCGCAACACCAGTTCGGCGAATCCGGCGCCCGGGAGCAGCGCGTGGCCGAGCACTCGGTGATCGGCGAGCCAGGGGTGGGAGGCCAGCGACAACCGGCCGGTGAGCACGACCCCGCCGAAGGCCGGTGCGTCCACGACGGTGCCGATCAGCGGATGCCCGGACGAGGTGAGTCCGGCGCCGGTGACATCCCCGTCGGTGCCGGTGATCCAGTACCGCCTGCGCTCGAACGGATAGGACGGCAGGTCGATGCGGCGGGCTGCGGAACCAGCGAAATATTTCGGCCACGCCACGGGCACACCGGCTTCGTAGAGGCGGCCGAGCCCGGAGACCACTGCCGCCACCTCCTGGTCGCCGCGCAGCAGCGCCACGGCGCGGGCCGACGGCGTCGCACCGGAAATCATGGTGCTGACAGCGGTTCCCGGTCCGGCTTCCACGAAGCGTGCGCCGCCGTTCGCCACCGCGGTCGCGACCGCGGCGCCGAACCGGACCGGCAGCCGCAGATTCCGCCGCCAGTACCCCGGCGTACCGAAATCGTCACCGGCCGGCTCACCGGTGACCGTCGAGACGATCCGCGACGGCGCCGCGACGGTGATATCCGCGATGGCGGCGCCGAACTCGTCGAGAATCGGATCCATGGCCGCCGAGTGGAACGCGTGCGATACCGGCAGTGCCGACACCCGCCGCCCCCGCCGCGCCGCCGCCGCGGCCACCGTGTCCAAGGCTTCCGCCGGGCCGGACAACACGACGGCGGCGGGTCCGTTCACCGCGGCGATCTCTACCCCTTCCGGCAGCAACGGGATGAGCTCGGACTCGTCCGCGGCCACCGCGAGCATTCCGCCGCCGGCCGGGAGCGTCGCCATCAGGCGGGCGCGGGCCGCGACGACCCGGGCGGCGTCCTCGAGCGACAGCACACCGTCCACATGGGCTGCCACGATCTCGCCGACCGAATGGCCCAGAATCAGATCGGGCTCCACACCCCAGGACTCCAGCAGCCGGGTCAGCGCCACTTCGACCGCGAACAGTCCGCTCTGGGCGACCACCGTATCCGCCGCTGCCACCGCATCCTCACCCCAGAGCATCGGGAGGACCGCGACGGGTAGATATGCCGATACCGCGGCGAGAGCCTCGTCGAACGCCTCGCGGAACACCCCGAACGCCGAGTGCAGTGCGCGGCCCATCCCGAGCCGCTGCGAGCCCTGACCGGGGAAAGCGAACACCGTCCTGCCCGAGACCGCCTGCCGCACCGTCATATCCGGCAGCGCGGCAAGCAATGCGGCACGATCGGCGCCCACCACGACGCCGCGATATTCGAGCGCGGCGCGATCGGCGAGTGACACGGCGACATCGACGGCCGCGACCGCGGGATCCCCGCACACCACCTGGCGAATCCGCGCCGCCTGTGCGTGCACGGCCGCCGGGGTTTTCCCGGAGAACACCCAGGGCACGAGCGCCGGGCCGGGCCCGCTCCCGCCGGGTTCCGGCGCCGCCGGCGGCTCCTCGACGATCACATGCGCGTTTGTTCCGCTGATCCCGAACGACGAGACACCCGCCCGGCGCGGACCCGATCCGGCCGGCCACGCCCGCGCTTCGGTCAGCAGCCGGACCGTGCCCGCCGACCAGTCCACATGCGGGCTCGGGTCGTCGACGTGCAGGGTCGCCGGCAATACGCCGTGCCGCATGGCCATCGCCATCTTGAGCACGCCGGTGAGCCCCGCGGCCGCCTGGGTGTGCCCGATATTCGACTTCACCGAACCCAGCCACAGCGGGGTCGCTCGCTCCTGCCCGTAGGTCGCGACCAGTGCCCGCGCCTCGATCGGGTCGCCCAGGGTGGTGCCCGTACCGTGCCCTTCCACCGCGTCGATATCGGCCGCGGTGAGACCCGCGTTCGCCAGGGCGGCGCGGATCACCCGCTCTTGCGCCGGACCGTTCGGGGCCGTCAGCCCGTTGCTCGTCCCGTCCTGATTCACGGCGGACCCGCGGATCACCGCCAGTATCCGGTGGCCGTTGCGGCGAGCGTCGGACAGCCGCTCGGCGACGACGACGGCGGCGCCCTCCGACCAGCCGACGCCATCCGCCGCGGCGGCGAACGATTTGCACCGGCCGTCGGCCGACAATCCGCGCTGCCGGGTCATCTCGATGAACACCGCCGGCGTCGCCATCACGCTCACCCCGCCCACCAGCGCGAGCGCACACTCCCGGGCCCGCAGCGCCGCGGCCGCCTGATGCAACGCCACCAGTGACGAGGAACAGGCGGTATCGATGGTGAGCGCGGGCCCGGTCAGGCCGAGCGCGTAGGCGACCCGGCCCGACACCACCGATCCGAGTTGATTGCGGTTTCCGTAGTCGTGGTACATCACGCCGGCGAAGACTCCGGTATCGCTGCCCCGCACCGACAGCGGATCGATCCGCGCGTCTTCGAGTGCCTCCCAGGAGGTCTCCAGGAGCAGCCGCTGCTGCGGATCGATGGCGGCCGCCTCACGGGGGCTGATGCCGAAGAATCCCGCATCGAAATCACCCGCGTCGTAGAGGAACCCGCCCTCACGAACAGACGAGTGCCCGACCGCCGCCGGATCCGGATCGAACAGATCCGGATCCCACCCGCGATCGTCCGGAAACGCGCCGATCGCATCCCGTCCGGCGGACACCAGATCCCACAGGTCGTCGCGGGAGCGGACGCCCCCGGGCAAACGGCACGACGCACCGACCAGGGCAATGGGTTCGGTGGCCGCGGCGACCAGCCGCGCGTTGCGGTCTCGCAGCGTATCGAGTTCCAGCGCCGCCCGCCGCAGCGCCTCGACCACTCTGTCCTCGGACTGCGTCACGACGCACCATCCCGATCCGGCTCGCCCAGCAGCAGCCGGACGAGACTGTCGGAGTCCATATCGCGGATCCGGTCCGCGCTGTTCCCGCCCTCCGATTCGGCCGGGCCGGTACCCGCGGCGAGGTCGAGCAGGGGTTCGAGCAGACCCGCCCGCCGCAGCCGCTCGACCGGAATGGTTGCGAGGGTGGCCCGTATCCGTTCCTCGTCGGAGCCGGCCCCCTCGTCCGCGGCATCCGGGAACCGGGAGGCCAGATAGTCGACGATCGCCTCCGGCGTCGGATAGTCGAAGATGACGGTGGCGGGCAGATCGACCCCGGTCGCCGCCCGGATCCGGTTCCGGAACTCGATGGCGGCGAGCGAGTCGAAACCCAGCTCTTGGAACGGTCGATCCGGTGGTATCGCGTCCGCACCGGAATATCCCAGGACGGCGGCCGCGTATCCGCCGACCAGCTCCATGATCCGCATACGGCGCTTTCCGGGTGGGAAGGCGGCGAGATCGACGGGACGCGCCGGCGTGCCCGGCCGCTGCCGCGCGGGCGCGACCGCGGTGAGGATCGACGGGACCGGGCGCTCCGGCTCGACCGCGGCGAAGTTCAGCCGCACCGGCACCACGAGCGAGGCGGCGGACCGCACCGCCCAGTCGAATGCCGACAGCGCGGAGGTCACGGAGAGTTCACCGATTCCGCTGCGAGCGGTGCGGCGGCGGGCACTGTCGTCGAGACGGCCGGCCATACCTTCCGGACCGGCCCACGGCCCCCAGGCCAGCGAGATCGCCGGCAGTCCGCGCGCCCGGCGGTAGGCGGCGAGTGCGTCGAGATAGCTGTTCGCGGCGGCATAATTGCCCTGCCCGGGCGCACCGAGGACGCCCGCGGCCGAGGAGAACAGCGCGAACAGCGACAGATCCAGATCCCGGGTCGCCCGGTGCAGATGCCAGGCGCCGTCCACCTTCGGCGCCAGCACGCCCGCCAAGCGCTCCGGTGTCAGGGCGGTCGCCACGCCGTCGTCCAGCACGCCGGCGGCATGCACGACTCCCGCCAGCCGGCCGCGCGCCGTGATGGCTGCCACCAGATGGTCGACCGCGGCCCCGTCCGCGATATCGCAGGGTTCGAACCGCACGCGCGCGCCGGCGGCTTCCAGTTCGGCGCCCAGTGCCGCCGCACCGGGGGCCCGGTCACCGCTACGGCTGGTCAGGACCAGGTCGCGGACCCCGTGGGTGCTCACCAGATGCCGGGCCATGGTAGCGCCGAGGAGACCTGTCCCACCGGTGATCAGCACCGATCCGTCGAGAGCCGGCGGTTCGGCAGGTTCGGGACCACCGGCCGGAACCATCCGGACCAGCCGAGCCGTCCGGAACTCTCCGCTTCGTACCAGAAGATGTGGCTCCGCCGCGCCCGCGAGGCGAGCGACGAGGGCGTCATCGATGGCGGCGCCGGTATCGAGGTCGGCGAGAACGAACCGCCCGGGTTCCTCCTCCTGTACCGACCGGAGCAGTCCCCGCGCCGCGGCACCGGCGAGATCGGTGACCTCCGCACCGGGAGCCGCGACGGCGCCGCGCGTGACGGCGACGACCCGGGTCCGCGCATAGCGTCGATCACCGATCACGTCCTGTGCCACGCGCAGTGCCGCCGCGGTGGCCGCGCGCACCGCGCCCGGCTGGTCCGGTTCCGCCGCATCGGAGCCGAATTCGGCGACGACGACATCGGGGACGGCGCTGTCCGCCGTGATCTCCGGCCACCGCGCCCAGGCCACCGGCGGTGCGGGGCGCTCGGCCATCGGCTGCCATTCGATCGTGTGCAGAGTCCGCTCCGGCCCCGGATCGGTCGCCGTGGACGAGGCGGACCGCAGCACCAGCGAACGCGCGGAGAGCACCGGCAGACCGGTGCCGTCGACGATATCGACCCTGACCCGCTCCCGGCCCGCAATGCGCGCCCGCACCGCGGTCTTGCCGGACGACCGCGCGCTCAGTCCCTCCCAGACGAACGGGAGCAGCGGCGAGCCGGCGCCGGTCGCCGCCACAGCGTGCAGCACCGCGTCGAAGAGCGCCGGATGGAGGACGAACCGATCGGCACCGGCACCGTGCTCGCTCATCTCGGCCTCGGCGAACAGCTCCTCCCCCCGCGACCAGATCCGGCGCAACCCGCGGAACGCGGCGCCGTATTCGTACCCGGCGGCGGCCAATTGCTCGTACCAGCCCTCGGGTGCCAGTTCGACGGCATCCGCCGGCGGCCACGTATCGAGATCGGATGCCACCGGTCCGGGCGCGACCGCATCGAGAATGCCTTCCGCATGGCAAGTCCAGGTACGGCTGTCGCGAGTGGCGTGGACGGTGAACCGCCGCGCCCCCGTACCGTCGTCACCCGCCACCGCGACCTGGACCGTCACCGGATCGCGCTCGGGGAGGACCAGCGGCTCCCGCAACGTCATTTCCCGGACCGCGGCGCAATCGGCCGCGGCCGCGGCCGTCAAGGCCAGATCGGCGAATCCGGTTGCCGGAAACAACAACTGCCCGAGGACCCGGTGATCGGCCAGCCACGGCTGGCCGGCCACCGACAGCCGGCCGGTGCACCGGAATCCCCCGGTGTCCGGCTCCACGACGAGTCCGCTGAGGATCGGATGAGCCAGCGGCTCGAGGCCGGCATCCCCCCGGCCCACGAGGGAGGGCTGAAGCCAATACCGCCGGCGCTGAAAGGCATAGGCCGGCAGATCCAGGCGCCGGCCGCCGCACCCGTCGAGTACCCGCCGCCAATCCACTGATCCGCCCGTGACCCACAGCCGCCCCAGACCGGTGAGCAGCGATCGAACCTCCGGTTCCGAGGGTCGCAGCAGGGCCGTGACCGTGGTCTCCGGCGGCGTCGTCGGGTGGACCGTTTCCGCGATCATCGCCGACGCCGCCGTACCGGGGCCGATGTCGACGAATCGGACGCCCCCGGCAGCGACGGCCGCCGTCACAGCGTCGGCGAAGCGCACGGTCTCCCGGACCTGTCGCACCCAGTACCCCGGATCGGCGAACAGCGTCGATTCCCGCTGTCCCGTCACGGTGGACACCATGGACAGAACCGGCGGCCGCCACTCCAATTCCGCACAGACCGCGGCGAATTCGTCGAGCACAGGGTCCATCAGCACGGAATGGAAGGCATGCGAAACTCGCAGACGCCGGCATGGGCGGCCTTTCCAGCGGTGTTCCAGATCGGCGATCGCCGATTCCGGGCCCGAAACCACCACCGACTGCGGACCGTTCACCGCCGCCAGCGATACTCCCGGCGGAAGTTCCCCGACCGCATCGGCACTCAGACCTACCGCGAGCATCGCCCCACCGGCCGGGAGTCCCGCCATCAATCTGCCCCGGGCCCGCACGAGCCGGACCGCGTCCGCGAGCGACAACACGCCCGCGATATGCGCGGCGGCGATTTCCCCGACCGAGTGCCCGAGCACGATATCCGGTGCCGCGCCCCACGATTCGAGCAGGCGGAAGACTCCGACCGCCACCGCGAACAGGGCGAGCTGCGTGTTCTCCGTGGCGTCGAGGTCGGTTGCGGGATCGAACAACCATGCGGGGTCGCAGATTTCACGCACCGCGTCGGCGAACACGGGGAACGTCTCGTACAGTTGACTCCCCATGGCCCGGTATTGAGCACCCTGCCCGGGAAAGACGAACACGGTGTCGCCCGGCAGCTCGCCGACGGCCTCGAGGCGGGGCAGCTGAGCCAGCAGGCCGGCACGATCGTCCCCGACGGCGACGGCCCGGTATTCCAGAGCCGATCGGCCCGCCAGCGACACCGCCACATCATCCGGGGTCGCCTCCGGCCGGTCCGCAACCCAGGTGCGCAGTCTTTCCCGCTGCGCGGCAAACGCTTCCACCGACCGGGCCGACATCACCCACGGCACGATCCGAACAGCCGAATCATCCCGCCCGGCAGACCGCGGGACCTCGTCCGGCCGCACACCGGCAGACACGAAGCCGGACTGTTCCGTTCCGGAAGCGAGTTCAGCGGGCGCTTCTTCGAGGATCACATGGGCGTTCGTCCCACTGATCCCGAACGACGACACCCCCACCCGCCGCGGCACACCGGTGGAAGGCCACTGCTGGGGTTCGGTCAACAACGACACCCCACCCGACGACCACTCCACATGCGGACTCGGCACCTCCGCATGCAACGTCCGCGGCAGCACACCATGCCGCATCGCCTCCACCATCTTGATCACACCCGCCACCCCCGCCGCCGCTTGCGTGTGGCCCACATTCGACTTCACCGACCCCAGCCACAACGGCCGACCGGCCGGACGCTCCTTCCCATACGTCGACAGCAACGCCTGCGCCTCGATCGGATCACCCAACGTCGTCCCCGTCCCGTGACCCTCCACCGCATCGACGTCCGCCGCACCCAGCCCCGCACTCGCCAGCGCCGCCCGGATCACCCGCACCTGCGACGGACCGTTCGGCGCCGTCAAACCATTCGACGCACCGTCCTGATTCACCGCCGACCCCCGCACCACACCCAATACCCGACGCCCCGCCGCCCGCGCATCCGACAACCGCTCCAGCACCACCAACCCCGCACCCTCACCCCACCCCACACCATCGGCGCCCGCACCGAACGACTTGCACCGCCCATCCGGCGACAATCCCCGCTGCCGCGAGAACTCGGTGAACATGGTCGGCAGATGGTGCACGGTCACACCGCCGGCGAGCGCAAGATCGCATTCGCCCGACCGAAGTGCCCGGCACGCTTGATGAATCGCCACCAGCGAGGACGAACACGCCGTATCCACCGTCACCGCCGGACCCTCCAGCCCCAGCGCATACGCCACGCGCCCCGACACCACGCTCCCGAGCACCCCCGACAGCCGGTACCCCTCCAATTCATGGTCGTTGTACACGCCGTACATGCAGCCGCCGACGCCGGCGAACACCCCGGTGCCGGTGCCCCGCAACGACAACGGATCGATCCAGGAATCCTCGAGCGCCTCCCACGCCACCTCCAGCAGAATCCGCTGCTGCGGATCCATCGCCAACGCCTCCCGGGGTCCGATGCCGAAGAATCCGGCATCGAATTCGGCCGCGTCGTACAGGAACGACGCCTCGCGGGCGTACGTCTTGCGGGGCGCCTCGGGGTCGGGATCGAACAGGTCGGGATCCCAGCCGCGGTCGGTGGGAAACGCACCGGCCGCGTCCCGGCCCGCGGCCACGAAGTCCCAGAGTTCCCGGCGCGTCGCGATCCGGCCGGGGAACCGGCAGCCCGCCCCCACGATCGCCACCGGACCGTGCAGGTCGTCGTACTGCGCGAGCCGCCGCCGCGTGCTCTGCAGTTCCCGGGTCAGGCGTTTCAGGTACTCGAGGGTCTTCTCCTCACGATCCATTACGCAAGCTCCTCATCGATGAGCTGGAACATCTCGTCGATATCGGCTTGTTCGATCAATTCCTCGGAGGCGCCCGCACCGGCGGCGGCGCCCCCGGCGAGGTCCTGCAGGGCGCGGACCAATCGCGCCGAGGCCGCCTTGCGCACCTCGTCGTCCACCGGCCGCTCCCGTACCGCGGCCAACGTCCGGTCCAGCATCGCCAGCAGTTCGGCGGAGTCGTCGGCCCCCGGCGTGCCGAGCTCTTCGACGAGGTATCCGGCGATGGCCGACGGCGTCGGATGATCGAAGATGGTCGCGGCCGGGAGGTGCAGGCCGGTCGCGGCTTTGAGCCGATTCCGCAGTTCCATCGATGTCAGCGAATCGAAACCCTGGTCGCGGAAGTTCGCCTCCGCGGCGACCTGCTCCGGCCGGTTGTGGCCGAGCACGGTGGCGATCTCCCCGCGGACCAGGTCCAGGACGCGTTTGCGTTGCTGCTCGGCCGTGAGCCCCGCCAATTCCAGGGTCGTCCTCGCCACCGGCGCCGCCTCGGCGTCGGGGCGGCCACCGGCGAATTCACGCAGCAGGGGCGGCAGATCGGTCACCCGGGCCGCTTCCCGCAGCGCGGGCAGATCGAATTGCGCGGCGAGCACCGCCGCACCGGGCTGGGTGAGCGCGGCGTCGAACAGCGCGATCCCGGTGTCGGTGGACAACGGGCGCATACCGCTACGCCCGATCCGGGCGGTAGCGGCGGAATCCAGATCGCTCCCCATACCGGCCTCGGACGCCCACAGGCCCCAGTCGATCGATACCGCCGGCAACCCCGCCGACCGCCGGTGCGCGGCCAGGGCATCCAGAAACGCGTTCGCCGCCGCGTAGTTGGCCTGACCCGGTGCACCGAACACGCCCGCGACCGAGGAGAACAACACGAACCAGGCCAGATCGCGGTCCCTGGTCAGCTCGTGCAAGTGCCAGGCGCCGCCCGCCTTCGGCGCCAGCGCCGTGCGCAGTCGCTGCGGAGTCTGCGCGGCCAGCGCCCCGTCGTCGAGTACACCCGCGGCGTGGACGACACCGGTCAGCGGATGGTCGGGCGGAATCTCGGCCAGCATGCGCGCACAGTCCCCGCGATCGGCGATATCGGCGGCCACGACGCGCACCCGGGCGCCCAGCTCGGTCAGCTCATCGGCCAGTTCGCGCGCACCGGGAGCCGCGGCTCCCCGGCGACTCGCCAGTACCAGATGCCGCACCTGGTGCTCGGTCACCAGATGCCGGGCCAGCACCGCGCCCAATCCGCCGGTCCCGCCGGTGATGAGCACCGTACCGTCCGGATCGGGCGGGGCCGGCACCGTCAGCACCACCTTGCCGGTGTGGCGTGCCTGGCCGATGAACCGGAACGCCGCACGGACCTGACGCACATCCCACCCGGACACCGGCAGCGCCGGCAGGTCCCCCGACCCGAACAGGGCGGTGAGCTCATCCCACATGGTCGCGATACGATCGCGCGCCACATCGTTCAGATCGATCGCGCGATACCGCACCCCCGGGTAGGAGGCTCCCACCTCGTCGGGTACCCGGATATCGGTTTTGCCCAATTCGATGAACCAGCCACCGGCCGGCACCAGACGCAGCCCGGCGTCGACGAAATCACCGGCCATCGAGTCGAGGACCACATCCATGCCCGCGCCGCCCGTGGCGGTGCGGAACTGCTCCTCGAAGTCCAGGGTGCGGGAGTCGGCGAGGTGATCCGCAGCGACACCCATCGCCCGGACCGTCGCCCACTTCCCCCGGCTCGCCGTCGCGTAGACCTCCGCACCCAGATGCCGGGCCAGTGCTACCGCGGCCATACCCACCCCGCCGGACGCGGCGTGCACGAGCAGCCGCTGGCCGGCGCGCAAGCGCACGATGTCGACGAGCGCGAGCCAGGTCGTCAGATACACCGTCGGCACGGCGGCCGCCTCGGCGAACGACCAGCCCGCCGGGACCCGGGTGATCAGGCGGCGATCGGTCCAGACATTCGATCCACCACTCGGGGCGAACCCCATCACCGCGTCGCCCACGGCGATATCGGTCACCTCCGGACCGACCTCCAGCACCACACCGGCGATATCGGTGACCAGCCGCGGCACCTCGGGCGTCACGACGCCCAGCGACATCATCACGTCCCGGAAGTTCACGCTCATCGCCCGCACGCCGACCCGCACCGCGCCGGCCAGATTCTCGGTGACGGGCACCGTGTACGGCACCGCGCCGACTCCGTCGAGAAGACCGGGCTCCACGATCTTCAGCTCCCACGGACCGTCGGGCAGCGTCATTCCCTTGTCTGCCGCCGCCAGCCGGGGTACCCGGATTCCGCCCTCCGCGACGACGATCTCCGGCTCACCGAAGTTCGCGAGGACCTCGAGGTCCAGTTCTCGGATATCCCCGTCCACCAGCATGATTCGGCCGGGATCCTCCGACTGCGCGGTCCGCACCAGTCCTCGCACGGCAGCACCCACGAGCCCCTCGGTCACCAGCACCAGCCGTGTGTTCGCGCATCGGAGATCGGCGCAGAACAGCTGCACCAGCCGCAGCGCACCTGCCGGAACCGTATCGAGCGCTTCCGGGATGTCCCCTGCACCGCCGGCGAAACCCACCACCAGCAGGCCGGGCACCTCCGCATCCGGATCCTCCAGCAATGCGGTCGCGGCCGCCGGGTCCAGGACGCGGTGCGAATCCGCGCCGACGCGTTCGGCCGCCGCCGCCGGCCCGGGAACCCACCGGACCTGCCGCAGCAGCGACGACTCGCGGACGTCCCGGCGCCCGAGCTGCCGGGCCGTCACCGGGCGGGTCACCAATCGGCGCACCGAGATCACCGGCCGGCCCGACAGGTCGAATGCCAGCACACCGGCGGTGCCGTCCCCGTCGGGACGGATCCGGACGCGCAACCGGCGCGCACCGCCCGCCAGGAGAGTGGTCTCCTCCCACAGGAACGGCAGCAGGAGGTCATCGCCGACGGCGCCCACTGCCAGGAGTCCCGCGTGCACGACGGCGTCCAGCAGGGCCGGGTGGATGCCGAATCCGGGCGTATCGGCCGATTCCGGCAGTGCGACCTCGGCGAGCACCTCGTCACCGTGGCGCCAGCAGCGCTCCACACCGCGGAACGCCGGCCCATAGCCGTAGCCGCGATCGGCCAGTCTCGTGTACTCCGCCGTGACGTCCACGGCCACCGCATCGGCCGGCGGCCAGTCACCGGTCCCGGCCCCGGGAACCGGACGCTGCGCACCCACGGTCCCCTCGGCGTGCAGTACCCAGCCGGCGTCGGGGTAGTCGTTGTCACGCGAGTACACCGACACCGGCCGCTCACCCGTATCGGGGTCCTCGCCGCCCACCACCACCTGCACAGCGGTGCCACCGTTCTCGGACAGGATCAGCGGCGCCCGCAAGGTCAATTCACGCAGCACCGGACACCCGGTCTCGCTTCCCGCGTGCAGTACGAGCTCGACGAATCCCGTGGCGGGGAACAGGATTCGATCGAGGATGCGATGATCGGCCAGCCACGGCAGGCTCTGGACGGTCAACCGGCCCGGGAATACAGTGTCCCCGCCGGGCACCGCCAGCACCGCCCGCAGCACGGGATGCCGCGTGGGTTGCAGGCCGACGCTGCCGATATCGCCCACCTCCGTTCCCGTCGGCAGCCAATACCGTTGCCGGATGAACGCGGAAGTCGGCAGGTCCACCCGCACACCACCGGCGCCGGCGAAGTACCGCGGCCACCGCACCGCACCCCCGGCACTCCACAACCGCGCGACGCCGCTCACCAGAGACCGCGGCTCCGGAGTGTTGCGGCGCAGCAGCGGCACCGCCGTCGTCGTGTCCGAGTCGGCCGTTTCTGCGATCATCGCCGAGGCCGCCGCACCCGGTCCGAGTTCGACGAACCGGGAACCGCCCGCAGCGACCGCGGCGGCCACCCCGTCCGCGAACCGCACCGCGTGCCGGATATGCCGGACCCAATAGTCGACGGTTCCGAAGGATCCATCGGCGACCTGACCGGTGACATTGGACAGCAACGGAATTCGGGGCGCGGCGGGTGCGATGCCCGCGATCCCGGCCGCGAATTCGCCGAGCATCGGGTCCATCGACGCGGAGTGGAACGCATGCGAGACGCGGAGCCGTCGCGGCCGCCGATCCGCCCAGCGGCTCTCTATCTCCGCGACCCCGGCCGCCGGCCCCGCCACCACCACGGAGCCGGGTGTGTTCACCGCCGCGACCGAGACGCCCGCGGGCAACTCACCGAGCTCGTCTTCGCGCACCGGAATCGAGGCCATGGCGCCCCCGCCCGCCAGCTCGCCCATCAACCGGGCACGCACGCCCACCACCCGGGCCGCGTCCTCCAGCGACAGCGCGCCCGCCACGCAGGCCGCGGTGATCTCCCCGACGGAATGGCCCATCACCAGGTCCGGGCGTACCCCCCAGGATTCCAGGAGCCGCGCCAGGCCGATTCCGACAGCGAACAGCCCGCACTGCGCGACCACCGTCGCGGCGACCGCCTCGTCGTCCCCGCCCCACAGCACATCCCGGACCGCGACCTCCGGAACGTACGGGCCCACGGCCGTGAGGGCCGCGTCGAACCCCGCGGCGAATTCCTCGAAGGCGTCATAGAGTTCGCGGCCCATGGCCGGATACTGGGAGCCCTGCCCGGGAAACACGAACACCGTCTCCCCCGGCAGCCCGCGCACCCCGTCGACGTCGCTCAGCTGCCGCAACAGGTCCGCCCGACCATCCCCGACGACCACCACCCGCCAGTCCAGGGCCGCGCGCCCCGCCAGCGACACGCCCGTATCCACCGCGCGCACATCCGGCCGTTCGGCAACCCAGCCGCGCACCCGCCGCACCTGTTCGGCCAGCGCCTCCGGCGACCGGCCCGAAATCATCCACGGCATCACCGGCAGTTCCCGTAGCGGGCCGGGTTCCTCGCCGGCATCGGGTACCGGAGGTTCCTCGATGATCACGTGCGCATTCGTGCCGCTGATCCCGAACGACGACACGCCCGCGCGACGCGCGCGGCCCGGCACGGGCGCCCAGGGCTGTTCGGCAGTCAGCAGCCGAACCTGTCCCCCACCCCAATCCACCTGGGAGGTAGGGGAATCCACGTGGAGGGTGCGCGGCATCGTCCGGTTCCGCATCGATTCGACAACCTTGATGATGCCGACCACCCCGGCGGCGGACTGGGTGTGCCCGATATTCGATTTCACCGAACCCAGCCACAGGGGACGGCTCTCGTCACGGCCCTGTCCGTAGGTCGCCAGCAGCGCATGCGCCTCGATCGGATCACCGAGCCGGGTACCGGTGCCGTGCGCCTCGACCATATCCACGTCGCCCGGACCGAGCCCCGCGTTGGCCAGCGCGGCACGGATCACCCGTTCCTGCGCGGGACCGCTCGGCGCGGTCAAACCGTTCGACGCGCCGTCCTGGTTCACCGCCGACCCGCGCAGCACGCCCAGCACCCGGTGCCCGGCCGCGAGTGCGTCCGACAACCGTTCCAATACCAGCAGACCCGCACCCTCGCCCCAGGCCACACCGTCCGCGCACTCCGCGAACGCCTTGCACCGGCCGTCCGGGGACAGCGCGCCCTGACGGCTGAATTCCACGAACATGTGCTCGGGAGTGGACAGGACGGCAACCCCGCCGGCCAGCGCCATCGCGCAATCACCGGCCCGCAGCGCCTGACATGCCTGGTGGATCGTCACCAGCGACGACGAGCACGCCGTGTCGACGGTGATCGCGGGTCCCTGCAACCCCAACGTGTAAGCGATACGGCCGGACGCCACGCTGATGGTGTTTCCCACGGTGAGGTACCCCTCGACCTCGTCACGGCGTTCACTGCGCAGGGCGGTGAAACCGTAATCCTGATGCATGACCCCCGCGTAGACGCCGGTATCGGTGCCCCGCAGCGATGTCGGATCGATGCCCGCGTCCTCCAGCGCCTCCCAGGCCACCTCGAGCAGGAGGCGCTGCTGCGGATCCATCGCCAGCGCCTCCCGGGGGCCGATGCCGAAGAATCCCGGATCGAATTCGTCGACGCCCGAGAGGAATCCGCCCCGCCGCGTATACGACTTACGGAACGCTTCGGGGTCCGGATCGTACAAATCCACGTCCCAGCCACGGTCGGCCGGGAATTCACCGGTCACATCCCGGCCCTCGGCCACCAGATCCCACAACTGCTGCCGGGACGACACCCGGCCGGGGAATCGGCAGCCGGCGCCGACGATCGCCACCGGTTCGCGGGCGGCGTCCAGCAAATCCTGTTCCCGACGGCGCGACTTCCGCAACTCGGCCGTGACCCACCGCAGGTTGTCGACGAGCTGTTCGTTGGAGACCATTACCGTGCACTCCTGTTCCACGCCCCGGCCGGTGCGGTCATGATTTTCCGAATTCCTGTTCGATCATTTCCACGAGTTCCTCCGGACTCGCTGTCCGTAGATCGTCATCGCCGCCCGCGGCCGCGGCGGCCGCGCTCAATTCACGGCACGTTCTGGTGAGCCCCTCGAGCCGGGCGAGTACCTGCCGTACGGCCTCGTCACCGGGATCCATGGCACTCAGCCGCGATTCCAAGCGCTGCAGTTCCCCGAATACCGCCTCCGGCCCCGTGCCACGGACCTGCCGGTGCAGGTAGGCCGCCACGGCCGCGGGCGTCGGGTGATCGAACACCGCCGTAGCCGGCAGCCGCAATCCGGTCACGGCGCCGAGGCTGTTGCGGAGTTCGACCCCGGCCAGCGAGTCGAAGCCGAGATCGCGGAAGTTCGCTTCTGGATCGATGCGGTCCGGGCCGCGGTGGCCGAGCACCTCGGCGATCTGGGAACGTACCGTGTCCAGCAGCCGTTTCCGCTGCTGTTCCTCGGTCAGACCGGCGAGGTCCAGGGTGACGGCAGGTGCCGGTGCGGCGGTGGGTCGGATGCCGGCGAGGTCGGTGAGGATCGGCGCCAGTCTCCGGCCACGAGCGGCGGAGCGCAGTGCGGCGCGGTCGAAATCGGCGGCGACAACAGCGGATTCGGCCCCCATTACCGCGGCATCGAACAAGGCCAGCCCGGCAGTGGTGCTCAGGGGCCGTAATCCGCTGCGTCCGATCCGGGCAGTATCCGCGGTACCGAGAGTGCCCGCCATCCCGGATTCGGCCGCCCACAGGCCCCAGTCGATCGACACCGCCGGCAGGCCCCGGTCGCGCCGGAACGCCGCCAGCGAATCCAGAAACGCGTTCGCGGCGGCGTAATTCCCCTGGCCGGCGGTGCCGAGCACACCGGCGACCGACGAGAACAGGACGAACCAGGCCGGATTCCGGTCCCGGGTCAGCTCGTGGAGATACCAAGCACCCTTCACCTTGGGCTCCACCACATATCGCATACGGGCGGGATCCAGCCCGGACAGCACACCGTCATCGATAACACCCGCGGCGTGGACGACACCGGTGAGCGGGTGCTCCGCCGGGATACCGCGCAACAGTTCGTCGAGGGCGGCCCGGTCGGTGATATCGCAGGCGACGATATCGACTCGCGCGCCGAGACCGGTCAACTCGGTGTGCAACTCCGGCGCTCCCGGTGCCGCCCGACCGCGGCGAGTTGCCAGGACCAGCCGGCGCACACCGTGTTCGGTCACCAGATGCCGGGCCAGTACCGCGCCCAGTCCGCCGGTCCCGCCGGTGATCAGCACGGTCCCCTCCGGCCGGAGCGGCCCGCCGGATACCACCGAGCCGGAATCGGCGGTGTCCGCGCCGTCGGCTTCCGCCCGGTCCGGCGGCACGATCGGGCGCAGCCGTGGCACCGAGACCGCGCCGTGCCGGAGGATGATCTCGGGTTCGTCCCAGTCCACGAGGCCGGAGAGGGCGGCGCCGTCGATGTCTCCCTCGATGTCCACCAGCGTGATCCGTCCGGGCTCCTCGGCCTGTGCGGAACGCACGAGACCACGGACGGCGCCGCCGGCCAGCCCCCGCGTCAGCACCACCAGCCGCGTCCCGTCGAGTCGTCCGGTGCCGAGGAAACCCTGGAGCAGTTCCAGCGTCGCGTCCAGCATGCCGGCCACCGCGGTGGGAACACCGGATTCGTCTGCGGTGTCCGCGCATTCGACCACCAGCAGGTCCGGCGGGTCCGCGGGCTCGGTGATCGCGGCGAGGGCCCCGGCCACATCCAGTACCCGGACCGACCGGTCCCGAGCGGTCGCGGCCGCGGGCACCCGCACATGCCGCACCACCTCGAGCGCCGGTACCGAACCGGATGAGCCCGGGCCTCCGGTGCCGGGCGCCGGCGGCCGGGCGATCAGTCGTCGTACCGACACCACCGGGCGGCCCGCGGCGTCGAAGGCTTCGATCGTCACACCGCCCGCCGGACCGCTGGGCCCGCCGCGGACGCGCACATGCCGCGCGCCCGTCGCTCGCAGCCGGGTGCCCTCCCAGATGAAGGGCAGCAACACCTCGGTGTCCGCGCCACCGGTGGCCAGCACCCGGGCGTGCACCACGGCGTCGAACAGGGCCGGGTGAATGCCGAATCGATCGTCGTCCACCGAGTCGGCCAGCGTGACCTCGGCGAACCAGCGCTCCCCGCGGCGCCACACTCCCCCCCCCCCGCGGGAGGCGGGGCCGGACGCATAGCCCGGCTCGGGCAAATTGGCGGATAGGCCCGCCATATAGGTCTCCACCCCCGGCCGGGGCGG
>NZ_JARWPM010000355.1 GCF_029869215.1 Nocardia carnea
CCCCCCCCCCCCCCCCCCCCCCCCCCCCCCCCCCCCCCCCCCCCCCCCCCCCCCCCCCCCCCCCCCCCCCCCCCCCTCGTCTCAAGTGCTCCCCGTACCTATCGGCACAGCGCGGTGCGGGTTCAGATACCCATGCCCTTGGCCAGGACCGGCCAGGAAGCCCGGAACTCGTCTTCCCAGTATCCCCACGAATGGGTGCCGTTCTCGCGGAAGTTGAAGGTGGCCGGGATACCCAGCGAATCGAGCCGGTTCTTCAGGTTGTGGGTGCAGAAATTGGTACCCGCCTCGATCACCCCGCCCACGATGAGCTGGTTGGCCAGCCCGTAGGACCCGGGCAGGGTGTGCGGACCGTTGAGCGTGTCCCAGCGGCCGGGCAGGCCGTTACCGGTGGAGACATACAGTTCCAGACCACGCAGGCCCTCGGCGTGCACGTACGGGTCGTTCTCGACCCACTCTTCCGAGCCCTGCGGGCCCCACATGTTCATCGTGTTGCCGCCGCCCCAGGTCTCGACGGTGAGCTTCACGAATTCCGAACCGACCGGATCGCTGGTCTGCGCGCAGCCGCTGTAGGCGGCGGCCGCCTTGTACAGGCCCGGCTTCGCGATGGGCAGCGCCAGCACGGTGGTGCCGGAGGTGGACAGCCCGGCGATGGAGTTCACGCCGTTGGTGCCCAGCGCGCCGTCGACCAGCGGCGGGAGTTCCTCGGTGAAGAAGGTCTTCCACTTGTTGCGGCCGAGCGCCGGATCGTCGGCGATCCAGTCGGTGTAGTAGCTCCAGCTACCACCGATGGGCTGGATGACGTTCACGTTCTTGTCCGAGAGGAACTCGAGCGTATTGGTCTGCGCCTGCCACGACGCGGAATCCTCGCCGCCGCCCGCACCGTTCAGCAGGTACAGCGTGGGCCGGGGTACCGAGGCGTCGGCGGGCCGCTGGACGTCGACGATGATCTCTTTGTCCATGGACGTGGAGTGCACGTACAGGCGCAGGTTGCGATCGTCCTTGTACTCGGCTTTGACGATGCGCGACCCGTTGGGCGAGGTGGGGTCGGCGAGCAGGGTTTTGGACTCGATGATCGGGTCGGCCGCGGCGGTACTACCGCCGAGTCCGGTCATCACTCCCGCGAACACCGCTGTGGCCGCGACCATCGCCGCGGCGCGTCCGCCACGCCGGCTGAGTCGACGTATCAATTTCGCACCTTCGCTTCGTCTCGAATCTTCATCCGGGCTCACTCCACGCACCGATCAGTACCGTTCCGGGGACCCGAACGCCTCACAGTAACCGGGCACGCGTCAGCCGCCCCGGAGGTTCCGCCTGTGTAGTCGTACGGCGTGGACATATCGTTACCGTAGCGTTGTCCGAATATCTCGGTCCGGCCACGCACGCTATGCGCATTCAGCACGATGGAACACCGCGGTGGTGACAGCGCACGGGCCGCGCTCAATCATGCCCGGCCCGGCGCGACCCCACCGCCAGCGACCCGCCGGGCCGCTCGACCCGGCCCAGATATTCCAGGACCCCGTCCCGCCGCCGGACGATATCGCCGGTCCGGAAGAGCCGGCCGCCCCCCGCCGCCGCGATGAACCCGGACGCGGTGGCGCCCGGATCGCCGAAATATCCGCGGGCCAGCTGGGGGCCGCCGATGTACATCTCACCGGCCGTGCCCGGCGGCACCGGGCGCAACCGCTCGTCCAGGAGATACACCCGGTCGTTGGTGACCGGGCGGCCACCCACCGACCCCACGGTGATGACCCCGGTCTCGTTGTGGCCGTACCAGATGACCAGCTCCGCACCGGGCAGCAGCGTCATGAACCGCTCCACCCCGCCCGGCGGCAGCGCGGCACCGTCCACGCAGAGCCGGCGCAGGCTGGGATGCGCTGCCCGGCCACCGCCGTCGGTCACCGAATCGAGGAACCGATCGAGCAGGGAGGGGACCACATGGACGACCGTCACCTTGTTGGCGGAGATCGACCGCGACAGATCCGCTGCCCGGCCCGGATGGTCGGGCATCAGGATCTGCGCACCGCTGTGCAGCGGGCGGAACAACTCCCAGAGGGTGATATCGCCGACCGTGGGGGCCGCGTGCAGAACCAGGTCGTCCGCATCGTAGGGATGGCTGCGCTGCGCCCGGCGCAGTCGTTCGATCAGCTGCCGGTGGGTGGTCGTGACACCTGTCTCCGTATCCGGGTGATACCGGATATCGGCGAGATCGTCGACGGCGACCACCGGGTCCGCGGCCGGGGCGGCCGGCAGATGCAGATAGAGGAGGTCGATCGCGACGACCGGGATACCGGTACCGGTGGTCACTCCGTCGTCGGACAAGCTCAGCACACAGATCGGCGCCGCCGAGGCCAGGATCCGGTCGAGCTCCCCGGCCGGGCCGTCCGGATTCACCGGCACGTACGCACCACCGGCGCGCAGCACCGCGCAGATCGCGACCACCAGGTCGATACCGGGTCGCATGGCCACCGCGACCGGGGTCTGCGCGCCGACACCGAACCGGATCAGCTCCACCGACAGGGCCCGGGACTTGCGATCGAGTTCGGTGTAGCTGAGCAACCGCGCACCCTGCCGGACCGCCGGATCGGCCGGCGTGCGGGCCACCTGATCGTCGAACAGCGACAGCAGGGTGCTCTCGTCGTCGCGGGCGCCGATATCGAGGACCGGCGACATATACGTCGTGGTCTCCACATCGGTGATCGGCCGTAGGAAGGTGGTGGGCTCGGGATCGGCGGTGGATCCGTGACCGCCGCCGGCGTCGCGCACCGGGTCTGCCCCGGCGCTCTCGCCGGCCGGCTGTTCCGCCGCCGCAGTGGCCTCGGGAGCGGACCGGCCGCCGGCTGCCGGGCGCCGCTGCGGAAGCGGGGCCGATGGCGGTGCGGGAGTGTCCTGAGCCTGCGGCTCGTACGCTTCGGCGGCCCGCGGGCGGCGCTGCGGCAGCACTCGCGGTGCGGGGCCCGGCGGGGCGGCCGGTTCGGAGCCGGGCATCGCGGTTTCCTCCGCGGCAACCGGACGCCGCCGCGGTAGCGATACGGGTCCGGCCGGCGAATCCGGGCCGGGGTCGTCGAGCGTTTCGCCGGGCAAGACCTCGGGCTGCGCGAGACCTGGCCCGAGGTCGGCGAACGACGTCGGCTGCGGCGCCGGATCCGCGGCGCGGGACCGCCGCTGCGGCAGCCCACCGGCCGCGGAGTCGGACGCCGGCCGACGCTGCGGCAACCCGGAACCCTCCGGTCCAGAAGCACCGGAACCCGCGACCGCCGAATGCGAACCACCCGGCGAATCGGAAAGCCGCTGCGGCAACACACCCGGATCCGAAACGGGCATCACCTGTTCCTCGGCCCCGGTCTCCCCCGGCTCGGCACCCAGCCGAGAACGGCGCTGCGGCAAAGCTGAATCCGTCGCGGTGGCGCCGGAATCGTCAGGGGACGGGCCGGTAGCGCTCTGCGGGCCCGGCGTTCGCTGCGGGAGAGACTCCGCCGCGGAATCCGTTCCGGCTACCGGCCGGCGTTGCGGCAAACCGGAGTCACCCGTTCGGGCGGCACCGGAATCCGCGACCGGCGAATGCGAATCTCCCACCGAATCGGGGCGGCGCTGCGGCAACGCACCCCGGCCCGAATCGGTTGCCTCTCGGTTTTCGGTCCCAGTCTCCGGCGACTCCACAGCCGGCCGAGGACGACGCTGCGGCAAACCCGAATCTCCCCGCGTGGCGGTGCCGGAATCCGGCCCGGAGGAGGGCGCACCGCCCAGGGGTCCGGGGCGCCGCTGCGGGAGGCCGCTTGCGGTGGATTCGGCGCCGGATGCCGGCCGGTGCTGCAGCCCCGGAGCGGCGGGAGCGGAAATCCCGGACTCGGCGGGCGGCGCGTGCTGGATACCCGCCGAGCCGGATCCCGGAGGCGATAGCGGGTTTGCTGTGGAAGCACCCCCGGAGTCCGGGGACGCGGGAGTTGACCCCGCCTCGCTCCGATTGCCAGTGTCCGTCGAGTCGGCACCGGTGCGGGGCCGTCGTTGCGGCAGTCCGGGATTCGCGGGCGGCGGTGCGTCGGTGACCGGCCGCAGCAGTGAGGTGGTCTCCGCGTCCGGAGTCTCCGGCGAGAGGTTCCCTCGGGCAGAAATCTCGCCCGGGGAGCCGGGGCCGGGCCTCTCGCCCGGGGGACCCGCAGCAGGGATCTCGCCCAGATGGCGGTTCGCCCGGGTTTCGCCAGGATAGCGGGGCGCAGGCGTTCCACCCAGAGAGTCGGGTGCACGGTTTTCGCCCTGGTAGCCGGGCGCAGATGCTCCGCCCGGAGAACCGGGCGCCGAGGTGCCGCCCAGAGAACCGGGCCCAGAGGTGCCGCCCAGAGAACCGGGCGCAGGGGTATCGCCCGAGTAGCCGGACACAGATGCTCCGCCCGAAGAGCCGGGCGCAGGGGTGTCGCCCGGGGGGCCGGGCACGGGAGTGTCGGTTACGGAACCCGGTACGGAAGTCTCGCCATGCGAACCCGTGGCGGAAGCCTCGCCGAGGTGGCCGGGCGCCGGTGCTTCCGGCAGGGGATCGGGCGACGGAAAGATATCCGGCGCGGCCGGGGATTCGAGGCCGGCGGCGGCCCGGCGCCGGCGGGGGTCCGCCGGGCCCTGGTGCGCCTGGGCTTCGGGTGATTCCCCGGCGCCCGGACGTTCGCGGGCGGCCGGTTGCCCCGGGGCGTACGCGTCGGAGCCGGGCGGCGCGACCGGGGCGGGTTCGAGGCCGGGAGCGACGCCGGCGCGCAGGCCGTGTTCGGCGAGGCCGCCGAGGGCCCGAACCCAGTGTTCGGCGAAGGTTTTCACATCCTCGCCCACGAACACCTCGGTCGCGTAGTCGAAGCGGCACAGCAGGCCCTCGTCGGTGACATCGACCGTCAACACCAGCGGAACCCCGTCCGCGGGGCCGTCGGTGTGCACACGGGCGGGCCGTAGGTCGCGGTAACGCAACGTGAACAGGCCCGAATCGGCGGCGGCGAATTCGGCGGCAGTTTCCGTGTTGAGATAACGCAGCAGCGCGTAGCCGGCGCCGCCGCCGGGTACCGAACGAACGAGATCGCGGATCTGGACGAGTGCGATCCCGGCGGCGGGGCCGCCGATCAGCGCGTCGGCGGTGTCGATATCGGCGATCCGTACCGAGAGCGGGAACTCGGTGGCGAAGCCGCCGACCAGGTTTTCGGCGCGGCCCACCAGTGTGCGGGCGTCGGCGTCGCAACGCACCAGCGACCCCAGGGCGCGGGCCACCGCGCCGTCTTCACCGGTGCGCAGGGCGATCGCCACGGCCGTCAGCAGCACCTCGGGCACGGTGGCGTCGTAGGCGCCGGCCGCCGCGGTCACGGCCGCGGTGCCTTCGGCGGTGATGGCCAGCGAGACCCGGCGGCGCGGCCGTAGATCGACCGTACCCAGCGGCGCCGCGGTACGGGCGCCGGCCAGATTCCGGCGCCACCAGCCCGCCTCGTCGAGCAGATCGATGGAGCGGGCGCGCTGATCCAGCGCCTGGACCAGCTGCGCGACCCGGGTTTCCGCAACCGCCGCGGCGGTCTCGCCGGCGATCAGCTCATCGACGATCACGCGCCAGGACCGGTCGTCCACGACGAGGCCGTTGGCCACCACCACCAGCCGCCGGGCCGGTTCGGTGCCGGTGACCACGAAATGGATATTGCGGCCGGTCGCCGGGTCGAGGGCGTCGGCGGCCGCCTGCACCACATCGTCGGTGGCGACGGCGTTCTCGCCGGTTTCCGGGCCGAGCCACCAGTACTGCCGGTCGCCCCGCTGATCACGCGGCGGAATCCACAAGGTGGGGGTCCGATCGCTGCTGTCGAGCCGGGCCGACAGCAACGGGTGCCGCACCACCAGCGCCCGCACGACCTCTTCGGTGTGCTCGAGCGGCTGATCGGCGGGCAGGTCCAGCACGATCGACCGGACCTCGACACCGGGCAACGGGTACTCGAGGAGGCGGATCGCGGTGGGCGTCGCGGGCAGTTCCCCGGAAACCTCGGCGGCACCGGCCGTTCCGTTGTCACTCGCGGCCGTCCGCGAGGGGGTTCCGCCGGCCGGGGGCACCGGCTCACTCGCCTCGGAGAGGGAGGCCGTTCCGGTCGCCGGGACACCGCTCACCTCGGATCGCGCGGCGTGGGCACCGACAGCCTCGGACTCTTCGAGCCGGCCCCCCGCGGCGCCCGCTGTCTCGGACTCCCCCGCGCTGCCCACACGGCCGAGCTCGTCGGCAGCGGTCCCGCCTGCGGCGCCGTCCAGCGCGGCAGCCGAACTCAGGCGGCCCGCATCGCCCGACGCCGCAGCCGAACCCGGATCACCGAACACGACAGCCGAACCACGGTCACCCACGTCACCCGGCCCGGCAGCCGAGCGCGGGTCGACAGCATCACCCGACCCGGCCGGCAAGCGCGGGTCGCCGGCGTCACCGAGCGCGGCGGCCGAGCTGCGGTCGCCTGCGGCGCCGAGCGCGGCACCAGGCTGGTCGGCAGCGAGATCGGCGCGGCGCTCACTGCCCTCGAACCGCTCGGAATCAACCTGATCGGGCGCAACCGAGCTGCGGTTGCCTGCGGCGCCGAACCGGTCCGCACCGACTCGAGCCACAGTCTGCGGTGCCTCGCCGCCGGCCGACGGCATATTCGCTACCCGGTCACCGGCATCGCCCACCGACGCCGTATCCGGCTCGGCGGCCCCGGTTCCGATTACCGCGGCAGTGTCTGCGTGATCCCCCGCGGAATCGCCCGGATCCAGGGCAGGTTCCAGCGGCGGCACCGATTCGGGAGCCGGGAGAGCGGTGCGGTCGGGTGTACCGTCCGCGTTCAGCGGGATCGCGTCGACCGGCTGGTATGCCGCCGGAACCTGCGAGATCGGCAGCAGCCGGGCGACCCCCGCGCGGATCTGCGCGAGATCCGGCTCGCCGCCCGTGGGCACCACATACGCCACCAGCCGGCTTCCCGGTATCGCGGTAGCAGGGCTCGCGCCGGAACCGCGTGGTAGCACCGCGGCGTCGGCGATATCCGGTAGCGAGCGCAGCGCGGCCGCGATCGTGGCCGGATGGATGCGATGGCCGCTCAGCCGGAGCTGATCGTCGACGCGGCCCAGCAGGTCGAGGCGCTGCGGTGTGGTGGGGGTGGCATCGCGCCACAGCACCAGATCACCGGTGCGGTACATCCGGGCGCCGTATCCGAACGGGTTGGCCACGAAACGGTTCCCGGTCTGCGCCGGCCGGTCCGCGTAGCCGCGGGCCAGCTGGTCGCCGGCGATGTACAGTTCGCCGGGCACGCCCGGTGGTACGGGACGTAACCGCGAATCGAGGACGAAGACCCGGGTGTTCCACTGCGGCAGGCCGATCGGCACCGATCGCTCCGCCGATCCCGCGGCGGGCCAGGAGGTCGCCGAAACCGTGGTCTCCGCGGTTCCGTAGAGGTTGTGCACTCGGGCGCCGCACCGGGTGCGCAGGGTGGACACGGTATCCGGCGACAACGGTTCGCCGGTCACGAAGATTTCGCGCAGGCTGCCCGTCCGGGCCGGGTCGGCAAGTCCGGCGAAATCGGCCAATTCGGCCGATCCGAAATCGGTGACCGTCACCCCGTGCCGGGCGATCGCGGCGGCCACCTGCCCGGCATCCGCGGTCCCGGCCAGTACCAGCTGCGCGCCGGCACGCAGCGGCAGGAAGAAACCCCAGAGCGAGATATCGCTGGTGACGGCGTTGCGCTGCAGGTAGATATCGGTGAATCCCAGCGGGTACTGGGCGAGCATGAGGGTGATCTGGTTGTTGACCGCACTATGCGAGAGCACCGCCAGTTCCGGCCCCTGCGGCGCGGCCGAAACAGGAAGCACACAGGCGGCATTACCGGGGCGCACCGGCCGGAGCAGCTCCTCGGCACGCACCGGTTCGGTGGAGTACTGGGCGATCTCGGCGGCGTCGAGTACGAGAACGGAGGCCGGTTGCCCGCTCGCGCGCAGCGCCGCCGCCGACCGGGATTCGGTCGCGTGGTCGGCCAGCACCAGGGCCGGGCGTGCGGCGTCGAGGACCTGCCCGGTCCAGTGCGCCGGATCGCGGGGGTCCAGCGGCAGGTACGCGCCGCCCGCGGTGAGCACCGCGTAGATCGCGACCACCAGGTCGGGTGAGGGCCGGAGCGCGATACCGACCACGGTTTCCGCACCCACACCGGCGTCGATCAGCCGGCGCGCCAGCCGGTTCACCCGGGCATCGAATTCCTGATAGGTGAGCTCGGAGTCCGCATCGGCCACGGCCACCGTATCGGGCCGGATGGCGACGGTACGGCGGTAACCGTCGAGCAGCAGTTCCGGTGCCACCGGGTAGCGGGTGTCGTTCCACACCACCAGCAACCGGTCCAGATCGGACCGGGAGAGCAGGTCGATATCGCCCACCGGGCCGTCCGGGTCGCCCCCGGCGACGGTGAGCACCCGCTGGAACCGCCGTGCCACCTCGGCGACGGTGGTCCGGCCGAGCCGGTCCGCGGCGAATTGGAAGGCCGCCGCGATACCGTCCGGGGAACCGTCGGGGGCACGATGCGGGTCGATCACCAGCCGTAGCACCGCATCGGCCGGCGCACCGGCGACCTCGACGGGTTCGGTGGCCAGGCTCGGCATCTCCAGCCGTGGAATATCGTTGTGCCGCAACGAGATCGCCACATCGAACAGCGGGCCCTCGACCCCGAGGGCGGCGGTCAGTGATTCGAACGACAGGTCGGCATTGGCGAAGGCCCGGCGGTCCGATTCGGCGACCCGCGCCACCAGGTCGAGGAAGGATTCGGCCGGATCGATGCGGGTGCGCAGCACGACGGTATTGGCGTAGGGCCCGATCGCGTCGTCGAGTTCGCGTTCGTCGTTACCGCGTACCGAGCTGCCCAGCACGATATCGGTGGCCGCGGCCGTCCGGGCCAGCAGCACCGCGAATGCGGCCCGCAGCACGATGAATTCGGAGGTACCGGCCCGCTGGGCGATATCGGCGATCCGGCGATGGGTCCGGGTGCCGATATCGAACGCGTGCACGCCCTGCCCGGTACCGTCGGGCCGGTCGGACGCGGCCGCGAAATCGATACGCGGCGGCAGATCGGCCAGCCGGTCGCGCCAGAACGCGAGCCGGCGAGCGGCGAGTGAGCCGGGATCGGTGGGATCACCGAGTTCGGCCCGGCGGCTCAGGAAATAGTCGAGGTACTGCACCGACAGCGGCTGCCACAGCGGCCGTGACCGGTTGCGGCGGCCGAGGAAAGCCCGCAGCAGGTCCCGGAGCAACAGGCCGGCGGAAACCTCGTCGGCGAGGATCCGGTGTACCACCACCGCGACGACATGTTCGCGGGGGCCCAGTTCGGCCAGCGCGAACCGCACCGGGACCTGTTCGGGGTCGGCGGCGTCGAAATCGGTCTGCGCCAACGCCTGCAGCCAGCCGGCCAGCTCCGCGGCCGGTACCGGTTCGGCGACCACCTCCGGCACGGCCTGTTCCCGGGGCAGCACCACCTGGTGCGGTACACCATCGGCCGCCGGGTAGACGGTGCGCAGGGTTTCGTGCCGGTCCACCACATCGGCGACCGCGGCCTGCATGGCTGTCGCGTCGAGGCTCCCGGTGAGGCGCATCGCGGCGGTGATCGTTTCGGTGGCCGATTCGGGGGCGGTCTGGTTGCGCTGCCACAGCCGCAACTGCCCGGGCGACAGCGGGATCGTCTCGGGACGTTCCACGGGCAGTCGCGGGGCCGGCGGGGCGGGCTCGTCGTCCCCGGTCTCCGGGGAGACCGGGCCGGAGCCAGTGTGGTCGGGCAGCGGCGATTCGGCGGGCGGTGGGGGTGCCGCCCAGTCCGGCCGGCCGGGTAGTGGCCGGCCGAGGGTGGGTGCCGGGGCGCCGGGTCCGGCGGGTCGCTCCTGATCGTCGGCCGCGGTCTGCGGATCGTAGAACGCGGTGGCATCATCGGCGATCGGGCCGGACGCCGCGCGTTTCGGTGCCGGGTCCTCCGGCCCGGGTAGTTGCCGGCCACGGCTCAGCCAGTCGTCGGCCGACTGGGGCTGGGTGAAACCGGGTTCGGAGGCGCCGGTGAACGCGGACTCCGAGCCCTCGTAGCCTGCCGGCTCCTGGTCCCGGGTCGGGGAACCGTGCGGCTCGACCGGATTCGCGGCATTCCGGCCGCCACGACCGGGCAGCGTGTGCTGGCGGTCCGGCATCTCGAGATAGCCGCGGCCAGGTAGGTCGAGGTCACGCTTTTCCGACGCGAGCCGACTGTCCCTCTCGGGCTCGGTATCCCGGGAAAACTGCTGGTGGTCGCCGCCCGGGGCCGTCGGCTCACCGACACCGACGCGGCCGTCTTCCGACAGCTCCGCCACAACACCATGGCCGCCGCCGTCGCGACTCCCGTCCGCCGAATCCCGGATCGGCAGGCTCTGTTCGTAGTCGGTCTGTTCGCCGACCGGCCACTGGTCCGAGGCGGCAGCGTACTCCGGTGCCGGATCGTCCGCCCGACCCCGCCGCGGGACTACCGCCGAATCGTCCAGCGCCGGCACGGTGACCCGCCCGAGATACTCCATATCGCCGCCGGGCCCGCGGCGCACCAGATCGCCGGTGCGGTACAGGCGGGAGCCGTCGTCGGCGAACGGATCGGCCACCAGTAGTTGTGCCGTCCGCCCGGGGCGGCGGTGATAGCCGCGGGCCAGCTGTGGTCCGCCGAGGTACAACTCGCCCACCGCGCCGTCGGGTACCGGGGCGAGCCGCTCGTCCAGGATATGCGCGGTGACGGCGCGGATCGGCGCGCCGATGGTGGGCGGGCCGCCGGGGGTGAGCGGTGAGCTGATACAGGTCATCACGGTGGTCTCGGCCGGGCCGTATCCCTGATACAGGGCGCGCATCGAGCCGCCGGTCACCGGAATCGCCCAGCGTTGCACCAACTCGGGCGGGCACGGGCGGCGCCCGGTCACCACCACGCCCAGCTCGTCCAGCCCGGCCGGATCGATCAGCCGCAGCGCGTCCGGCGGGAGATAGGCATGGGTGACCCCGGTGCGCCGCAGCAGCGCCGCCACTTCGTCGGCGCGGGTCACCAGCGGCGACACCACGACCATGGTCGCCGCCCCGCCCAGCGCCAGCAGGAGTTCGAGTACCGACGAATCCGCGGGCATCGGCGCGAAGTTCAGCGTGCGGTCCTCGGGTTCGACCCGGTAGCGACCCTGCTGTTCGGCGCACAGACCGGACAGCCCGGCCTGGGTCACCACAATTCCGTCGGGCGCGGTCTCACCGTCCGTGTCGTAGCTGACATAGGCCGGGTGCTCGGCGCGTAGCGGGCGGACCCGGTCGGCATAAGTCACCGCGTCGGCGGAGAACTGTTCGAGCGAACGCGCCGTGTCGACCGTATCGACCTGCAGCCATTCGATCTCCACGGGTAGTTCGTTGCGTACCCAGGAAACGGCCAGGCCGTAGGTCACGCCGGCGTCGGCGAGCAGATGCGCGACCCAGCCCGGCGGGTAGGCGGGGTCGATCGGCACGAAGCCGGCACCGGTTTTGGCGACCGCCCAGACGGCGAGCACGGCGTCCAGCGAACGCGGAATTGCCACGGCCACCAGATCCTCCGGGCCGATACCGCGCGCGATCAGCGCCCGGGCCAGCCGGCTCGACCAGGCGTCCAGATCGGCGTAGCCGACCTGTTCCAGCGGGCCGGTGCCGTCGGCGAGAATCAGTGCGACGCCGTCGGGGTTGGTTTCGACGGCATTGGCGATCAGCTGGGGCAGAGTGGTCACGCGGGGCCGCCGGGTGCGCTGCGGTCTGGTCCGGGCCGGCCGCGTCATGCTGTCTCCCGGAGGTGGTCACACCGCTGACCGACTACCGCATCCATCTGTCCGCCTCGCCTGCCTATCGCACTTCACCGCCGCGCCGACCGTGGCCCGCGGCATGGTGGCAGCCTGCCACAATGCGCCGGAGCCCGGTATGGCACCCGGCAGGTTACCGCCCCGGCCACAGTTCGACCATCCAGCGACCGTATCGGACTTCCTTCCCCCGGCCGCACCGGTTCCCCGGCGGCGGACCCCGGTCCGGGCGACGGCCGGGGCCGGTTCAGGCCAGCAGGGTGGACAGGTCCAGCGTGCACCCCACCCCGGCCCGGACCGCATCTACCGCGGCCGGCTCGTCCGTGATGAGCGCGACGAGATCGCCCGGTGTTCCCGGGCCGAGCAGGGCCGGTCCCGTGCCGCCGGACCACAGATGTGTGATCCATTCGCCGGCCGGGATCCCCGCCCGGCCGTTGTCCGGGAGCAGCACCACCGTCGCCCCGGCGGCACCGGCCGCGACGATTTCCAGGACGGGGGGGGGGGGCCAGGCCCGGCCTCTTGCGCATTTCCGAAAGCCGGGTCGCGCGACTGAGCGCGACCATGTGCTGGGCGCCGTCCTCGATCTCTGCCCGCTCTTTCCCATCAGGAAAGAACTCTGCCAGAAAGCTCTCCTTCGCGTGCACGGTGAACCGGGCCGTTTGCAGCTGGATCCGATCGTCACGGATGAGGAAGGTGTCGACACCGTCGGTGAGAACATGGCCCTGGGTGTCAGCGGTCCATTCCAGCAGGACGATATCGTCGTCG
>NZ_JARWPM010000356.1 GCF_029869215.1 Nocardia carnea
TCCGGCACCGCGAGTCCGGTCTCGGTGGGCCAGTACGCGCCGTTGATCTTCTCTATCTCCGCGGGGAAACGCTGCGGCAGGCTGTTCAGGTGGCCGACAACGGTTTCCGCGAAATCCGGGTCGTCGACCGTCGCACCCGCAGGAGCGTGGAATACCAGCAGGACGTCGGCGACGTGGTTGCGGCCGAATGCCTCGGTGTTCAACCGGAGCGCATGTGCCGATTCCGAACCCGGATCGTCCCAGCCGCTCACGCTGAGCCGGTCGTGCACGCCGAGGCCGTAGCCGCCGAGCGCCAGCAGGCCCGCGACAACCAGCCCGAGCACGACGAACCGGCGGCGGACGACCAGGTCGATCCAGCCGGACACATAACCTCCCGAGCGCGAAATCCGGGACCGGCGCGTACCGCCGGACCCTCCGAACATAGGTGAACGACATTCGTCCCACAGGGATATACCGGCTGGTTCGACATCCCACAAATGCGCCCGTGATCGTTTGTGAAGTGACCCTGAAGGATGTCGGCCCGCCTGTGACAGGAAGTACGCTGGCGCCGTCACCGGCCGCGCGGCAACGCTCACGGTTCGCGCGTAATCGACTGGCGCTCAACCTATTCCGACTCTGGAGGATGTGTATGTCGGATATCGCAATAGTCGGCATCGGCTGCCGATTCGCAGGCGGGATCGACTCACCCGACTCCTTCTGGGACTTCGTTCTGGACAAACGCGACGGTGTGGTCGATATGCCGGCCGATCGCTGGGATTACCGCCGTTACTACGACCCGGAACCGCGCACGCCGGGCCGCAGTTACACCAAACGCGGCGCGTTCATGACCATCGACCCGTGGGAATTCGACCCCGATTTCTTCGGCATCTCCCCGCGTGAGGCGACCGTCCTGGATCCGCAGCAGCGCCTGATGCTCGAGGTCACCTGGGAAGCTCTCGACGATGCCGGGATCGCGCGGCGCGCGGCCGGCGGATCGGTCGGGGTGTATGTGGGTGGATTCGTGGTCGATCAGTCGGTGATCGGCGTGGTGGGTCCGGCGCTGTTCCACACCGATATGCACACCCCCGCCAGCGCGTCCTACACGATGCTGTCCAACCGGATCGCCTACGCGCTCAATCTGGTAGGGCCCGCGATCACGGTCGATACCGCGTGTTCGTCCTCGCTGGTCGCGTTCCATCTCGCCTGTCAGGCGCTGGCGCACGGCGACTGCGAGGTCGCGCTGGCGGGCGGTGTGAACGTCATGCTGCAGCCGGAAACCTTCGTACTCATGTGCAAGGGCGGCTTCCTAGCGGCCGACGGCCGCTGCAAATCCTTCGACGCCTCCGCCGACGGCTACGGCCGCGGGGAGGGCGCGGGCATGGTGGTGCTGAAGAAGCTCGACGACGCGGTCCGCGACGGCGACCGGGTCTACGCCGTGGTCAAGGCGACCGGGTCGAACCAGGACGGCCGCACCACCGCCATCACCGTGCCGAATGTGGATTCCCAGGAGTCGCTGGCGCGGGCGGTCTGCGCCCGGTCCGGGCTGGCGCCGGAATCGATCACCTACGTCGAGGCGCACGGCACCGGCACCCTGGTCGGCGATCCGGTCGAATTGCGCGCACTGGGCCGGGTTTTCGGTGCACCGGCCGGGCGCCGGGAGTCACTGGGCGTGGGCTCGGTCAAATCGACCCTCGGGCACACCGAGGCCGCGGCCGGTATCGCGAGTGTGATCAAGGCGGCGCTGGCCATCCGGCACCGCACGATCCCGCCGCAGGGCTGGATCGACACACCCAATCCCGATATCCCGTTCGACGAATTGGGCCTGCACGTCCAGACCGAGGCCCAGCCGCTGCCGGCGGACGCCGGCCCGATGTCGATCGCGGTCAACGGTTTCGGTTACGGCGGCACCAACGCGCACGCCATCCTGCAGGAGTACCGGCCCGCGACCGTGATCGAACCGGCGCGGGAGCCGCGGCATCACGGGGTGCTGCCGATCTCGGCACGCAGTACCGGCGCGGCCCGGGCACTGGCCGGTCGCTTCGCCGACCTCATCACCGGCGGCGCCGACCCGGCCCGGCTCGCGGAGGCCGCGTGGACCCGGATGGCGCATCACCCGTACCGCACCGGAATGCTGCTCGGCGAGACCGCTGACCTGGTGCACGCGCTGCGCGAGTTCGCCGGCGGCGAGGGCCGGGAGGCGGTACGCACCCTCGTGGCGCGCACCGCCGAACCGGTATTCGTCTTCTCCGGGATGGGCCCGCAGTGGTGGGGTATGGCGCGCGAACTGCTCACCACCGAGGGCGTTTTCGCCGACGCCGCGGCCGAGATCGACACCGAGTTCCGGGCGCTCGCGGGCTGGTCGATCGTCGCGGAACTGCTGAAGCCGGAGGACGAATCGCGGGTCACCACCACCGCGGTCGCCCAACCGGCCAACTTCCTGGTGCAGGTGGCGCTGGTGCGCGAACTCGCGCGCTACGGGATCGAACCCGCGGCGATCGTCGGGCACAGTGTCGGTGAGGTGTCCGCGGCCTATATCAGCGGCATGCTGTCGCTGCGCGATGCCGTGCTGGTGGCCTACCACCGGGCACGGTTGCAGGCCACCACGGCCGGTACCGGTGGCATGCTCGCGGTCGGTATGCCTGCCGAGCAGGCGCGGGAACTGATCGGTGACGACCCCCGCGTGGATATCGCCGCGATCAACAGCGCGACCTCGCTCACCCTGTCCGGCGAGGCGGGCCGGCTCGACGAGATCGCCGAAAAGCTCACCGAGGACGGTGTTTTCGCCCGGCGGCTGCGGGTCGAGGTGCCGTATCACAGCCGGCTGATGGATCCGATCCTCGACGAGTTGCGCGAAGTGCTGGCACAGCTCGAACCGCAGGCTCCCACGATTCCGCTGTACTCCTCGGTCACCGGCGCGCAGGTGACCGGTCCGGACTGGGACGCCGGCTACTGGTGCGCGAATGTGCGCGAGCCGGTGCGTTTCGCCGACGCGATCACCGCCATGATCGCCGAGCGCCGGGTATTCCTGGAGGTCGGGCCGCATCCGGTGTTGTCCGGCAATATCCGCGAGACCCTGCTGGCCGCCGACGTGAACGGCACCACGGTTCCCACCCTGGACCGCGGGCAGCCCGATTCCGACAGCGTCCGGCGCACTCTCATCGGCCTGTACGGCGCGGGGGTGCTGGACCTGGATACCCTGTTCCCGGCGGACGAACCCGCGACCCCGCATCTGCCGTTGCCCAGGTATCCCTGGCAGCGCACCCGGTTGCATGCACCGTTGCCGCTGTTCGAGCAGGCCCGGCTCGGCACTCCCGACAGTTACGCCATGCTCGGTGATCCGGATGTCGAGGGCAAACCGGACTACCTGTTGCAGGTCGGCACCGAATTGCTGCCGTGGCTGGCCGATCACGTCGTCGACAACGTCAAGATCATGCCCGGTGCGGCGTATCTCGACGCGGCACTCAGCGCGACCGCGAAACGGCTCGGCGTCGAACGGGTCGCGCTGGAGCAGGTGCGGTTCGTTGCGCCGCTGATCATGGGCGCCCCGGATGTGCCGCTGGTCTCGCTGAGTGTGGAGGAAGCCAGCGGCCGGTTCCTGATCCGCTCCCGGTCGGCCACGGGTACCGCCTGGACGCTGCATGCGACGGGTCGCACGCTGACCGGCAGTCATAAGCAGACGAAGGTCGAGGTCCCCGAGATCGAGACCGGTGTGGACGTCGATCCGGCGATGTTCTACACCGGGCTGGCCGCGGCCGGGTTGCAGTACGGGCCGTCGTTCCAGCGGGTGCGCACAGCACGGGCCGGTCAGGACGTGGTGGTGGCGACCGTGGACGGCAGTATCGCCGCGGGCTCCGGACATCTCGCGCATCCCGCGGTGGTGGACGCCGCCATGCAGACCGCGGCCATGCTGTTCGCCGAATCCCGGGTGGACGAGGGCACCCTGGTGCCGGTCGGGGTGGGCGCCGTGCGCCTGGTCGCGCCGCTACCCGAACGGATCACCGTCGTCGCCCGGCGCGACCCCGCCGCCCGGCTGCGGGCGAACGTGGACCTGCTCGACGACGAGCACAACCTGGTGATGCGGTTGAGCGGTCTGCAGATCGGCCCGCTCACACCGGGCCAGGATCCGCTGCGCCGGATGGCCGACTTCTACTACGTCGAAACCATGGAGCAGCGCGACCCCCTCGATCCCACGGCGCTGCCGCGGGATTCGGTGAGCACCGTGGTGGTGGCGCTGGGCGGCAGCAACCGCCGCGCGGAGGCGCTGGCCGAAACGATTCCCGGGGCCCGGCTGCATCTGGCCGGGTTGTCCGGCGCGGAGCCGGCGGCCGGTCTCACCGAGACACTGGAATCCGCCGGGGCCGAAGGTGCCGATCGGCTGCATGTGATCGTGGTGGCGGGCGCCGGCGGCGACGATATCGCCGATCTGTGGACGTTGGAGCAGGTCGCGGTGACGATCGACACCTTCGCCCATCCGGAGACCAGCGAAAAGTCCCCGGAAAGCGTGTTCGACGAGGGCGCATGCCATGTCACGCTGGTGACCGAACTGGCGTTCGCGGTACCGGGGCACGCGGGCCCGGACCCGGCGCACGCCGCGCTGGCCGGCGCCCATCGAGTGCTGTTGAACGAGCAGACGGCGCTGCGCTGGCGGCTGGTGGATGTGGAGCCGGATACCGAGACCGCCGCGCTGGTCACCGAACTCGCGGTGCCGGGCGCCTTCTGGAGCGACAACACCGACGAGGTCGCGTTGCGCGGCGGTACCCGCTGGGCGCCGGTGGTCGGCAAACCGCTCCCCGAACGCCTCGACGAACTCGACACCGCGCAGCCGCTCACCGACCCGGAGGCCAACTTCGGGCTGGAGATGCCGCGCACCCGGGTGCTGTCGGCACTGGCCTGGCGGGCCTGTCCGCGACCGGAGCCGGGACCCGGGCAGCTCGAGGTGCGGATGAAGGTGATCGGCCTGAACTACAAGGATCCGCTGAAGGTGATCGGGCTGCTCGGCGAACGCGAGCTCTCCCCCACCTATTTCGGCACCGTCCCGGGTATGGAGGGTGTCGGCGAGGTCGTGCGGGTCGGCCCGGAGATCACCGATATCGCGGTGGGCGATCAGGTCGCGATCGCCGCCAAGGGCATGATGCAGCGGTTCGTGGTGGTGGACCGGGCACGGGCCATCCCGCTTCCACCGGACGCCGACCCCGCCTACTGCACCAGCACCATCGCCTTCGGCACCGCCGAATACGCGCTGCACGATCTGGCCCGGCTGCAACCGGGCGAGACGGTGCTGATCCACGGCGCCGCCGGCGGTGTGGGTACGGCCGCCATCCAGGTCGCCAAGGATCGCGGGGCCCGCATCATCGGCACCGCGAGTACCGACGAACGCCGGGCGCATGTGCTTTCGCTCGGCGCCGATCACGCCATCGACTCCCGGTCGCTGAACTTCGTCGACGATGTCCTGGAGATCACCGGCGGCAAGGGTGCCGAGGTGGTGCTGAGCAGCGCGCCGGGTGAGATCCTGCGGCAGAACTTCCACGCGGTCGCCGAGTTCGGCCGCATCGTCGAAGTGGGCAAGGCCGATATCTACACCGGCGGCCTGCTGGAACTCGCCAACTTCGACAAGAACGTCGCGTACTACTCGATGGACCTGGACCGCCTGGTCGCCGTGGACGCGCAACGGTTGATCACCCTGCTGCAGCGGGTCTACGAGAAGGTGCTGGCCGGCACCTACCGGCCGCTGCCGTACCGGTTGTTCGACACCGACGAGGTCGCGAGCGCCTTCGAGGAAACCATCCGCTCGACCGGCCTGCGGCGGATCGCGCTGCGGATGGATTCCCCGCTGCCCGCGGTGCGGCCCTATCTGCCGCAGGTCGAATTCGACGGGGCGGGAACCTATCTCGTCACCGGCGGGTTCGGCGGGTTCGGGATGGCCATCGGGCGCTGGCTCACGCTGCGCGGGGCGCGCCGGCTGGTGCTGGTCAGTCGCAGCGGCCCCACCACCGAGGAGGCCCGCCGGCAGCTGGCTGCCTGGGATACGGCCGGTGTCGAGGTGATCGACGAACGCGCCGATATCACCGACGCGGACGCTGTCGCCGCGATCGTGGCACGCGCGCACAGCCCGGAACACCCGCTGCGCGGCGTATTCCACGCGGCGGGGTCGGTGGCCGACAACCGGCTGGCGGCCATGACCTTCCAGGAACTCGATATCGTGTACCGCCCCAAGGTGCACGGCGCCCGGATATTGCACCAGGCGGTCGCCGACGCCGGGATCGACCTCGACATGTTCGTACTCTGCTCCTCCGGCGGATCCATGTACGGCATCTACGGCCAGTACAACTACTGCGCCGCCAATGTCGCGGTGGAAACCATGGCGCAGGAATGGGCCGCGGCGGGCGAGCGGGCGCTGTGCGTCGGCTGGGGTCACCTCTCCGGCGCGACCGGCGGCATGGCGGCCGACGAGACCGCGGTCAAATATCTCGACCTGGTCGGCTTCGACCCGATCGATATGGCCGATGCCACCGCCTATCTGGAACAGGCCCTGCGCCTGGGAGTGCCGCGGGCGGGCATCATCCCGACCGACTGGGCCAAACTCACCGGCACCTTCCCGCAGCTCACCCGCACCGGCCGCACGATGGCGCTGGCGCAGGTCTCCGCCAAGGACACCTCGGAGCTGGCGCAGCTGCGCGCCGAGGTGGCCGCGATCGAGGAAGGCAAACGCGGCGCCTTCGTGGCCCGCAAGATGGCCGAAGAACTCGCGGTCGTGATGGGTGTGCCGGTCGAATCCATCGATATGACCGTTCCCGTCCCGGAGTTGGGGCTGGATTCCCTGATGGCGGTGGAACTCGGGGCCCGGGTCACCAAAACCCTCGGCATCGACCTGATGTCGCTGCAGATGGGCCGCTCCTTCAGCCTCGAACAGGCCGGACCCAAAGTGGCCGAGCTGATCCTGGCCGCCGAATCCGCGAACGGGCAGTCCGCACCGGATCCGGCCGCACTCGTCGCGGCGTCCGAGCGCGCGGCCGAACCCGTACCGGTGGGAGCCACATCGTGACGAGCAGTCGCCGAAACGAGGATGCAGCATGGTCGAATTCGGCCTGATCGACGAATGGGAACCGGCGCCGGGCCGGCTGACCAGCTGGGTCGCGTCACCGGAAGCGGTGGCGCGGGCCCCGGGGGGGGGGGGGGGGGCCCCCCCGCCGCGCGGGGCGGCGGGGAGAGAAAAATTGGGGGGGGTGACCCGCCACTCCGCGTTTTTGCCATTTCCCCCCGCGGGGGGCGGGGGGGCTCCCCGCTTATTTTGTCCAGGCTGTCGGCTCGGCGGCCCGGTGTGCCCGGGGCCCCGCCGGGCCCGCGCCACCGCTTCCGG
>NZ_JARWPM010000357.1 GCF_029869215.1 Nocardia carnea
CGCCCCCCCCCCCCGCCCCCCCCCCCCCCCCCCCCCCCCCCCCCCCCCCCCCCCCCCCCCCCCCCCCCCCCCCCCCCCCCCCCCCCCCCCCCCCCCCCCCCCCCCCCCCCCCCCGCGGCGCCGAAGGCGCCGCAAATAAACACAGCACCATCCATTACGCTCAGCCGGGTGAGCAGTATCCAGGTCGCCGACCAGACGTTTCTCGCCGCGCCGGGCGCCGCGGTGGCCGCTGCGCTGGACGCGCCGGGGAAATGGCGGCGCTGGTGGCCCGATCTCGAACTCGATGTCCGGGAAGACCGGGGCGACAAGGGGATTCGCTGGTCGGTGCGCGGCGCGCTGACCGGCACCATGGAGGTGTGGCTGGAACCCTCGCTGGACGGGGTGATTCTGCACTACTTCCTGCACGCCGAACCGCCGCGGCAGCTGCCGCCGCGCAAACTCGCCGCGGCCAACCGGGAGCGCCGCATCGCGGGCAAGGTGATGTCGTTCGAGCTCAAGGACCGGCTCGAGGGTGATCGGCCGGCCGGGGTCCGCCCGCCCGGGAACTGACGAATTCCATACCGCACCGCCGAAAGGAACCACTGAGAACCTATGGCCGACCGGACCCAGAGATCGATCGTCATCGCGGCGCCCGCCCAGCAGGTGATGTCCGTTATCGCCGATCTGGCGTCCTACCCCGAATGGGTATCGGCGGCCAAATCGGTGGAGGTCCTCGAGACCGGTCCGGACGGTCGTGCGCGCACCGCTCGTTTCGTGCTCGACGCCGGCGTCGTCAAGGACACCTACGTGCTGTCCTACACCTGGCGGCCCGATGATCTGGCCGTGAGCTGGACGCTGGTGCAGGGTGACCTGCAGAAGGCGCAGGACGGCCGCTACGAACTCGCCGAACAGCCGGACGGCGGCACCGAGGTGCGCTACGAACTGACGGTGGATCTGACCATTCCGATGATCGGCATGTTCAAACGCAAGGCGGAGAAGGTGATCACCGATACCGCGCTCAAGGAACTGAAGAAACGGGTCGAAGGCTGACCGGGCCGCGCACCGAACCGAACCCGGCCACCCGCGACGGCGCGCCGGGCCCGGGGTCCCGGACGCGGGTCGAACTGTTCGTCGGCAAGGGCGGGGTCGGTAAGACGACGCTGGCGTGCGCGCAGGCCATGGGGTACGCGCGCGAGGGGCGGCGGGTTCTCGTGGCCTCCTTGGACCAGGCCCATTCCCTGGGCGACGCGCTGGGTTTCCGGTTCGCCCACGATGCGGGCGCGGTCCCCGGGATCACCCGGGTCGTCCCCGGCCTCGAGGTGATCGAACTCGATTCGCTGGCGCTGCTGGAGGACCGGTTCCGGGAGGTCGCCGATCTGCTCGCGTTGGATCCGGGCCATGATCACGGCTTCGATCTGCGGGCGCTGGACCCGGCCGAACTCACCGGGCTGCCCGGTGTCCAGGAATTGCTGATGCTGGTGGAGATCGCCCAGTACGCCGCCGACGGCGAATGGGAGGTGATCGTCCTCGACTGCCCGCCCACCGCGGATATGCTGCGTATCCTCACCGCCCCCGACACGCTGCTCGGCTATCTGGACCGGCTCTGGCCGCCGCATCAGCGGATGATGAGCGCGATCGGCACCGACCTGCGGCGCGCCGTCCTGGCGGCGACGATGCAGCGGATCGTCGCCGCCGTCACCGAGGTCCGGGATCTGCTCGCCGATTCCGGGCGTACCGGTGCCCGGCTGATCACGCTGCCGGAACGAGTCGCGGTCGCGGAATCGGCGCGGGTGCGCTCGGCGACGGCGCTGCTCGGCCTGCGGCTCGACGCGGTGGTGGTGAACAAGGTGCTGCCCGCGGTCCCGCCGCCGGGCCCGGAACCGCAGCATCCGGCGGTGCGCTGGTACACCCACCGCTACGCCGAGCAACTGGACGTGATCGCCGGACTGCGCCGGTCGATGCCGGAAGTCCCCGTGCTGGTGGCGGGTCATACGGGCGCCGAACCGGTGGGTCTCGGCCCGCTCGCCGGGCTTTCGTGTGTCGTCGCCGCGGACGAAACCGTCTCCGGCTTTGCCGGCCCCGGGTCCGCTACCCGTATCCAAGGCATCGCGGCGGCACCGGGCACGGCCGGTGGTCCGGCCGTCGGCGGCACCGACGAGAGCACCCGCGGCACCGCGACCGATACCGGCGACACCGCGTCCGCGCCGCGGGCCGGCGACACCGGGGCCACTGAGAACACGGCCCTCGGTTCGTCCGGTAGTGGGACCGGACGGGACGACGCCCGCGACACCGCGGCCGCCGGGGGCCCGTCCGAAGTTCCGTCCGGCCGTACCGGTGGCGACACCGCGGCCGTTCGGCGTGACAGCGCCGCGGGTTTGCGCGACGATGCGGGTTCGGCGGCGCACCCGCCCGCCGACACCGCCGGACCCACCGTCCGATTGGAATCGGGCACCGGGCTGAATTCGGTATATGCGCTGCGTATCCAGCTACCGGTCGCGGATCCGGCCACGCTGCGCCTGGGACGAGTGGAGGACGATTTGATCGTGGGAGCCGACGGCGTGCGCCGGCGGTTGCGCCTGGCGCCGGTACTGCGCCGCTGCACCGTCAGCACCGCCGAACTCGACAACGGATATCTGGTGATCCGTTTCCGCCCCGACCCCCAGGAGTGGCCGCGATGACCGGAACCGACTACCGGCAGCCGGAGGGTATCGCCGAATTCGCCGACGAGCTGCGGCTGCTCGCCGAGGCCGTGCTCGAACGGGTGGAACCGGTCCTGCGGGAGGCCGCCGCGGACGGCGAACCGGAATGGGCCAACTGCACCTGGTGCCCGCTGTGCGCCGCGGCCGCGCTGATCCGCGGGGAACACCACGAGGTCCTCGCAACCGTGGCCGCGCACGGTACGGCCATCGTGACCGTCCTGCGCGAGGCCTTGGCCGGCGCACCGGTCGAGCCGGTCCTGCCCCACGATCACGGCACGAAACCTCCTGCGGCACAATCCGATTCCGGGGAGACCCGGCACACCGCGGCCCCCGGCGATAGCGCGGGCTCCGGTACGACCCGGCCCGGCGGCGAAACCGGCGGCGCGGCAGGCGATCAGAGCCCGCCCGGCCGGCCGGATGACACCACCGGGGCGGGCGCTCGCGCCGCCGGGGCCGGCAAGTCGCGCTATGTCGGTATACCCGTGACCATCAAGCCATGAACGCCGCCGGACCGGGCACTCCCCTCACCGTCGGTGTCGATATCGGGGGGACGAATATTCGCGCCTCCGTGGTCGACGCGACCGGCGAGGTGCTCGATACCGTGCAGTGCCCGACCCCCCATTCGGCTCCGGCCCTGGAGGCCGCGCTCGATCGCGCGGTCCGCGAACTCGGTGACCGGCACAGCATCGACGCCGTCGGCCTGGCCGTGGCCGGATTCGTTTCCGCCGACCGCAGCACCGTCCGGTTCGCTCCGCATCTGCCGTGGCGTGACGCACCGGTCGCGCACCGCCTCACCGAGCGGCTCGGCCTGCCCGTACTGCTCGAACACGACGCCAACGCCGCGATGTGGGCCGAGTACCGCTTCGGTGCCGCCGCCGGCGGCCACAATGTGGTGCTGGTGGCCATCGGCACCGGGATCGGCGCGGCCCTGCTGATCGACGGCGTGCTGTACCGCGGTACCCACGGTGTCGCACCGGAACTCGGCCATCTGCAGGTGGTACCCGGCGGCCGCGAATGCGGCTGCGGCAAACAGGGTTGCTGGGAGCGTTACTGCAGCGGGACCGCCTTGGCCGAATCCGCGATAGAACTACTGGCCACCTACTCGGCGCCATCGATGCTGGCCAAGGAGATCACCGCCGACCCCGGCGCGCTCACCGGCCGCCGGGTGGCCGGCGCCGCCCAGGACGGCGATCCGCTGGCTCTGCGGGTGATGGCCGATTTCGCCCGCTGGCTCGGGCTCGGCCTGGCGTTCGTCGGCGATATCTTCGACCCGGATCTGGTGGTCGTCGCGGGCGGGGTGAGCAGTTCGGCCCCCTTGTTCCTCGACGAGGCCCGCGAGGAATACGCCGCCGCCGTCACCGGCCACGGACACCGCCCGTTGGCCCGTATCCGCACCACCCAGCTCGGCGAGGCCGCCGGCATGATCGGCGCCGCCGAACTCGCCCGCACCGCCCTCATCCCCCGCCACTGACCTCGGTCCCCACCTTGCCCACGGGTGGCACCCGAACCCACCGCCGACATGGCTCGGGCTCGCGTGGCGCGAGCATCTCCGAAACTCAGCAAGACGGTCTGCCCCGAGACCGCATTCGGCCGGCCCCTCCCCGTACCACCGAACTCCGCGCCATATATACACATTTAACAAGGCCGGGGTTGGAGGAGGTCCGTGACCGGCGGTAGAGTCGGCAACCAAGGCTCCCCACATTTCCATCCCGATTCCCGGAGTAAGGACGTCATGTTCTACTGGCTGCTCAAGTTCGTGCTGCTGGGTCCGTTCATCCATCTGTACAACCGGCCCGAGGTGGAGGGCGTGGAGAACATCCCGGCCGAGGGTGCGGCCATCATGGCGGGAAACCACCTGTCCATCGCGGATTGGCTCTTCGCTCCGTTGACGAGCCCGCGCCGGATCAACTATCTGGCCAAGGCCGAGTACTTCCACACCCCGGGTCTCAAGGGACGGTTCCAGAAGTTCTTCTTCAGCGCCTCCGGCCAGTACCCGATCGATCGCAGCGGCGCCGACGCCGCCGAGGACGCGCTCAACGCCGCCCGGAAACTGCTGGACGAGGGCCGGCTCGTGGGCTTGTACCCCGAGGGCACCCGCTCCCCCGACGGCCGGCTCTACAAGGGCAAGACGGGGATGGCCCGCCTCGCGCTGGAAACCGGGGTCCCGGTGATCCCGGTGGCCGTGATCGGCACCGATCAGGTGAGCCCGCCCGGACGGTTCCGCTGGCGGCGGCGCAAGGTCACCGTGAAGTTCGGTAAACCGATCGACTTCTCCCGGTACGAGGGGATGGCGGGGAACCGTTTCGTCGAGCGAGCGGTCACCGACGAGGTCATGTACGAGCTGATGCAGATGTCCGGCCAGGAGTACGTGGACGTGTACGCCGCGAGTTTGAAGAAGAACGTTCCGTCGGGCCCGTCCTCGCATACGCCGCGCATTCCGGAGTCCGCCGCGAGCTGAGCTCGGGCGTACCATGATCAGGTGACGGTTCGCGCGAAGGTTTGCGGTATCCGCTCCCGGGCCGACCTGGAAACGGCGGTCAGCGCCGGCGCGGACGCCGTGGGGTTCATCTCCGGCACCACGCACACCAGCGAGGATGCGCTGACCCCCGAGGCCGCCGCGCAGTTGTGCGCGGCGACGCCGTCGTTCGTGAACCGGGTATTGGTGACCCATCTCGAGGACGCCGCCGCCATTCTCGACCTCGCCGATCGGGTCGGTGTTGACACCATCCAGGTCCACGGCCTCGTCGACCATGCCACGCTGCGCGCTGTACACGCGGCCGCGCACAATCGCACCATCGTGCGCGCCGTCCACGTCACCGGCGCCGAGGCGATCGCCCGCGCCCGGGAGGCCGCGGCGGATTGCGATGCCGTCCTCCTGGACTCCCGTACCGCCGACCGGCTCGGCGGTACCGGCCGGACCCACGACTGGGCGGTGAGCGCGCGGATCGTCGGCGAACTCGCCCGCCTGGGCCGGCCGGTGATCCTGGCCGGCGGGCTCACCGCCGACAATGTGGACGAGGCGATCGCCGCCGTGCACCCGTTCGGGG
>NZ_JARWPM010000358.1 GCF_029869215.1 Nocardia carnea
CGCTGACTTCTTGGCCGGTCCAGCAGTACGGCTCCGTGTGGCCGGCAGCATGATCACGCGCGCAAGGAACGCCAGACCCGCGGCGGCGGCCCGGGCCCCCCCCCCGCCCGCCCCGCGGGCCCCCCCCCCCCCCCACCCCCCCCCGCCGGGGGGGGGGGGCGCCCCCCCCCCCGCCCGCCCCCCCCCCCCCCCCCCCCCCCGACCATGCCTCCGAGTGCTGCGCCGATGTAGACGGAACTGCTCGCGCGCGAAGTGGTTCGGTGCTCCGATCATCACGGCCACCAGATCGTCGCCGCGATCACCAGCAGCGGTAGTCCGATCGCGATGGCGAAGCCAACTGCCACCGGGTCGCTCATGGGCCCACCTTCGCGAAAGCCCAGCGGGCGAAGCTGAACTGCTACGCCGCATTATTTTCGGAGGTTGTCCAGGATCTTCCCGATCTGATACCGGCAGATCCGGTCGGCCTCGGCCTGGTCGAAAGCCTTGTCCGAGATGACTTCCACGTCGACGTCGACCAGGACATTGCTGTCCTTGATCGCCATTGTGTAGCCCAGATACCGGTCCGAGTCCGGAGGATTCCGGACTCCGTAGTACCCGCCCTCCCCAAGCCCGGTCACCGAACCGAACACGTAGTCATCGGGCAGTATTTCGGTATCCGACCTTTTGGCGCGATCGAGCTCCAACCCATACAGATCGGTCTCGAACGCCACATCGATCTTGAAGGTGACGTAGGCACTGTTCGGTCCGGAGTTCGTTGTACGACAGTCGATCGACGGACCGCCGTATTGCCCGGCGATATCTTCGTGGTGCACGAGTTCCGTCTGGTCCGGCGCCCATGGATCGAAGACCGTGGTATCGACCAGATGACAAGTATTTGTGACCCCTTCCGGCGAGTAGTCCCCGGCCCACGGGTCGGCTTCGTCATCGCCACCCGATCTCGATGCGACGACCCCGATGCCGACCACCGTGAGCACCAGAACCACCACCATGGCCACCACGAGCCCGATGATCAGGCCGACATTGCTACGGGAGCCCGGCGGACCGGGCATACCCGGATAGGGCGCAGGCGCGAATCCCATTGGCGACGATGGTCCTCCGTGTTGCCACAGCTGCGGCGGCGCTCCTCCCATCGGGTGTGGCTGTGGTTGCCCCGTCATGCCTGGACCGGGCGCCTGCATGTTCGGGTGGAACTGCGGACCGCCGGGAAACGGCTGCTGCCCACCGGGATACTGCTGCTGGACAGCGGGGCCATTCGGAGGCGTGGCCGCTCCGTGCGCTCCCCATGCGAAACCCTCGGCGCGGTTCTGCCCCCGCTGTCCTTCGTCGACCATCAGTACATCCCCTTTTACAGCGCGGGGCTCCCCCGACCAGGATGGATAGTACCCATGCCGACCGGCGTTCGTGCTCGTTGGTTCCGGAGGCCGACGTGCGGAATCACCGGTATCCGGCAGGCTCGGCCGAGCGAGTCGACCGTTCACCGCCGACCACGAGGGCTTCAGTGCGCTGGGGTAGGCCGTCGCTTCGAGTAGCACCCGGCGCCGGGCCGCAGCAGGGCGCGAGCGACCGACGACACCGCGTGCGGCCGAGAAATGATCAAGACCTGTGGATGACGGGAAGGACGCACCTTCCCGGATCCGAACATCAGGGCCACCAGATCGTCGCCGCGATCACCAGCAGCGGTAGTCCGATCGCGATGGCGAAACCGACCACTACCAGGGTGCTCATGGTGTGTCCTGCGTGGAGGTCCAGCGTGGGAAGCTGAGACGCGGTAGCACGGTTTCCACATCGCAGACGTCCAGTACGGCGTCGAGTTCGTGCGGGCCGAGGTGGTCGGGTGCCGGCAGGATCACCAGGTCGGCGCCGGCGTTGTGTGCCTGGTCGGCCACGCGTAGCACCGAGTGTTCGCCGGGCCATACGAGGTGGTAGCCGAGTCGGTCGGCGAGGCGGTGTACGTGGTCGCGGTCGGTCTCGGGTGCTCGGCTGATGTCGTGGTTGATCCAACCGAACGCGATCGAGTGGCTCATGGCGCGATATCGGCGTCGGTGGCAGGTTCCGGGACATCGCGGCCGGCGCGGAGCCCGGCCGCCACTCGTTCCAATGTTGCTGTATCGGTGCAGTATTGGTCGCGCAACAGCCGGACGGTCGCTTCCATTGCCCGGTTTCGCGCCGGTCGCTTGGGCAGAGGTGGTCGTTCGCGCACAGTGCCTCCTGGGTGGGGTGTCATGGTGTGCACCCGGCGCCGAGGAATTCCGTGGTTGGCGGCCTCGTAAGGTGCCGGCCGGCCTGGTGGTTCGACCCGGCGCCGGGGCTGGTTCAAGCCTCATCGACCGGTGTTCGCGGTCCCAGGGACAGCAGTCATAGAGAACCGCTACGCTTCCGCTTAAGTTCGCAGCGACAGGGGGTTTCGCGTGATCGTGGAGGTTTGGACAAGGGTCGAGGTGCGGGCGCTGCGTGACGCGGCGTTGCGGATGACTCAGGAGCAGTTCGCCGAACAGATCGGGTGGTCTGTTGCGACCGTGCGAAAATGGGAACGTGCCACCGAATCGCGGCCGGTGCGCGGGCAACGTGCCGCCGACCTCGATAGTTGGCTCGCCAGGCTGAGCCCGGAGCAGATGCGTCGATTCGCTCTCGCCGTATCCGCCCCGCGGACCGCAGCACAGCGACATTCGCCTTCGGGAGTTGGTGACGATGAGGCAGACGTGAACCGTCGCGAATTCAGTATGGCCGCAGCGCTCACAGTCGCCACTACGCCGACCTGGCAGCCTTCCCGGATCGGTATGGCGGATGTGGATCGGCTCAACGCGTATACCACCCAATTGGAGTCCGCCGACCAGATGGTCGGAGGAGCTGGTCATCTACCTGCAGCTGTCGACGCGTTGGAACATGCCCAAGGTCTGCTGCACAGCTGTGTGTTCGACGGCAAGACGGGGCGGGCGTGGATGTCGGCTGTTGGCGCGCTGGCTGTGGAAACCGGTTGGCTCGCATACGACGCGAACTGGATGCAGCTGGCGAGACGCTGCTACTCGGACGCCCTGTCGCTGGCGGCGATGGCCGACGATGACGGGCTGGCTATCCATGCCTACATGAATGCGGCTCTGCAGACCATCGCGCTCGCGCGTACCGGCGACGCGTCCCCCTCATACGCTCTCGGTCTGACTCATCGCGCCGGGGATCTCGCGCGCCGACAGCCAACTGGCCGCATACACGCGCTGATAGCTGCGCGCGAGGCTGCGGCGTATGGGACAGCCCGTGACCGACGCGGTGTGGAGCGGGCGATTTCGGCGGCGTGGCGCGAGATGGACAACGCCGTGGACCACGAGCCGTTCGACGACTGCCCATCGTGGTTGCGGTTCGTCAACCATTCCGAGATCCGGGGCCATGAGGCGCGGGCGTCCACCGACGTCGGGCACCATGCTCGGGCCGTCGCACTGTATGAAGTCGCAGCAGGGGAACCAGCAAGTGCCGGCAGTACTGTGCACCGGGCTGCGTGGTGGTCGGCGGCGCTTGCCCGCACCGGTGATACACGAGCAGCGATCGAAGCGGGCACCTCGGTGCTCGGTGCGCTGGAGGATTGGCTGGAGTCGCCCCGCGCCCTCAAGGTACTGAAACCTGTGCGGTTCGCGGCGGACACGATCTCCGAAGGCGAGGAGTTCCGCGTGCGGTTCGACGCGCTGAAGGCTACGAAAGGTTTCTCAGTTGATTGAATTTCGCCGCTTCGACAGCGTAGGCGCCCGCGATATCCGCGACACGGTGGAGGACGTGTATTCACGCGCCTACGCGGGACTCATTGCCACCGGTGATCCATTCGAGTCGCTGGAGGCGTCGATGGACCGATTCGACGCCTATCTGCAAGCGCCGGGCTTCGACCTCGTGGTGTTGTATCTGCACGGGGAGCCGATCGGACAGGCATGGGGGTGGCCGCTCAGCGAGAAATCTGCAAAGTGGGACAGCGCGCAACTCGACGAAGACGATCCGGAATTCACCCGCGAGGACGGCACCCGTACGTTCGCGCTCTCGGAGATCATGGTGGTCCCCGAGCAGACCGGCCAGGGTTACGCGCGGGCACTGCATGACGAACTGCTGGGTGCTCGGCGGGAACAGCGGGCGACACTGTTGGTAGATCCGCGCAATGAGCGCGCCTACGAGCGGTACCGCCGGTGGGGCTGGTACAAGGTTGGTGTCCAGCGGCCTGGTTGGGAGGGAGCGCCAACGTTCGATGTGCTCGTTCGGACCCTGTGAATCCGGATCAGGAAACGGTGTACGACGACGTGATGTGCGTACCTCCGCAGCGGATTCGGCATGTGCCAACCACGCTTAGCCAAGACCTGAGCCGCCTACTCAGCCGCGCGGCCGTACGTCAAACCCCACCCGAGAGTATTCCTTGTCGTCGCTATCAACGGCTCGCCAGCTGTACCGACCTGGCTCCAGAGGAATTCCTGGGCCCACTGAAAAGGCAAGCATTAGACGCGAGGCCGGCTCATCTGCCGTGGCTTGAATCTGGACACGAAGCGGCTCACCGGCTGGACCGAGGGTGACGGGTTGGCCGTCGCCGTCAATCATCTCCACAGCCAGTTCGACTGTGTTGATTAGCTCGTCATCTACATCGGGGTCAAGCACAATGACCACGGCCATTGCCGGTGTAGGAGTCCCGACCCAAGTCCAGTTCAGACCAAGAGCGTGCACTTTCCCGACAGAATCCCGCTGCGCGGAATCCGCGGTCATGAGCATTACCCTCACAGGCCTGTTCCTACTGCGTCGGAAATAATGGACGAGGATGGACGAAGCCGAACTCGTCGCTTCCGCCGCTCTATGAGCAGGTGGTCGGGCCGCGTGACCACGACATTGAAGGCCGCTGGCGGGGAGACGACCAGATCCGTACGTGAAGTGAGTTTCACCAGGGCTTCCTTGATGAGATCTAGCGACGCATCCTGGATTCCACTCCTGCCGGCCATCATGAGTGCGATCAACGCCAACTCCTCGTCGGAGAACGAGACATTTGGGGCAGATGAGGGTGCTGGGTCCGACTGCGTGTTAGGTATGTCACCTTCGCTGGCCGCCGCCCCTTCTCCCTTCGGATCCACATACTCGACGATGTGAGTGATACGAGCGCCTATGGCGTGGGCATACCGACGGATCGTTGATAGGTGCGGGTCAGCGGTGAGCTTCTCAAAGTTCGTGACGACGGAACGATGACGCCCCATCCGATCGGCCACCTCGGAGCCAGTCAGCTTGGCTACCGCTTTCCTGATATGAACCAGCTTCTCGAGCATCTCGTGGTCGGCCTCCACCAAGTCGCGGGCAAGCGCCTCTTCGGGGTCGGACATGTCGATCCCCAACGCGCTCTCGAGATCGTCGAACGTGCTCATGTGTTGAGGTTAACCGCAACGTCAGATCCTGTCAGCGAATCGCGAGGTGAGCCACACTTTGAAACGGCAATGTGACGTCTCGATTTGGCCTGTCTGGAGCTCGCTCCAACCATCCGGATCGAACTTCACGTCAGGCTTGCGCCCGGCACCAAGCCAGACCAGGTAGCTATCGTCCGGGTGCTTGGGAACCCCGGTGTAGATGCGATAGTGCCAGCCCTGGAGGTTTCCGGGCCGCGGATGCTTCAACTCCACCACGACGTCCCCCGAGCGGACCTCTTCGAACTCGATCTGACGCACTGTGCCGGAGTGGGCCCGTTTCATAAGACTGACCAGTTCCTGGCGCAACAGGATCTTGTCGGACCTTCCCGCCGGAACCGAACCGTCCGGGTTGGGCTCGCACGGCGCATCGACAGTCATGCCCGCCAACTCGTCCTTGAACGCGCCGGTCTGAGCATGATTCGGTCGCACCCCGTATGGCCAAGACCCGTCGCTTTCAGTCTCTATCGACAATGTCGACCCTCCTGCGGCAACCTGGCCAAATATTGGCGAACAGCCGCCCGATACTCAATACCAGATGGGTACGACAGGCATCGCCGAAACGGCCAGTACCAACTTTGCGATGTTGATGGGTTCTAGACCTTGGCTTACAGCAACTTTCCACTGCAAAGCCATATTTCGCGTACGAGCCAGGGACTGCTGCACGATCGGGTGACACATTCGGTCACGCGGCCTGACTGGCCGGTGGGGTCATGATGGCCTCGTATTCGACCGGCGTCAAACGGCCGAGGCGGGCTTGTCGGCGGCGTTGGTGGTGGGTCCGTTCGATCCAGGTCACGATCGCGACGCGTAATTCTTCCCAGCCTTCTTGGCGGTTGCGGGCGACCCGAACCACATCGTCACGGAACTCATGCGGGTAGGGCTTGGGCACGATGACATCCTTCCAGGCTCACCACTCGGCAAGCCAGATCGGTGTCACCTATCCGTGCAGCAGTCCCGGCTATTCGTCGGTTCCGCCGCTTGGCCGCCAATATCGGTGTAGAAGTGCAGCCATGACGTTGATTCAGACTCTCGTCACACCAGACCACATCTTGCAGGTGTCCGACCGACGGCTCACCCGTGGAGATGGAACAGTATTCGACGATTCACACAACAAAGCGGTCTCGTGGTGTGGTGAGATGGCAATAGGCTTCACTGGGATCGCATTCATCGACAGAGCGCAACGCAAGCCCGTGTCCGAGTGGATTGCCGAAACTCTGTGCGATGTTTCCGATGTCGAAGAGGGAGTGGAAAAGCTGAGGCGAGGAGCTGAGGAAGCGGTTGGTCGCCTTCCTATATCCTGGCCTGACAAGCGGCTCACAATGGTGATGACTGGATTCTTCGATGGTACCGACGGAACGAGACATTCCGTAAGCTATCGAATTTCCAACTTCGAACGGGGTGAGGAAACTTTTCCAAGTCATCAACCCGAGTTTTTTCGCACCATTTATCACTACCCAGAGCGGCCCGGATGCACATACTATGTGCGCGCTGGCGCGCTCCTGAACTCTTGGCATCGACGTGTTGTCCACAACCGGATATTTGAGGTCGCATTGAATCCCAACGAAATCAATCGAGTAATGCGTCTGATGGTAGCGTTGCAGCGGCATGTAAGCAGACAAAATAAAACTGTAGGCCAGGACGCGATGGTTATGTACCTGCCGAAGAACCCTGTCACCCGAGGTGCCATACTTACCGATATCAGCTCCAGTGGGCTTACCACCAAAACCGCAAGTTTCAGTTACATAGCCCACGAGGGATTCACTCCCGAGCGATTCGGCCCGCATTGGGTCTGCGGCGGATCGGCCTTCGCGGACTTTGAAGGTGGGCAAATCGGCCCTAATCGGAGCGACCAAAGTGTGACTATTCGAATTCTTAAAGTACCGCCGGGGCCAGTCGATCCGATTCAGGAGAAAGCGCCAGAGTAGAAGACCAGTAAGATAACAAGACTGCGCGGCCTTCGGTCGCGTGGCCCTACGGTCGGCGGCCTGCATTGTGTTCCCGGGTCCCTCCACCGTCAAGGGCGCCTATGGCGTCAGCTCCGCTAATGGCTATCGCCACCCTGGACCGCGGAGCCTCTACCCGAGAATGGCAGGCCTATGGGGCGGGCGGGGAAGCCAGCCCCAGCATGCGCTGGCTACCACCCAGCACGGCCAACGCAACTCAAGTTAATCCCGACTCTGTCAGAGTCGTCGGCCCACCAGAAGTGCAGCAGTTTCGTTGCACTCTTGGATGAAATCTTCTAAACCTCTTTCTGTCACCACATGCACTAACGTTGGCCCATGGATCCGGTCTAACGAAACTAGCACTCGCGATGTTTCTACCCGTTTGACCTGTAGCTCGTCCTGTTCATCCATCCAAGCTTCATAGAGCATACCCCCCGTGACGAGTACTGGGAATGCAACACATGGGTCGGAATCATCCTGAGATCCTCGTTCGTGCGTCAATCCAACGGCTGCGGAAGCTGCTTGACGAACGGCAGCATACGCTGGGTCAACGCTCGACCTTGTCTCTTTCCGTTTCTCGCAGATCTCGTATCCAGGAATCACGCATGGATTCAGAATCGAGGATAGCCCCCGTATATCTCCGTCCTTGTTGACGAATTCTAGATATTTAGGAAGGGCCTTTTCGCTAATGGTGCATGGCGTGCACCAAAATGTTAGTCCCGGAGCAAAGTCCTCCACCTTCGCGGGGCGATTATTCAATTTATCGACGAATACAATCCAAGGAGCCGGGCGAGCCTTGCATTCTATGTAAAAGTTTACGAACAGTTCAAACTCTAAACCCTTTTCGACCGCAGTGGGCCGTATACCCTGCCCGATGGATATATCAGTGGTACGAATATCCCCACTGACCGGGTCAACGTAGGTCACAGAGTGCTCACAGAAGAAGTTGGTGTTACGCCTGAAGGCCGATCCAACTCGCATCTCCAGGGGGTAACCGGTCGTCTTTAGCCACTGCGCGATCCCAGCTGGATCATCAACACTCTCGGACATGGGTCGATGTCATCATGGATTACGTCTGGCCGCACGGGATTTCACCAGGACGGCGTGGGCACCAGATGGAGACCACGCTACGTACGCGACCCCGAACATAGCTCCGTGTAGCGCTTACGTGGGCATGCCCACCACGCATGACGTGCACGGACTTCAGATGGCCATTCCTGGGGGGCAAGTGGATCGGTGACGACAGATCTGACGACAACGCCGACGACAGCGGAGTCGGTCGCACCGCCCACTTCGTGCTGCCTGAGGGATGAAACGTCCTGATCGTGGACCGGTCCGTGCCTGGCAAAGTGGGTCCAGGGGCTTGAGCCCCCTTGGCTTCAGGATGCGAGTCAGTTCGGATAATAGTCGGAACTGATCCATTCCGCTCGACCGACGACGCGTTCACTCACCGGCGGTCAAATTTCCGATGTGGCCGCGAGGTCCTCGTTAGGCGGTTTTCGTCTCAGTATGTTGATCGCGTAGCGCACGTCGGCGAATTTTGCCAGTCTGCGTTTTGGGGAGATCCGCGACGATTTGCACTACCCTGGGCCTTTTGTAGGGCGCGAGTCGGTCTCTGGTGAATAAGATCAGGTCGTCGGCCTGCGCGGTTTGTCCGTCCTTCAGAGAAACGTAGGCAGCAACTGACTCACCGCGATATTCGTCAGGAATTCCTACGACCGCTGCCTCGTGCACGGCCGGATGCTCGTAGAGGACGTCCTCGACTTCGCGCGGCCACACCTTGTACCCGGAGACGTTGATTTGGTCTTTGATTCGGTCGACCAGGTAGACCCAGCCCTCTTCGTCCACGATCGCGCTGTCGCCGGTTCGGAGGCGACCTTCGGGCAGTGCGGCCTCGGATTCGTCTGGTTTGCGCCAGTATCCGCCGATGACCTGAGGGCCGGTGACGACGAGCTCGCCTTGGCTGCCGGGTGAGAGGGGGTGGCCCTCGGGGTCAACCACCTCGACGTTCACCCCCGGGAGCGGGAGTCCGATGGACAGGGTGCCGCTGTCCGGGTCGACCGGCGCGCTCGTTCCTGGCGGGACCGCGGTGACTGCCGACGACGTTTCGGTCATGCCGTAGGCGTTGTGGATGTAGTGGCCGAAGCGTTCCCGGAAGCGGGCGACCGTGCTCGGTGGGACTGGGGCACCCCCGCTGTACAGCGTTTTGATGGTGGAGAAGTGTTCGGCTGTGGCGTATTCCGAGTTCATCATCGCGTTGAAGGCGGTGATGGAGCCGATGGTGTACGTGACGCCGTGTTCGCGGAGGGCATCGACGGCTACGTCGGTGGTGAAGCGGCCGGTGAAGACCAGGGAGGTGCGTTCGGTGAGGGCGAGGGCGCCGATGACGACTGCGCCGGTGATGTGGAACAGCGGGGCCAGGGCGTAGATCACGTCGCCAGGGGTGATGCCGGCGAGTTCGGCGAAGCTGGTGGTTACCGCGCGGACGTTGGCGTGCGAGTTCATGGCGCCCTTGGGTGGGCCGGTGGTGCCGGAGGTGTAGGCGAGGAAAGCGAGGTCGTCGCCGTGTACTTGGATAGTCGGGGGTTTCCGGCCGGCGTACTCGTGGGCCAATGCGAGCAGGTCTGCGGAACTCTCGTCGGCAGGGGTGGTTTCGGGTTTGAAGACGCGGGGGTCGTTGCGGGACTGGAGGTCCGACTCCGCGGTGCCGAGTACCCAGGCGACTGTGGTGCCCTCGACGTCCTCCCGGACCTGCCGCACATCGCGGTTGGTGGTGATGATCCCGACCGGTTCGGCGTCGGTGACCAGTTCGCGGAGTTCGCGGCCGCGATACATCGGGTTGAGCAGGAGGGCGATCGCGCCGAGTTTCCAGAGGGCGAGCAGGACGAGCGCGTATTGCGGGATGTTCTGGAGGTGGATGCCCACCCGTTCACCGTGGCTCACGCCGCGGTCGGCGAAGGCGGCCGCGAGGGCGGTGGCGAGGTCGTCGGCCTCGCGGACGGTGAGGGTGGTGTCGAAGTAGACGAGGGCGGTGGCGTCGGGTTCGTGCCGGACCCTGTCGTGCCAGGCCGCCACGAGGGTGCCGAGCTCTTCTTGGGGGCGGGACGCCCCGCCCGCCGCACCCTCATCAATTGCGGCGGACGGGGCGTTCCCGGTGTTACCGGTGGTCATGCAGGGAGTTCCTTGCGGCTGGTTTCGCGGATGGTGGCGACGGTGAGGAGGCCGATGGCGCAGACGCCCATCACCCAGTAGGCGGGCGACATCGCGTTGCCGGTGGATTCGACGAGCTGGGCGGCGACGTAGGGGGCGGTGCCGCCGGCGGCGATGGTGCCGATATTGAAGCCCAGGGAGACGCCGGTGTAGCGGACGGTGCGGGGGAAGAGTTCGGTGAACAGCGGGAAGGCGGGGACCTGGACTACGCCGTTCAGCACCATGTAGAGGAAGTAGACGATGCCGATGACGAGGATGCTCTCGGTGGCGCCCATGATCATGAAGGCGGGTAGCGCGATCACGACGTAGGCGAGGTAGCCGCCGATGAGGACCGGTTTGCGGCCCCACCTGTCGGTGGCCATACCGCTGAGCGGGAAGGTGGCACACGCCAGGGCGATGGCGATGGCGGAGGTCCAGTAGACGGCGTCTTTGGAGAAGCCGAGGTCGTTGATCAGGTAGACGCTGAAGTAGGTGAGGCCGATATAGCCGGAGCCGTTCATGGCGATGGCGACGCCGACGACGCGGGCGACGGACCACGGGTTCTTGGTGACGGTGTCGAACAGCGGGCTCTTGGTGACCTGCTGTTTCTCGGCCATCTCCTCGAATTCGGGGGTGTCCTCGAGCTTCATCCGGACGCGCAGGCACACCCAGGCGAGGGGGAGGGCGAGCAGGAACGGGATACGCCAGCCCCACGATTCCATCTGCTCGTCGGTGGTGAGCAGGGCGACCACGCCGACGACAGCGGCGGCGACGGCGAAGCCGAGGGTGGAGCCGACGGGGGTGAAGGAGCCGAAGAAACCGCGGCGCTTCGGTGGGGCGGATTCGGCGATATAGGTTGCGGCGCCGCCCACTTCGCCGCCGGCGGAGAAGCCCTGGGCGAGACGGACGAGGACCAGCAGGATGGGGGCGAGGATGCCGACGGCGGAACTGGTGGGCAGTAGGCCGAGGATGCCGCAGGCCACGCCCATGCTCACGACGGTGATGACGAGGGCATGGCGGCGGCCGCGGCGGTCGCCGAGGCGGCCGAAGAAGATGCCGCCGAGGGGGCGGGCCACGTAGGCGACACCGAAGACGGCGAGGGTCGACAGGATCGACACCGCGGAATTATCGGAGGGGAAGAACAGGGGTGCGATGGTGACGGCGAGGAAGCCGTAGACCGCGAAGTCGTAGTACTCGATGAGGGTGCCGACGCCGCCGGCGATGGCGGCGCGGCGGGCCACGGAGGTCGACTTCTTCGCTGTTGTCGCCGGCAGCGGGCCGGAGGGATGGGGGTCCGTGGACCCGACGCGAGGTTCGAGGTTCGTCATTGAGCTTCTTGTCTTTCGCGTGCGTGCTCGGCGAGCAGGAGTTGATACGAACCACCGGCTTCGATGACTTTGATGGTCCGCGGGCTCGGTGGGGTTCCGACCAGGTCGGTTCCCTCGGGCAGGCGCAGGGTGGCGGTGCGCCAGTCGAGGGCAACGGCGTCGTCGACCTGTACTGCGGTCGAGACGCCGGGAATCGTGATCAACGGCATGCCGTTGAAGGTCTCGCCGCGCCAGAAACCGGGCGAGAAGGATTCCGCGACGATCGCCGCGATACCCGCGTTGCGCAGGGCGACCATGGGCGGATAGTGCGGATGACCGTAGCCGAAGTTACGGCCGCCGACGATGATATCGCCGGGGCGAACGCGGTCGGTGAAGGTGGGGTCGTAGGCCTGCATACACACCGAGCGCAGGTGGTCGGGGTCGTAGGACTTGATATTGGCGACGCCGACCACGAGATCGATATCGAAATCGTCGCCGAAGATCCAGGCGACCCTGCCTTCGATGAGGTCCGGCGGTGGGGGATAGGCGCTCACTGGACCGACTCCTGGATCGTGCCGGTGAGGGCGCTGGCGGCGACGGTGTAGGGGGAGCCCATGTAGATGTTGGCATCGGGGCTGCCCATACGACCGGAGATGTTCAGGACGCCGGTGGAGATGCAGTTCTCGCCGGGTTGCAGGGGTTTCTGGTAGCCGAAGCAGAAATCACAGCTCGATATGTTGATATGTGCACCTGCGGCGCGGAGGACGTCGAGGATGCCTTCTTGCTCGGCCTGCTCGTACACCTTCTGTGAGGTGGGGACGACATTGAGTTCGACGCCGGGGGCGACCTTGCGGCCGTCGAGGACCAGGGCGGCGGCGCGCAGGTCTTCGATGCGGCCGCTGGCGCAGGAGCCGATGAAGGCCTTCGTGATCGGGGTGCCGGCGAGTTCCTGGGCGGTCTTGGTGTTGACGGCGCGGGCCGAGCCGGGGAGCACGACCCGCGGGGTCAGCGTGGACAGGTCGATCTCGTAGCGGGCCGCGTAGGTGGCGTCGGCGTCGGGATACACCGGGTCGAAGCTGCGGCGGGCGACTTTGTTCGCATAGGCCAGCGAGAGCTCGTCGGGTTCGAAAACAGCCGAGACGGCGCCGGTGAACATGGCCATTCCGCACAGGCCCTGACGGTGGTCGATGGCCATCGCGCGGGCGCCGGGGCCGCCGAACTCCATCACCTGATGGGCGCAGCCGTCGGCGCCGACCATATCGATGATGGTGTGCACGAGATCGCGGCTGTCGACACCGGGCGGGAACTCGCCGACCAGGTCGAAGCGGGTGGTGGCGGGGATATCGACGAACACCTGGCCGGTGACCCAGGCTTCGATGAGGTCGCGGCGGATGCCCCAGCCGAGGGCGCCGAACGCGCCGATACCGCTGATATGGCCGTCGAAGTGGACGAGGAATTCGCCGGGGATGGCGAGGCCGAGTTCGGCGGTGAGCTGGTGGCCGATACCGCGACCCTCGTGCAGTTCGATGCCGTAGAACTCGCACCAATCGCGGGTGACCTGGTGGACCTCGAGTTCTTTCTCGTTGCCCTTCGTCAGCATGTGGTCGATGAAGACGATGTAGCGGGACGGGTCTTCCAACTCGGTGATGCCGAAGTCCTCGCGCATCTGGCGGAACATCACGTCGGTGTAGCCGGGGAAGTCGTAGGCGATCATGCGCGCCGGATGCACCGGGTGGTTCTCGCCGGCGCGGACCGTCGCCTGATCCGAGGCGCGGCCCAGGATCTTCTCCGTCATCGTGTAGCCCACGACGGTCACTGTTCCTTCGCGGGTAGGTACTTGTTCTGCATGGCCTCCACCTCGGGGAAGCCGATGAGCTCCACGAACTCGTGGTGCTGGAGGTGGTCGGCGCTCACCTGGGCGGGCGCCTCACCCGCGGCCAGGCGTTTCAGTGTCTCGCGGGCGGCTCCGGCCACGGCCATCAGGACCTGGGTGGGCAGCAGGGCGAGGCGGACGCCGATCTGGTCCAGGATCTCGGGGGTGAACTCGCGTTCGGTCCAGGTGGAGGCGGTGAGGGTGGCCATCAGCGGTACGCCGACCTCTTCGTGGCAACGCTGCCACTGTTCGACGGTTTCGAAGGTTTTGGTGACCGGCATGATCATGTCGGCGCCGGCCTCGACGTAGGCCTGGGCGCGGCGGATGGCGTCGTCACCGCGGGCGTCGGTGCGGGCGATGAGCAGGACGTCGTCGGGGATGCAGTCGCGGACGGCGCGGATCTTGCCGGTGGCTTCGGCGGTGGTGATCAGGTCGACCGGGTCGCCGACGCAGATGGGGCAGGACTTGGGGGAGACCTGGTCTTCCATGAACATGCCGCCGACGCCCGCATCCACGAACTTGGTGGCGGTGCGGGCGGCGTTGACCGCGTTGCCATAGCCGGTGTCTATATCGGCGACGAGCGGCAGTTTCGAGGATTCGCGGATGGTGCGGACGGCCTGGAGATTCTCGGTCTGGGTGTAGAGCTCGGCGTCGGGGAGGCCGAGGGCGGCCGAGACCGCGAAACCTGAGGCGCACAGGGCGCTGAAACCGGCCTGTTCGGCGAGGCGCGCGGTGAGGCCGTCCCATACGCCGGGGGCATAGACGAGTCCGTTCTCGGTGAGGTTCTTCAGGGTCGGGCTGCGCACCAGTCCACTCTCCGTTTCGCTATGCGGAATGCGTTTCGTTTTTCGATATCAGGACGGTAAGGTGGTGGGGGTCACAAAGTCAACCCCGATCGGCCGATCTGTTCGTAAGGTGGCGGCATCGATCGCGCGAACCGTGGAAGTGAGTGAGTAGTAGTGGCTGTGCCCACCTCGCCGAAGGCGAGCATGCCCATCGAGCACGAAGCCCCGGCGGGCCGGGACGTGGTGGGTGCCGTGCTCAAGGCCTGCGCGCTGCTCGAACACTTCGGGGCGGATCGGCCGGTCTGGACGCTGAACGAGCTCACCGCGGCGAGTGGGATGAACAAGACCACGGTGTATCGGCTGATGGCCACGCTGATCCACGCGGGCTGGGTGGACCGCACCGAGGAGGGGGCTTACCGGATCGCGATGCCGGTATTCGAAATCGGGTCGGCTGCGTTGGCGAAGCTCGATATTCGTTCCGCCGCCAAACCTTTCATGGCAGAACTGGCCACGGCTTTCGGGAACACTGCTTACTTGATGGTGCCCGCGGAGCAGGGGGCGGTGTGCATCGATCTGCTCGAGGGGCGTAACTCGCTGGTGGTCGCCGGGATCACCGTGGGGTCGGTGATGCCCTACCACGCCGCGGCGGGGCCGACGGTAATGCTTGCGCATTCGAAAGAGCTGCGGGACAAGTGGGTACACGATGGACTGCCGGCGATCACCGACCGGACCATCACGGATGCCGGGAAACTCGCCGAACACCTCGACGAGATCGCGGAAGCCGGTTATTCGGTGAGCAATTCCGACTATCTGCCGGGGGTCGCGGCGGTGGCGGCGCCGATTCTCGGGCGTGACGGGTCGGTGGTGGCGTCCATCAGTGTGGGCGGGCGGGCCGAGGAGTTCGAGGGGGAGGCGCTCGCAGCGAAGATCGAGAAGGTCTGTACGGCGGGCGCTCGGATTACGCGGATCGTGCAGGTGCTGCCGTGAGCTCGAGTGCTCAGGTATCACTTGATCGATTTTGGCCATGTCATGGTGCCGGCGGGGCATTGAGCGCGGACTCGTTCGAGGTCTCCGGTTGGGGCCATCGCCGCCGGTCTTCCCAACGCTGGCGATAGGTGGCCGGCCCGATGCGGGCACCGCCGAACCGCGGGGCGGCCGTCTCGGGATGGGCGGTTGCCGGTCCATGGTTCCGCCTCGGTGTGGCGTTCGCCGGTGGATATCCCGCGGGTACGTGGGTATGAACATGGCCGGTGGTCGATGGCCTCCGCGTGACGTCGACCTGCGCATATATGCGCTATCAACCGGGCCGACCGCACCCGGTCCTGTGATCGCCGAGCGGTGGCCGCCGAAACTCCAAGGTCATTCGGACATCCCGGCGCCTTTCGGCGACAGCCTCTCGTTATCCCTTCGTGCGGCTGCGGACCGGGGTCCGGTTGTGGGTGACCGGACCTGGAGACGGTCGCTGCGGCCGCGGTTCGAAGCCTGCGTTGGGTAGTCTGTTCGGGCCGGGGGGGGGGCGGGGCGGCGGGGGGGGGGGGCGGGGGCGGGGGGGCGACGCGCGGGCGGGGGGGGGGGTGGGGGGTCCCGGTTGGGGTTGGGGGGGGGGGGGGCGGGGGTTCTTTGGGGGGGTGGGTTTGTTTGTGGGGGCGGCGGTGGCGGCGGGGGGGGGGGCCCTCGGCC
>NZ_JARWPM010000359.1 GCF_029869215.1 Nocardia carnea
CCGCGGTGCCTTATGACTCGCCGCTTGGTGTATCGACCCGGGGCGGCGGCACAGCTGCCGGATGTGGCTGTGCAGCCGCCTGCGGCGACCGGTGAACGCAGGGTCCGAGAACGCCCACGTCCTTTTCGTACCGAGTGGTATCGAACGATTCGTCAGTTGATGAACCGCTATCTAACGGTACATAAAGCGCATCAAAAAGCGCTGCCGGTGCCCGGCAGGCCCGCGAGCCCGGCCAAGGGGAGGGGCAGGTTGTGCAGCGAGGGCAGGTGCAGCACCGGGATCGACGGCAGCAGGGCCGGCGGGGGCGGCGGGATGTAGGGGTTGGGCATGTTCCAGGTGGGGTTCTGGGTGCCGCCCCCGTTGTTGTGCCCGTGGCCGGCGGGGCCGTCGTTGTCGTGGCCGCGGTTGCCGCCGTAGCCGGCGTGCGAGTCATTGCTCCGGCCGTTGTGGCCGTTGTTGAAATCGTCGTTCCAGCCGTCGTAGTTATGCCGGTTGTGGTCGCGATATCCGTAGTTGCCGTTATCGTCCCAGCCGAAGCCGTTATCGCCGATGCCGTAGTCGCCGGGCCGGCTGTCGCCGATCCGGTTGTCGCCGAAGCGGCTGCCGCGGTCGCTGTCGCGGTCGTTGCCGGAACCGCGGGAACCGTGCGAGTCGTCGCTGATCGTGGACGCGCCGGCCGGGTCGGCGAGGGCGGTGCCGGCAACCGCCAGGGGCGCGAGGGCGATGACCGCGATCGCGGCGATCCGGGCGGCGATACGGCGGGTGCGCTGTTCGGGGGTTCGGTTCATCGGTGGAGTCCTCACTCGTCGCGCCCCGTGGGCGGCGGGGCGGTAGCGCTCCGGGGGGAGCGCTTATCGATACATTCATTACCGTACCGCTATGCAACGGCACATACAACAGGTAATAGAAAATGCCCCTATACGTGGCGCACGCCGACCGTTCGCTGTGAGTCCGGGCTCGGCGGCTGCGGATCCGCAGGACCGGAAGCAGTCGGGGCGCAGGCCCCGGTAGACGATCGGCATCGTCGGCGCGGCGCCGTGCCGACTGCCTCCGGCAAGCACGGCTTCACCTCGGGCAGCGGTGCCGCTCATCGGGAGGTGCACGGCGACTCCGGCGGGTAGCCTGTGCCGGTGGGGTCGAGGGAAGACGTGCCGGGCACGACGAAACGTCCGGGCGTGGCGCTGGCCGCGGTCACCGCTGTAGTGTTCGTGACCTTCCTGGATACCACGGTGGTGAGTGTCGCGCTGGGCGCCATCCGCAGCGAGCTCAAAACCGATGTGACCGCACTCCAGTGGGTCGTCAACGGCTACACACTCGTCTTCGCCTGCCTGATGCTGGCCGGCGGATCTCTCGGCGATCGCTGGGGCCGCAAACGGGTCATGATCGTCGGGCTGGTGATCTTCGCCGCCGGCTCCGTGGTTTCGGCGCTCGCGACCAGTGTCGCGGTGCTCATTGCCGGCCGCGTGATCATGGGTGTGGGTGCGGCCGCTTCCGAACCCGGCACCCTCTCGGTGCTGCGGCATATCTTCCCCGGTGAAAGGTCCCGCGCGAAGGCACTCGGCGTATGGGCGGCGGCCTCGGGGCTGGCGCTGGCGGCCGGGCCGGTGCTGGGCGGTGTGCTGGTACACGCGTACGGGTGGCGTTCGATCTTCTGGTTCAACCTGGTGATCGGTGCGGTGGCGCTGGTCGCCGCGTTGTGGTCGGTTCCGGAGAGCGCCGATCCGCGCCCCGAGCCGATCGACTGGGCCGGCGCGCTGCTCGGCGCCGGTTTCCTCGGGGCGATCATCTACGCCGCGACCAGTGGCGAGGAGGTCGGTTACACCGCGCCCTCGGTGCTCGCGTTGTTCGCCGCCGGGGCGGTGGCGCTGGTCGCGTTCGTCGCCGTCGAACGGCGGGCCCGCGCGCCCATGCTCGACTTCCGGTATCTCCGCCTGCCGACGGTGCGCAGCGCCCTGGTGGTCGCGTTCGCCGTCTACTTCGGTGTCTTCTCGATCTTCTTCTTCACCGCACTGTATCTACAGGTGATGCACTCGTATTCGGGTGCGCGTACGGCCGCGGTATTCGCGCCGATGGCCGCCGCGATCATCATCGGATCGCTGGCCGCGGGCTACTGGGTGGGCCGCCGGGGTGCGCGGATACCCATGATCGTCGGCTGCGTACTCGGCGCCGGCGGGATCCTGCTGACCCGGCTCTCGCTGGCGAGTTCGGTGCAGGACCTCTCCTTGGCGGCCGCGATGGCGGTGGCGGGCGCGGGTTTCGGGATCGCGGTGGTGCCGTTGACCTCGGCCGTCATGTCGGCGGTACCGCCCGAACATTCGGGTATGGCGGCCGCGGTGACCAATACGATGCGCCAGGTCGGTTCGGCGTTCGGGGTCGCGGTGCTCGGTGTACTGGTGAATTCGCTGCTCACCGCGGACCTGAAGCAGCGGATGACGGAGCTGGGGCTCCCGCCGGACTTGCAACCCGGCGCGGTCGAAGCCGTCGAACGTGGCGGTATCCCCGAGGGGTTCAACATCACCCCGTATTTTCCGTACCTGGGGAAATTGAACGAGGTCATCGAAACCGGGAAGGTCGCCTTCCATCACGGACTGGATGTGGCACTGCTGGTTTCGGCCGTCATGATCCTGGCCGCGGCGGCGTTCACCGCGCTGGATCCGGCAAGCCGCCGGCCTGCGCCCGAAGGCTAGGTCGCCCAGCGGTTCCGGGTCAGGGGGTTTGGATGGCCGTGAAGGTCATCCGGTCGCCGCGGTAGAGCGAGCGGCGGTGTTCGATCGGGATACCGGCAGGGTCGTAGGAGACGCGTTTCAGCAGGAACATCGGGGTGCGGGTGTCGACGGTGAGCAGCGCGGCTTCGCGGGCGTCGGGCAGGGTGGTTTCGATGCTGTCGACCGCCTTCGCGAAAGAGATGCCCCGGGCGGCTATTTCGGCGTAGAGCGAGCGGGTGTAGTCGAAGGTGTCGATCAGGCCGGGGTAGCGGTAGGCGGGCAGCCGGGTGGTTTCCAGGCCGAGGCGGACGCCGTCGGTGGTGAGGACACGTTCGAGCTGGATGATCGGATCGCCCGGTTCGATGGCGAGTTGGGCGGCCAGTTCCGGGTCGGCGGTGAGCCGCGACCAGCCCACCAGAATGCGCGTGGCACTACGTCCTTCGGCGCGGGCCGCCTCGGTATAGGAGCCCAGGGCCAGCGGGAGAACCAGTTTCGGACCGGCCACCAGGGTGGTTTTGCCCTGTCGTTCGATCCGGCCCGCGACCAGCAGCTCCCGTAACGCCTGGCGCACCGTTTCCCGGGCCACGTCGAAACGCACCGCGAGATCGCGTTCGGACGGCACGGTGGCGCCCACCTCGAGCCCGTCGAGCAGTTCCTCGATGCTCGCGCGCACGATCTGATGTTTGAGCACCCGGGGCTCCGCGGTCGACGTCACGGTCCAACCCTACCGCGACCGTGGTCTATACCAGCTGTTAACCCAAGGTTCGCTCAACGGCTGTTCCCTGGTCTATACCAGCATGGCATTCTCGGTCCTGTGCAAGACGACACCGCTATCGCCCTGGCAGTACTGGATATGGCCGGCACCACCGTCGCCGACGACGGCGCCGTGATCGCCGCCTTCGACGACGCCGCCACCGCGGTGGGACTGCCGGAAAGCGGCCCCGAGCGGGACAAGGCCCGCCAGTACGTGATCGATACGATGGGCCAGTCGAAAATCGTGGTTTTCCGTGCACTTTTCGGTTCCGACCATCGCGCAGCAGTTGCCAACGCGGCCTTCGAATCCGCCTACGAACGCCATATCGAAACCGGCTCCGTCACCGCGATCCCGGGCGCCGCGGAAGCCATCGCGAAGCTGCGCGCGTCCGGCATCAAGGTCGCGCTCACCACCGGCTTCAGCCGATCCACCCAGCGCAAACTCCTCGACGCCCTGGGCTGGGCCGAAGTTGCCGATCTGGTGCTGGCCCCCGCCGACGCCGGTCGCGGCCGCCCCTATCCCGACCTGGTCCTCACGGCGTTGCTGCGCCTGGAGGTCGACGACGTCCGCCGGGTCGCGGTGCTCGGTGACACCGCCAGCGACATCATCTCCGGGCTCCGGGCCGGCGCGGGCGTCGTCGCCGGCACCCTCACCGGCGCCCACGACGCCGAAACGCTGCGCGCCGCCGGTGCCACCCATGTGCTCGGGTCCGTCACCGAACTGCCCGCCCTGCTCTTATCCGCCTGATCCGCTCCGCCCTTCTCTCCCAAGGACGTTCCATGTTCTTCCGTCGTCGTCATACCGCGGCCGCCGTACTCGCCGGCCTGGCTCTCACCCTCTCCGCCTGTTCCGGTTCCGATTCCGAGGCGGTGAACGACCAGGGCTTCCCGGAGACCCTGACCCTCGCCGCCATCCCGGCCGAGAACTCCACCGATCTGAAGTCCAGCTACGAGCCCGTGATCGCGCTGCTGGAGCGGGAAACCGGATCGAAGGTCGAGTTCGTACAGGCCTCCGACTACGCGGGCGTGGTCGAGGGTCTTATCGCCGGCAATGTGGACCTGGCGTTCTTCGGGCCCTTCGCCTACGTCGTCGCCGGGGTGAACGGCGCCGAGATGACCCCGCTCGGTGCGGTGGTCAAGGACAAGGGCACGCCGCCCGGCTACCAGTCCTACGGCCTCGCCCGTGCCGATAACGCCCAGGTGAACGCCCTCGAGGATTTCAAGGGCAAGAAGGTCTGCTTCGTCGATCCCGGCTCGACCTCCGGATTCCTGTATCCCTCCGCCGGTTTGATCGAGAAGAAGGTGATCGCATCCGGTTCGGAGGCCGATCTCTCGGCCGGTCTGCAGCCGATCTACGCCGGCGGTCACGACGCCTCCGCGCTGGCCATCGCGGCCGGTGACTGCGATGCGGGTTTCGCCTTCGACACCATGGTCGACAAAACCCTCATCGAGAAGGGTGACCTGAAGCCCGGTCAGCTGAAGACGGTGTGGAAATCGGAAACCATCGCCGGTTCGGTGTTCGCCGCCAACAACGATCTCGGCGCCGACACCATCGCGAAACTGAAGACCGTCTTCACCGAGAAGGTGAACGCCGAATACATGCTCGGCGAGGGCCTCTGCACCGGCGACTGCCGGATCACCGACGAACGGGCCTGGGGTGTCGTCCCGGCGGAGGACGCCGACTACAACGGCGTGCGCCACGTCTGTGAGGTCACCGGCTCCGAGAAGTGCAAGGGCTGATTCCGATGCCACCCGCGCCGCACCGGCCCACTGTCGCCGGGGACGACACCGTGATCTCCGCGCAGTCGGTCACCAAGAAGTTCGGCGATACCACCGCGCTCGACGATGTGTCGTTCGAGGTGCACCGCAGTGAGATGGTCGTGCTGCTCGGGCTCTCCGGGTCCGGTAAATCGACCCTGTTGCGGTGCCTGAACGGACTGCACCCGGTGAGTTCGGGCCGGATCGAGGTCGACGGCACCCGCGTCGACCTCGCCTCCGGGGCCCGGCTGCGGGCCCTGCGGCGCGAGGTGGGCTTCGTCTTCCAGCAGTTCAACCTGGTCGGGCGGCTCAGCTGCCTGGAGAACGTGCTCATCGGCGGCCTCGGTCGGATCGCGCTGCCGCGCTACGGGGCACTCACCTACCCCAAACGGATGCGGCTCGAGGCGCTACAGCATCTCGACCGCGTCGGGCTGGCCGATCTCGCCGAACGCCGCGCCGATACCCTCTCCGGCGGCCAGCAGCAGCGGGTCGCGATCGCGCGGACCCTCATGCAGCAACCCAAGGTCGTGCTCGCCGACGAACCGGTCGCCTCGCTCGACCCGGAGAACGCGGGCGTGGTGATGGACCTGCTGTTCCGGGTGTGTATCGAAGAGAAACTGACGGTGCTGTGCACCCTGCACCAGGTGGATCTGGCGATGGGCTGGGCGCACCGGCTGATCGGGCTGCGGGGCGGGGTGAAGGTGCTGGACCGGCCCGCGGTGGGCCTTTCCAAGGACGAGGTCATGGAGATCTACCAGCGGGTCGAACCGGCGGTGGCCGAAGCGAACGCGGCCGAACCGCGATGAGCACCCTCCTCCTCCCGCCGCCGCAGGCCGCGAAACCGCGCGTGCCCACACCGATCCGCACCGTCCTGCTGCGGACATGCGCCGCCGCCGCGGTACTGGCCACGCTGGCGGCGGCCTGGTACATCGATTTCGCGCCGGCCACCCTGATCGACGGTCTCGACGAAATCGCCGCGCTGCTGGAGCGGATGCTGCCGCCGCGGCTCGACGATCCCGGCCGTATCTCCGTGCTCGCCGTCGAGACCCTGCTCATGGCGGTGCTCGGCACCGTGCTCGCCGCGGCGGTATCGGTACCACTGGCGTTCCTCGCCGCCCGTAACACCACCCCGCATCCGGCGGTCTACGCCGTGGCGCGGGCGATCATCACGTTCTGCCGGGCCATGCCGGACCTGTTGTTCGCCGCGCTGTTCGTGCGGGCGCTCGGTATCGGTGTGCTCCCCGGCATCCTGGCGCTCGCACTGCATTCGATCGGGATGCTCGGCAAACTCTTCGCCGATGCGATCGAACAGACCGATCCAGGCCCGCGGGAAGCCGTGCGCGCGACCGGCGCCGGGTACTTCCGGGAAATGCTCAATGCGGTGGTCCCGCAGGCCGTTCCCGCGTGGATCAGTACCTTCGTCTACCGCATCGATATCAACCTCCGGATGTCGGTGGTGCTCGGTTTCGTCGGCGCGGGCGGTATCGGTTTCGCCCTGCAGGACGCACTGCGCGGGCTGATCTATCCACGGGCCCTCGGCATTGTCGGCGTGATCCTGGTGATCATCGCGGCCATGGAAGTGCTCACCATCGTCATCCGGCGTACCCTGCTCACCGCGTCGCCGGCGGGGCCGCGCCGAGACCGGCTGACCCGCTTCGCCTTCGGTGGTCTGCTGGGTATCACCTGTCTCGCGTCGCTGCTGGTGCTCGAGATCGACCCGTGGTCGCTGCTGACCTGGCCGTGGCCCTCGTTCGAGGTGTTCGGCCGGATGATCCCGCCGGATTTCGGGGCGCTCGGCACCGAACTGTTCGACGCGGCCGTGCAGACCGTCGCGATCGGCCTGGTGGCTACAGCCATCGGCGTGGTGCTCTCGATCCCGCTGGGCATCCTCGGCGCCGCGAACGTCTCCCCGCATCCGGCGGTGTACTGGTCGGCCCGGGCCTGGATTCTGGCGGTGCGCGCGGTACCCGAACTCATCATCGCGGTGGTGTTCGTCGCGGCGCTGGGTTTGGGCCCGATCGCCGGAACGTGCGCGCTGGCCATCGGTTCGATCGGCTTCCTCGGCAAACTCGTCGCCGATGCCGTCGAGGAAATCGACCCCGGCCCGCTGGAAGCTGTCCGCGCGGTGGGCGGCGGGTGGTGGAAAACGCTGTTCGCCGCGGTAGTGCCGCAGGCCGTGCCCTCGATGATCGGGTCGAGTCTCTACCTGCTCGACGTCAATATCCGCACCTCCACGGTGCTGGGCATCGTCGGTGCGGGCGGTATCGGCTACCTGCTGTTCGAGGCCATCCGCACGCTGAACTTCGATATCGCCGGCGCCATCGTGATCGTCGTCTTCGTCATCGTCTACACCATCGAAAGGCTCTCCGGATGGATACGCTCACTCGTCGTCTGACCCGCGCGGCCGTCTGGTCCGGTGACGGCGTGCGGGTGCGCGAGGTCGAGCTTCCGGAGCCGGGTCCGGGGGAACTCCTGGTGCGGGTGCGGCTGGCCACCGTCTGCGGGAGCGATCTGCACACGGTCTCCGGCCGCCGCCCGGCGCCGTCGCCCTCGATTCTCGGCCACGAAGCCGTCGGGCACGTGGTTGCCGCCGGGCCCGGCGCCGAACAGGAGATCGGCGACCGGATCGTCTGGTCGGTCACCGCCGCCTGCGGCCGGTGCGGGCGTTGCCGGCGCGGCTTCACCGCCAAATGCGAGCAGGTGCGCAAGGTCGGGCACGAAGCATTCACCGGTGACTGGCCGCTGTCCGGCGGCTACGCCGAGCACATCCTGCTACCCGCCGGCGTCACCACCGTCGTGGTGCCCGATATGGTCCCCGACGCGGTCGCCGCACCCGCCGGCTGCGCGACCGCCACCGTGATGGCCGTGCTGGAAGCCGCCGGTGACCTGACCGGCCGCCGAGTCCTGATCTGCGGCGCGGGCATGCTCGGAGTCACCGCGGCCGCCGCCTGCGCCGAACGGGACGCCCGGGTGGTGATCAGTGATCCCCATCCCCAGCGTCGCGCGTTGGCCGCCCGCTTCGGCGCCGAACCGGATACGGGTGGCACGATCGATATCGCCCTGGATTTCTCCGGTTCGTCCACCGCGGTGGCCGGCGCGTTGTCCCGGCTCGATCTCGGTGGAATCCTGGTACTCGCCGGTTCGGTGACCCCCGGGCCCACCGTCGCGCTCGATCCGGAATCGGTGGTCCGGGGCTGGCTGACCATCACCGGGGTGCACAACTACGAACCCCGCCACCTCGTCCGCGCGGTCGAGTTCCTCACCCGCACCTGCCGCACCATGCCCTGGAGCGATCTCGTCGCGGCCCCGGTCGCCCTGGATGCGATCGGCACCGTCCTGGAGCCCACGCCGCGGGAAGTGCTGCGCGCCTCGGTCACTCCGTGATCCCGGCTCCGGGCGTGCTCGGTGTTGCGGCGGCCGGTGCCCAGGGGGACGATTGAGCGGTGGTGCAGCGCAGGACGGCGGCGGGACGCGCCGGACAGCCCGAATTCTCCCTCGACTACGAACCCGACGCACTCACCGAACTGGGTATCGACTGGCTCGTCACGGGTCTGGAGGAGTCGATCCGCGAAGGCAGCCGGTTCCCGGTCGGCGAGACCGTGGGCATCGGCTGGCTGGACTGCTACGTGATGGATCGCGGAGACGGCACCATCGGCCTGTGTGAACCCGATTTCGTGCACGATCCACCGGAACTCGTACCGGGCGCGGCGAATGCGCTGGAGCAGACATGGTTCCAGCGCGAAATCGCCAGAAGCGTCGGGCTGGAACCGGAAATGGACTACCCGCACTATCTCCAGCACGCGTCCACCTGCACCGAAATCGGCACCGTCGATACCGTAGTCATGCATCGCTACCCGTACGGCGAAGGCGAATCCGGCTGGTTCATCGGCTGCCGGGGCGAGTCACACCAGCACACCGGCGATGCCTTGCGCAGCGCGACCCTCTACCGGCTCGCGATCACACAACCCAAGATTGTCGGCTACCTCGCCCTGCCGCACGACTGCACGGTCGTGCTGGGTTCCGGGGCACCCGCGCTCACCCGCCACAACCGGCGGCTGAGCGCGGAGCCGGAATCGCTCCTCGCGACGCTGTACCCCTGACGCCGTTCAGCGGCGTTCGACGCGCTCTTCGGGCGCGGCGACCGGGCCGCGGTCGCGGAGGTAGGTTTCCAGGGCGTCGAGGTCGGTGGGGCCGACAGTGGTATCGGTACCCCGGGTGAAGATCGTGAAACCGTCACCGCCGGAGGCGAGAAAGTTGTTGGTGCTCACCCGGTAGACCGCGACCTCGTTCAGCGGTGTGCCGCCGATACGGACCGACTCGTCGATCACCTTCTGCCCGGGCGGGGCCGTGTCGTCGTAGGCGTAGGAAAGACCGGCGACCGAGAGCACCGCGGGTTTGCTCGCGTTGTCCCACTGCTGTTCCAGCAGGTCCAGGATCTGGCGGCCGGTGAGGGTCAGCGTCACCACCTGATTGCCGAAAGGCTGGGTCTCGTAGATGTTCCCGTAGGTGATCGGACCCTGATCGATATCGGCGCGAACACCGCCGGGATTCATGAACGCGGCCACCGCCTGCGCCGATTCGTCGGTGACGTCGAGCATCGCATCGGCGATCACCGCGCCGAGCGGCGATTCGCCGGTAGCGCTCGCCTTGGCCAGCGGTGCGGTGGCGGTGCCCACCACTCGACCGGCCCGCGGGGCGGCCTGGGCGGCGTAGAAATCGATCAGCCCGGTGATCTGCGGGTCGGGTTCGACCTCGCGGGTGACCACGCGGTTCACCGCACCGGCGGTGACCTCGCCGTCGGCGAAGCGCAGGGTGACGTCGGTGATGAGGCGGCCGTAGGACGAGCCCTGGGTGACGACCTTGCCGTCGAACTCGCAGACGTAGGGCTGATGGCTGTGCGCGGTGAAAATGACCCGCACGGCCGGATCGGTCCGCGCGGCGAGGTCGGGGACATCCGGGCTGATCTCGGCGCAGCCGTTGTAATCGGCGGTTTTCGCCGGGGTGCCCTGGCCGCCGCCGTCGTGCACCAGCGCGACCACGGTTTCCGCCCCCGCCTGCTTCATCGCGGGAACGTATTTGTTGATGGCTTCCGCCTGGTCGCCGAACGTATAGCCGCGGATGCCCTCGGGGAAGACCAGCTTCACCGTTTCGGGTGTCACCGTGCCCACCACACCGATCTTGTGGCCGCCGACTTCGATCATGGTCCACGGCCGGACGTCCGGCGGCAGCTGCCCACGGGCATTGGTGAGGTTCGCGGCCAGGAAATCGAAATCCGCACCGGTGAACGGTTCGCCCGGCGAGCAGCCGTCCGGTGCGCACCCGCCCTTGCTCAGGCGGGCCAGTTCCAGCACACCGTGATCGAGTTCGTGATTGCCCACCGCCGAGGCCGCGGTATCGATCCGGTTCAGGAACTCGATCGTCGGCTCGTCGTGGAACAGTGACGACACCAGCGGACTCGCCCCGATATTGTCGCCGGCCGAGAGGACGGCGCTGTCCGGGTAGGCGGTGCGCAGACGGTCGAGGTGGGTCGCGAGGTAGGCGGCGCCGCCCGCGGTGTATTCGCCGATCAGCCCGTTGCTCGCCTCGGGCGGTTCCAGATGGCCGTGCAGATCGTTGAAGGCGAACAGATGCACCTCACCCGGTTCGGCCGCCGGAAGGTCATCGGTGGAAATCAACGGGACGACTCCGGGCGGTGCGGGCGCGGGATCCCCGCCCCCGGAACAACCGGCCAGCAGCACGACACTCAACGCGACAGCGCACCCGGACGCCGCCCGACGCAGAACGCTCATACCTACCCACTCTGGCAGCGCAGTTCGGCCGTCAGACGACGCTACGGTGAACTCCTGCCGCGTCCGCGAGAACTCCGGCCGCGGCCGGAGTGCGCCGCCGCATACCTGAGCATGCACCGCATCATCGGGGAGCCACCCACGGGCCCAATCGATGGGCTCGCACACGCCGTCGCCCCGGCACCTACCCACTACGGTGCCGAGGGCGCGCCTCCCCGCAGTCGGCCATTGTGGGCGGCTACGTGCCGAGTGCGGTTGTGGTCAGCATCTTTTCGATCAGGTCGGCCGCGTGCTGGGTGCCGCCTTCGGTGCGGGCCTGTGCGCTGAGCCGGCTGCATCGATCGGCCACTTCGGGGTCGGTGGTCAGGGCGAGGAGCGCGGCACGCAGCGCCTCCGGGGTGGCATCGGGGGTGTCGATGTGGCGGGCCACGCCGAGTTCGACGAGGCGGTCGGCGTTGTCGAACTGGTCGACGGCCTGCGGGACGGCGATCATCGGGACACCGGCGGACAGACCTTCGCTGCTGCCGCCCATCCCGGCGTGGGTGATGAACGCGTCGGCCTGTTGGAGGATCGCCAATTGCGGAACCCAGGAATGGATTTCGATATTCGACGGGATCGCCCCGAGTTCGGCGGGGTCGACGTAGCGGCCGATCTGGAGGATCACGTGCCAGCCCGGGAGGTCGCCGAACGCTTCCAGGCAGTTGCGGTAGAACGCGGGTTGGCGGGTGTAGGCCGATCCGAGGGAGATGAGCAGTATTTTCTCGGCGGTGGCGGGGCGGGTCCAGGTGTCGCGTTCGGCGCGGCCGCCGAAACAGGGGCCGACGAAGGTGACCGTGTCGGCGTCGACCCGATCGAGTTGTGGCTGCATCGCCGAGGGGATCATCGCGAGCGCGCGCGGGGGATGCCCGGAGAACCTGTCCGGATCGGTTGTGACGGCGCCGGATTCGCGCAGCCACGTGGCGAATCGGTCGTGGAAGGCGTCGGCACCCGGAAGTTGCCGCAGGAATGCGCCGACTTCGTCTTCGTAGCCGGACCAGCCGACGTAGGTCGGGGACAGTTGCACCAGGGGACGGCGCTGGGTTTCGGCGACGGTGCGGATCGCGTAGCCGCCGATATCGTACATGTACAGGTCGGCCGGGTCGGGATCGTAGGCGGCACGCAGCTGCGGGAGCGCGTGTATCGCGTTGTCCAGGAACAAGCTCATCGCGCCGATGGGATCGTCGGGCCAGTCGTTGTCCTCGGTGGGCAGGATCGAGTGGCAGGGGATCAGTTCGGCGCCGGTGCCGGTGATGAGGTCGGCCATCGACGGGTCGTTGGCGTAGGTGACGCGGTGACCGCGGGCGACGAGTTCACGGATGATCTCGAGGCTGGGCAGGACATGGCTGATGGCGGGCACGGAGGCCATGGCGATATGAGCAGGGCGAACAGACATGGGAAGGCTCTCGTTTCAGGTCTACGGGGGCGGAGCTGCGGTCACGTGACGGCTCGGCCGGGATAGGCGCGGCGTGCGGGGACCGGGGCGGGACGAGCGTCCCGGAAGGGCTCAGAAGTAGATCTGCTGAAACAACATGGGTCCGAGTGTAACGGCGCCGGCGAGATCGCTCCCCACGGGTCGGCGGTTCAGCGCCTCCTGGTGGCGAGGTAATCGTGCCCGCCGACAAGGAAGGTGTGACCGATTGTGGTAAGGCGCGCTCATCCCGTGGCGGGACCGAGAGAGCTGACGGGCTGGTGGAGCCCTCTCCGGGGAGGGTAGTCTCCGGGGCGACCCGACGTCCCGGGGAGAGGTGAAGGAGTCTTCACTAGATGGCCGGTCGCCCGTTGTCCGTCGCGGAGAGTGAACGCCTGTGGCAGGCCTGGACTCCCGCCGAAGTCGCCGAACGGCTCTCGGGCGCCGCGCCGTGTTGGTATGTCGTCGCCGGGTGGGCGCTGGACCTGTTCGTCGGCGGTCCCGGACGGGTGCACTCCGATCTCGAAATCGGGGTGCCGCAGGAGCGGTTCGGTGACATCCAGGAGGCGTTTCCCGGCTTCGAATGGGACGTCGTCGGTGACGGGTACGTCTGGCCGTTTCCCGAGGAAGCGGACAGCCAGCACCAGACATGGCTGCGTGAGCCGGCGACGGGGCTGTATCGCCTGGATGTGTTCCGCGAGCCGTACCTGGGCGATCGCTGGGTGTGCCGCCGTGATGCCTCGATCACGCTGCCTTTCGACGAGCTGATTCTCCGCACTGCCTCGGGCATCCCCTTTGTGATCCCCGAGGTCGTTCTCCTGTTCAAGGCGAAAGCCCGGCGAACCAAGGACGAAGGGGACTTCCTGCGTGCGCTCCCCGCGCTGGACGGCCAACGGCGGTCTCGGCTGTCCGGATGGCTCTCGCGAGTGCACCCCGGCCATCCGTGGTTGGAACCGCTTGCGAATCAGCGGCCTTGACGATTGTCTCCGCTTCAGAGCCATAGCCGGCGCGGGACAGTGGACCCACCTGCCGGGGTCGCCTACCGCTCGGGATGGTGCGACGTGCAGTCGAAGAGTCTGTCGAGGTGGTAATCGATGGCAGTCAGCGCGGCGTCGGGATCGATGACGTCGAAGTCCAGAAGCGGGGTGAAGCCGGTCAGCGCGAGCAGGAGGTTTGTCTCGATCGCCGGTTCGCGATCCGAGGGGATATGGCCATCGGTGATTGCTTGCCTGATGAGGCGTTCGATCAGTGCTCTGCCGTCGTGTAGTCCGAGGCGGGCCTGTTCGTGAAGCTCTGGGTCGTGTAACGCCTCGAGGGCGTAGGCGGCGCTCATGCGGCTGGTGGCGCGGGCGTCCGGGTGCAAGGGGAGCATCTCCATGAGCGTTATTCGCAGTACGTCGCGCGGGTGTGGAGGTGAGCCGAGGCGGTCGATGCTTCGGGTGACGCGCCGTGAGGTCTGTTCGGCAGCGAACTCCATAGCGAATACGAGCATCGCTGTCCGGGAGCTGAAATAGTGCTGGACCTGTCCGAGGGAGGCATCCGCCTCGCGGGCGATCGCACGCATCGTCGCTCGGGTCCAACCTTGTTGGTCCACTACTCGCCACAGGGCGCGCGCGATGGTTTCGCGACGTTCTCGGTGATCGACCTGTTTGGGCACGCCAATCCCTTCCGGCTGATTCCATACGCCTGACATAATACAGCTGACTTGAAAAAGGGAGTTATGAGGATGACCGACCAGTGGAGTGCGCGATGACCGCATTCGCCGACCCTGAGCTGGAGACAGCGTATTTCGCGGCCTACGACGCGGTGATGGCATATTGGCCGGTGCCGGCCGAGACGATAGATCTCCCGGGGCGGTACGGAACGACACGAGTCACGTCCGCGGGCCCGGCCGCAGCGCCGTCGCTGGTCCTGCTCCACGGATACAGCGGCACGTCCGGAATGTGGTACCCGGTAGTCGGTTCGCTGGCTGAGGAGCATCATGTGCGGGCCGTGGACACCATCGGCGAGCCGGGGCGCAGTCGACACACCGGCGCCGCCTTGACCAGCATGGACGATCTCGTGGACTGGCTGGCGGAAACTTTCGACCTGCTCGGGCTACCCGCCGCCGACCTGTGCGGCCAGTCCCTGGGCGGGCACCTGGCGTTCCGGTTCGCGCTCGCCCATCCCGACCGGGTGCGGCGGCTGGTGCTGCTCGATCCGCCTCTGGTCTTCGCCGGGCTCAGCCCCGAGTTCGAGGAGCTGGGCCGCAACCGCGACCCGCACCCGACTTTCGAGGCGGCCCGCGCGCTGCTGGCATCGGGCGCCCCCGGCAGCGGACCGGCGCATCTGGAGGCCTACCTCGACCTGCTCGCTCACGGAGCCGCTCACTTCCCGGCCTCGCCGATCGTCCATCCCCACCTGCCGGACGAGTTGACGCACTTGCCGGTCCCGACCCTCGTCGCGCTGGCCGGGGCGAGCCAGGTGCACGATTCGGAGGCGGCCGCGGAAGTCGCGCGGCGGGCCGGGGCGCATACGGTGATTCTCCCCGGTGCGGGGCACGGCCTCCTGGCCGACGTCGAACCTGTCCGCAGCCTGGTCCTGGAACACCTCCGGCGAAAGGACTCGCCGGGATGACGCCGCATTCGATGCAACCGGTCCGGTGGTGGTTGTGCTCCTGATCCCGGGCGCGGCCGGTGAACTTCCACTACCCTGAGCACGCATTACGAAAAGCATTCCCCATGTGGGAGATTCGGCAAGGAGAGTTGATGTCGGCGGTCCGGAAACTGGTGGAGAACTACTACGAGCTCATCGACTCCGGTCAGCTCGCCGAGGCGGCCGCGTTGATGACCGACGACGTGAAACTGACCTTTGCGAACGCCGAACCGGTGACCGGCCGGGACGCGGCGACGGCCTCCATCCAGTACGTGCTCGACCAGACCACGAAGATCGAGCACAAGGTGGTGCACTGGATCGAACCCCATCCGGCGACCGGCGGCGTCACCGAGGTGATGTTCGAGATCCGCATCCATTACTGGCTGAAGACCGGTAAAGAGGTCGACATCCCGGGCGCGGTGTACGCGACGGTGAACGCGGACAACCAGTTCACCGAACAGCGTCTCTACGGTGACCTCACCGAGGTTTTCGCCGGCTGAGCCCGCGGACGCGACGACGGCCCGGACCTGCGCGGCCCGGGCCGTCGTTGTGCGGTGTGCTACTTCGGTGCGGTCAGGTCGTAGACGGTAACGCCGTCGACCTCGGTCGCGGTGAAGTTGTCCTGTACCCACTGGGTGATCTCCGCGCTGATACCCGTCCGGCCCCCGGGCCCACCGCTACTACCGCCGAGGAAGTAGTGGATCTGCCCGGACTCGACATACTGCTGGAACTGTTCCAGCGTGGGCGAGGGGTCGCTGCCGTTGAAGCCGCCGATGGGCATGATCGGCAGTTCGGTGGCCAGCTGATATCCGGCCGCGCTGTTCGCGGAGACGGTGGCGCCCGCCCAGGTGTAGGCCCCGGCATCCTCGGTCAGCAACGCGATCAGGGCATCGGTGGGCTTGCTCGCGCTCATCACGCCACCGCCGGGCCCGCCGCCCATTCCGCCGGGTCGGCCCATACCGCCGTCCGGCCGGCCTCCGGTCGCGGTCATGCCACCGTCGCCCTGAGTTCCGGCGCTCCCGCCGGGGCCGCTCGAGGTTATGCCGGGCGCGCCGCCGTTGCCGCCCGGTGCGCCGGTGCCGGGACCATCGGCACCGCCGGGTAGAACGGGCATTCCGTCTGCTCCGCCCGGTGCGCCCGGAAGGCCGTTCGTTCCGCCGGGCACAGCCTGCATCCCGCCCGGCCCGCGGAATATCACCGGCCCGTACATCCCCGGCGGCCGCATACCGCCGAACATGCCGGTATCCGGGCCGGCGGTCGGAATCGATCCCTGATGAGCGGAGTTCAGTGTGTCGACGGTGTAGGCGACCGGACCGGCCAGCCCGACCGCCGCGGCCAGCAGGGCCGCCACCGTCGCGGCCCGGCGCGGGAGCGGCAGCAGGAGCGCGAGGGCGGCGACGATACCGCCCACCAGAATCGCCCACCGCAGCCAAGGCAGGAAATCCGCGCTGCGCGAGAGCAACAACCACGCGGTGGCGGTGGTCAGCGCGACCGACGCTGCCGCCAGGACGCGCACCCACCAACGGGACCGATTGCGCCAGAACAACACCGCACCGATGCCCACCAACGCCGCGATCGCCGGCGCCAGTGCCACCGTGTAGTACTGGTGGAAGATACCGGCCATGAAGCTGAACACCAGCCCGGTGACCAGCAGCCAGCCGCCCCACAGCAGTATCTGGGCGCGGGCGGTATCGGTGCGTACGGCCCGGCCACGCAACAGTAGTCCCGCGACGAGCGTCACCAGGGCGGCGGGAATCAGCCAGGCGATCTGGCCACCCTGGGCATGATCGAACATCCGGGCTATTCCGGTTTGTCCCCACATCCCGTTTCCGCCGGGCGGCAGTTCACCACCCGGGCCGACGCTGCCCGTCTCGTTGCCGTTCAACCGGCCGAGCCCGTTGTAACCGAGGGTCAGCTCGATAATCGAATTGTTCTGCGATCCACCGATATACGGCCGCGAATCGGCCGGCCACAGCTCCACCGCCAGCAGCCACCAACCGGCCGCGACCACCATGGCCGCGCCCGCGGCGGACAACTGCGCGATCCGTTTGCCCAGTTTCGGCGGTCCGGCGAACAGGTACACGAGTGCGAGCACCGGCACCACCAGCATCACCTGCAGCTGTTTGGCGAGGAAGCCGAAACCGATACAGGTGCCGGTGAGCACGAGCCAGCGCCAGCGACCGTCGTCGAGGGCGCGCGTCATCGCCCACACCGCGGCGACCATCAGGAACACCAGCAGCGCGTCGGGGTTGTTGAACCGGAACATGAGCGCGAACACCGGGGTCACCGCGACCACCAGGCCCGCGATCACACCTGCCGCCGGGCCGGACGAACGCCGGACGGTCGCCCACAGCACGGCCACCGTGCCCAGCCCGAGCAGCACCTGCGGAACCAGCATGCTCCAGCTGTTCAGTCCGAACAGGCGCACCGAAAGTTCCATCACCCATAGCGAGGCCGGGGGTTTGTCCACGGTGATCGAGTTCGCGGCATCGGAGGAACCGAAGAAGAACGCCTTCCACGACACCGAACCGGCCTGAATGGCGGCCGAATAGAAGGAGTTCGCCCAGCCGTTCGCGCTCAGGTTGTAGAGGTAGGACAGGCCGGTGGCGAGCAGTAGCACCGCCAGCGCCGGGTACTCCCAGCGCCCGGCGCGGGCGGACCCGCGACCGGAGGGGGTGGTCGCGGGTTCCGCGGTATCGGCGGGAGCGGCGGTGATCGTCATCGGACCTCCTTCGGAGCGGATTGCCGCGGTGCGCGGAGGGTGCAGTGCAGGCGGTGGTATCGCGTCATCGGGAGACCTCTCCGGTGAGCGATACCGGGCGGGTGGCCTCACGGAACACCCAGCGCAAGCCGACGAAACGCATGAGAGTCGCGATCAGGTTCGCCACCACCAGGACGAACAGTTCCAGCTGAACCGGCGCGCCGGGCGCCCAATGATGAAGTGCGAACAGCGATCCGCTGGTCACCAGCAGGCCGAAGCCGAAGATCAGCAGACCCTGGAAATGATGCGCGGCCATCCCGGCCTGCCCGCGCACCCCGAAGGTGAACGCGCGGTTGGCGGCGGTATTGCCGACCGCGGTGATCAGCAGGGCCGCGAAATTCGCCACCTGCGCTCCGGTCATCGGCTGCAACAGCACATAGAGCAGCGCGTACGCGAGGGTGGAACCGACACCGACCAGCGCGAACCGGATCAACTGCCCGACCATGCCCAGCGGGACCCCCGGCACCAGTGGTTCGCGGCCCACGGCGCTGCGAAGTTCGGCCAGCGGCAGCGATCCGGTGGTGAGCGCGCGGCCCAGCCGCCAGATGCCCTGTAGATCCTTACGAGCGGTGTCGACGATATCGACCCGGCTGTCGGGGTCGTCGATCCAGTCCACCGGAACCTCGTGAATGCGCAGGCCCGCGCGTTCGGCAATCACCAGCAGTTCGGTATCGAAGAACCATTCACCGTCCTGCACCAGCGGCAGCAGTTTGCGCGCGACCTCGGTGCGGATGGCTTTGAAACCGCACTGGGCATCGGAGAACCGCGCCCGCAGCGACGCCTTCAGCAGCAGGTTGTAGCAGCGGGAGATGAATTCGCGTTTCGGACCGCGTACCACCCGCGACCCCGCTCCCAGCCGGGTGCCGATGGCGAGATCGGAATGACCCGACACCAGCGGAGCGACCAACGGGAGCAGGGCATTGAGATCGGTCGACAGATCGACATCCATATACGCCACGACCTGCGCGTCCGACTCCTGCCACACCGTGCGCAGCGCCCGGCCGCGCCCCTTCGCGTCGAGATGGACCACCCGCACCTCGCCGAGTTCGGCGGCGAGCAGTTCGGCCACCGCCAGCGTGGCATCGGTGCTGGCGTTATCGGCGATGGTGATCCGGGCGGGGAACGGGAATCCGCTGCCCAGGTATTCGTGCAGCCGGCGCACGCAGACGCCGAGGTCTTTTTCTTCGTTGTATACGGGGACGACCACATCCAGCACGGGGGGCGACGATGGGCCGTCGACTAGGTCCGCCGGTCCGGCGACGGTCACGGTCTCGGTCATACCGACCAGAGTCGGCCGCCGGGCTGGGGCCGGGCTCCAGCCGACCTGGGAGGTTGCTGTGTGGTCGGTGCGTCGGCGAGCTCACCCGGCGATGTCGGCGTACACGGCGCGGACGAGGTCCGCGAACGGGTGCCGCGGGTGCGGACGCTCGTCGAAGAACTCGTTGTGACAGATCATGACGGCGAGTTCTGCGTCCAAATCGGCAAACCCGAGGGCTCCTCCGGCGCCGGGGTGCCAGAGGACACGATTGCCTCGAAATCCCAAGACCTCGTCGCATGCGGGTAGCGCTGAGCCGACCATCAGTCCGCCTGTTCCGATAACGGCTCGTGAGCCGACGATCGTACCGGCCGGGTGGGCGCACGCGCGAGGTGCCAGGAAGGCATCGATGCGATCGGCGGCCAGCAGGCGCTCGCCGCCGAGTGCGCCGCCCTGGGCGTACAGCGCCCAGAGGCGCGCGGCTCCTCGTGCGGTGACCCACGCCCCGCTCGGGTCGATCCGATCCCGGTACTCGGGTGTATTGATCTCGTGGTCGGGGGTGACGAGGAACTCCGCCGGATCCCCGCCGAGGATCTCGCCCTGTACCACCGCGACATCGGTCTGCGCAGACTCCGGTAGCCGGTGCCAGATCTCGGTGATTCCCAAGGGTGAATGGACCTCCTCGCGTACGAGGTCCTCGAAGGACCGGCCCGCCGGGTCGACCCGCCGAGCGATCTCGCCGACGACATATCCCCAGGTACGCGCGTGATACGCGTTCCGGTGGGCGGGATCGTCACTCGGGGCTGAACGCGCGAGCCGTTCGATCATCCACTCCCAGTCGCCGAGCAGTTCCGGGGTCGCATCGCCGGGCAAGTCGGGGAGGCCGACGCGGTGGGTGAGCGCATCGCGCACCGTCGACGACTCTTTGCCCTGGGCGCCGAATTCCGGCCAGATGGATGCCACGGGCTGGTCGTAGTCGAGCAGTCCCCGTTCCACCTGCACGTGCAGGGCAGTCGCCGTGGACACCTTCCCCGCGGAGGCTACCCAGAAGATCGTGCCGGAGCCGACTTCGGGCCCGTCCTGTGCCGCTTTCCCGGCGCAGATATCGACGACCAGCTCACCCCGGTGGTACGCCGCGACCTGTAAGCCCACCTCACCGCGCGAGAGTGCCTGGTCGATCGCATTCGCTACTGCGCTTCCCATTGTCGAAACCATCCCGTTCATGTGTCGGCCGGTGGATTGTGGAGCGGGACGGACAAGCCGATATGCGTGGAGAAGCGACAATCGGTTATCTGTTCACCAGAACTCGATCTGTAAGATAGAACACATTCTCGCGGCCCCGCAAGGGTCTCCGTGGGGAAGGGTCCCGTGATGGGCGGTATACGCAGGGATTCTTGACAGAACATATTCTGCTCAACAGAATGGCTGCTGATCAGCACTCGACCGCTGTCGCGGTACAAGTCGCGCGCGGCCCACGGGCCGATGACAGCAAGGCGAAAGGCCGCAGCATATGACTCCTTCCGGAGACCCCCACCCCACCTCGGCCGATCCGCTGGACGCGGACGTCCTGATCGTGGGGTACGGCCCCGTCGGTCAGAGCCTGGCCGCCCTGCTCGGTAGGGCGGGGCACCACGTCATCGTGTGCGAACGGCGTTCCGGCCGTTACGAGACGCCGCGGGCCGGGCATTTCGACCACGAGATAATGCGAATCTTCCAGGCGATGGGCACCGCCGACGCGGTCGGCCGTATTGCTGATCCGGCGCGCCTGTACGAGTTTCTCGATCCCGGCGGGGAAGTGCTCGCCCGGCTCCCGCGAGACTGGGACGCTCCGTCCGGATGGGAGGCGTCGTATCACTTCTACCAACCCGAACTCGAGGAAGTCATCGACGCCGCGGTCCAGGAGATTCCCACGGTGGACCTCCGCTTCGGCAACGCGGTCGTCGACCTCCGGCAGTACGACGACCACGTCGCGGTGACCATGGCGAACGGGACTGTCGTCACCGCTCGCTACGCCGTCGGCGCGGACGGTGCGAACAGCGTGGTACGGGACTTGTGTGATATCGGCACCGAGGACTTGGGCTTCCGTGGGGACTGGCTGGTGGCCGATATCCGCCCGAAGCCCGGCGCACCCGCCCTCGATATCCCGCACACCGGACAGGTCTTGAATCCCGAGCGGCCGAATCATATGGGCCGGGTGGCCCAGCGATACTTTCGCTGGGAATTCATGCTCGTGGACGGCGATGATCCCGCCGAGATGGCGACTCCGGACAATGTGTGGAAGCTGCTGCGGCCGTGGCTCGGGCCGGATGAAGGCGAGCTCATCCGGCAGACCGTCTATCAGTTCAGATCCATTGTGGCGGAGACCTTCCGCGCCGGATCGGTGCTGCTGGCGGGCGATGCCGCGCATGTCATGCCGCCGTTCCTGGGGCAGGGGATGAGTTCCGGTATCCGCGACGCCGCGACGCTCGCCTGGATTCTCGACCTGGTCCTGAGCGGGGCCGCGGACCCGCGGCTGCTGGATCTGTACACCGCCTCGCGCAGGCCACAGGTCCTGGCATATATCGAGGAGTCGATCCGGATCGGGACCGTCGTCTGCGAGACCGATCCGGTACGCGCGGCGCAACGCCGCGAGACCCTGCGCTCCGCGACCGCACTGCCACCGCCGTTCCAGCCGCCGGTCGGGGCAGGTTTTCGCGCCGGTGACCCGCTGGCCGGATACCTGGGGGTCCAGCCTCTGCTGCGCGCGGCGGATGGCCGGACTCGCCGCTGCGACGACATCCTCGGCAACGGGTTCACCCTCTTCAGTCTTGCCGAACTCGACGCCGCCGCGGCCGCGGCGGTCACCGAACTCGAGCGCTCGATCGGCCTGCGGTCGCTGGTCGTGAATGCCGCCCACGGGCTCGATGTGGACGGCGAGATGTTCAGCCGGTGGATGAAGGAAGCCGGCGTGATCGCGGTATTGGTTCGCCCGGACTTCTACGTCCTCGGTTCGGCGTCCGAGCCCGGCGAAGTATCGGGACTGCTCGCCTCACTCGGACCGGCGTTGTCACTGACTCGGTGACGCTCCGGGGCGCGGTAGCCGGCTCATAGTGCCGCGCTGAGGCGGTCGGTCGCCTCGCGCAACGCGGGAGCGTGACCTGCCAGCTTGTCCTCGGTCAGCCGGAACGACGGCCCGGAGATGCTGATGGCGGCGCGAACATTGCCTGCCGCATCGCGGACAGGGACGGCGATGGCATGCAGGCCCAGCTCGCTCTCGCCGAGATTCACCGCGTAGCCCTGCCTGTCGACGGTCTCGAGTGCTTCCTCGAGCTTGCGCCGGCTGGTCACCGCTGCGGCGGTGCCGCCCTGTATACGGCTCCCCGGGTATCGTTCCCGCAGTTCTTCGCGGGACAACGCCGCCAGCAGCACCTTGCCCGCCGCCGACGCGTGCGCGGGCGCCCGATCCCCGGTCCGTTCCGCGGCGCGGATCGCGAATCGCCCCTCGACACCGTCCAGGAAAACGATCGTCGTGCCGTCGAGCACGATCAGGTGCGCGGTCTCACCGATATCGTGGCAGAGCCGCTCGAGTGTCGGGCGCACCTCGGCCCGCAGGTCGTTCGCGCCGATGACCGCGATGCCGAGCTGCACCAGCTGCGGGCCCGCGGCATAACCGCGCGTCGTGGGGTCCTGACGCAGCAGTCCTTGGGACTGCAGGGTGGTCAGCATGCGGTGGGCGCTGGACCGGGCGATGCCCAGCTCGGCGGCGACCTCGGCTACCCGGAGAACGCGTTGGCCCCGCAGCATCAGCAGGACGCGGGCAGCGTTCTCCACCGACTCGATCGGATAGCTTGCCAGCGCCGCCATCGGTGCCCTCCACGGATGATGAGACGAACGAAGACCACGCCGGGTGGCGGTCGCACCCTATCACGGTCCCGGCGAAATCATTCTGTTGTGCAGAACCGTGTATGCGAACGCCCGAAATCAATGTTCTATTGACAAGAATTATGTCTGCTGAGCAGAATGACTGCGAGTCGATCCTCGACCCGCTCATCGCTGAAAAGGACATGTTCCATGTGCGCGCACACCGACATCCCCCGACGGAAGGTCGCAGAGCTCGGTCACGTCGGCATCCGCTGCCTCGACGTGGACAGGCAACTCGCCTTCTACACGGAGGTGCTCGGGCTGGTCGTCACCGATCACGACCCCGCCCTCGGTAACTATTTCCTCTCCGCGCGCCCCGACGACGAGCACCATGAGCTGCTGCTCGCGAAGGGGCGCGACGTGCCCCTCGACGGTCGCTTGATCCAGCAGATCTCGTTCCGCTGCGAGACGTTCGACGATCTCCTCGGGCTGTACCGCCAGCTACGGGAGCACCGGACCGAGTTCGACATGATCGTGTCCCACGGCAACGCCGTCGGTGTGTATTTCTTCGACCCCGAAGGCAACCGGGCCGAGGTGTATTGGCGGACCGGCCTGGTGGCGCGCCAGCCGTTCGTCGAAACCATCGATATCGAAACCCCGGCAGATGAGCTCATGGCGGCCATCCGCGCCTCGGTGGACAAGTACGGAAGCGTCGGGTTCACCGAAGAAAGCTACGAGCGGTGGACCCGCAACCAAGCAGGACCGAAAGACGCTGTTGTGAACGGAAAGGTCGCGAAATGAAGTTCGTTCGATTCACCCGCACCGGCGGTGCGGTCCAGGTAGGAGTCGTCGTCGGAACCGGCTTCCGCGTCCTGCACGGCTACACCGACCTCCTCCCGCTGATCGAGTCCGGCGAGGCAGCACTGCTGGCCGCCGGACGCGAGGCGGCGGCTTCCGGCGAGGAAGTGGATCCCATGGACGTGGCGATCCTTTCGCCACTGGCGACGCCGCCCACCTTTCGGGACTTCTACGCCTTCGAACAACACGTCCGGGCCGGTCGGGCCTGGCGTGGGCTCGAGATGGACCCCGCGTGGTACGAGATCCCCGTCTTCTACTTCTCCAACCCGTATGCGTTCCGCGGCGCCGGTGAAATCCCCATGACCCCGGGAGCCACCAAGTTCGACTTCGAACTCGAGGTGGCGGCGGTTGTCGGCAAGGCGGGCGCCAACCTGACCGTCGAGGAAGCGGCCGATCACATCATCGGCTACTGCATCCTCAACGATTGGAGCGGTCGCGACGTGCAGCACCGCGAGATGACGCTGTCCATGGGCCCGGTCAAGGGTAAGGACACGGCGACCGGCCTCGGGCCCTATCTGGTGACCGCCGACGAACTCGCTCCGTTCGCCGCGGGCAACGGCTTCGACAGGGCCATGACACTGACGGTCAACGGCCGACGCTACACCGAGGCGAACTGGGCCGATGTGCACTGGTCGTTCCCGCAGATGATCTCGTATGCCTCGCGCGGCACCGAGGTCCGGCCGGGAGATGTCATCGGATCGGGCACGTGCGGTACGGGCTGCATCCTCGAGCTGTCCCGTACGCGCAACGAAGAGGACTACCCGTGGCTGAAGGAGGGCGACGAGGTCGTCGCCACCATCGAAGGGCTCGGGAGTCTGCGCAATACGATCGTCGCCGCCGATCCCGTCCACCCGCTCGACCGCAGCTGATGCCGGTCCGGCCCTCGCCCAACGGAGCCTCATGAGCGAACTCACCGGAAAATCCCGGGGACCGGCAGCAGACGCTGTCAAGGCACGGGCCGCGCTTCTGCGCTCCATGACGCCGACCCGAATGCTGGATTACGGCATGGATCATTGGGATGCGACCCAACTTGCCGGTGCCCCGGCCACCCAAGCCTGGGATGACACCGCAGCCGCACTCGCCGAAGCTCAGCTCGCCCGCGCCACGGCCGCTGCGGGACACGGCAATATCGAGACGGCGGTCAACTGCTACCGGTGGGCGGCGGCAGCGCTGGTCGCCGCCCAGATGGCCCACAACTACGACAATGCCGCCAAGCGCACGCTGTACGGCCGGCTGTCGCGGGCCTACCAGGACGCGGCCCGTCTCGATACCGAACTGTGCATCGAACGGCTGGCGATTCCCCACCGGTCGAGCCACTGCAACGCGTGGTTCGTCCGTCCTCGCACGGATCGCCCGGCCCCGACGGTCATCATCGTGGGAGGACAGAGCGGATGGGGGCCTGCCTACCATCGGCAGGCCACAGCCCTCGCCCGGCGCGGGCTGTCCGCAGTCCTGCTCGAGGCTCCCGGCCAGGGCGAAACACGGATGTTCCACGGTCTGTACCTCGACGCGCACGCGCACGAGGCGTTCAGCGCGACGCTCGACGCCGTACACGAGCGCACGGGTTTCGGCGGCCCGGCCGGGGTATGGGGTAACAGCTTCGGCGGACTGATCGCCGCGCGCGCCGCCCTGCACGACAACCGCTTCGGCGCCTGCTGTGTCAACGGTGCACCCTCGCGACCGGAACCGGCACCGTTCCGGACAGCCGGCGAGCAGTCGCAAGCCCTGCTCGGGGTCGGCAGTGACGAGGAGGTCGCGGCCATCTTCCGGACACTCTGGATCGACCCGGCGGTCGACCGCACCGCGGCGGCCGTGCTCGTGCTACACGGCGAGGCCGATCCGCTGATCACATTGGATCAGCAGCGCGCCTTCCTCGACCTGTCGGCCGACTCGTCGCTGCGCGTATGGGAGGACGGCGAGCACACCATCTACAACCATTCCGCCGAGCGCACGGATTTCGTGGCCGACTGGTTCCGCCATCAGCTCAACCGCGGCTGATTCGCGGTCCGGCCCGCACCTGTGAAGTTGTGCGGTGCCGATGCATCGGCGGGGCGGCCACGGACCAGATGAGAGCCTCGTTGTTCTCGCCACGTCGTTGTGGTGCTGGTTCCGTAACGCCCTCAGTATGCGCGCGGGTACCGACAAGTTCCGGTCAGTGCAGGCGCCACAGCGGAGACACCGGACCGTGCCCTTTGCCCAGGTCGTAGGCGGCATCGAGGCAGCGGCGGGTCCATTCCTTGGCGAATTCGAAAGCGTCGGGCACCGAGTAGCCGTTGGCCAGCGCGCACGCCAGCGCGGCGGCCAGGGTGTCACCGCCGCCGTGGTCGTTACCGGTGTCGATCCGGGCCGCCCGGAATTCCAGGAAGCGTTCGCCGTCGAACAGCAGATCCGTGCTCTCGGCGGAGGTGCGCAGATGCCCGCCTTTCACCACGACCCATTGCGGGCCGAGCGCGTGCAACGCCTCCGCCGCCGTCCGCGCGGATGCACTATCGGTGACCCGCACCCCGGTCAGCAACCGGATCTCGTCGAGGTTCGGCGTAACAATCGTGGCCAGCGGGAACAGGGTGTAGCGCACCGCGTCGAGGGCTTCGGTGTGCAGCAGCGGGTCGCCGTGCATGGACGCCGCGACCGGGTCCACCACCAGCGGGACCTCGCCGTCGCGCCCGATCCCGACCTCCCGGCACACGCCGGCGACGGCCTCGATGATGGAGCTGGAGGCGAGCATCCCGGTCTTGGCGGCGCCCACTCCGATATCGTCGACCACCGATCGCACCTGATCGGCGACGATCTGCGGCGGGATCTCGTGGAACCCGCTCACCCCCACGGTGTTCTGGACGGTCACCGCGGCCACCGCTACCAGTGCGTGCACACCGCACAACGCCATGGTGCGGGTATCGGCCTGGATCCCGGCGCCGCCACCCGAATCGGTCCCGGCGATGGTGAGCACCCGCACCGGGGTCTGCCCCGGAGGAGTCAACGGCAACAACTTCACGCCGTAACCCTACGTTGGCCCGGTCGTCGCCCGGCCCGGTATCCGGGATGGTCAGCGTATGGTCTGGTCGATGAGGCGGCGGGCGGCTCGGTCGGTGCGTTCGGTATCGCCGGTGATGAGCCGGTCCTGGAGGATACCGCGGAGGCCGGATACCAGAAGGGTGGCGACGACCTCGGGGTCGTCCACCGTATCGAGTTCACGAAGTCCGGTCGCCAGGACGGAGATGAAGGCGGCGATCGCCTCGTCGGCGTAGCGGGAATACGGGGCCGCCGGTGCGCAGGCCGCGCCGAGCACCTGCAACATCACGGTGTTGCCGACGGCTTCCGGGCCGGTGGCGTTGGCCCGGTAGAAATCCCACAGGCGTTCGCGCAGCGCGGCGGCATCGTCGATATCGGCGAATACGGCGGTGAGATCGGGGCGATGGGTGGTCAACGCCTGGACCAGGAGTTCTTCCTTGGTGCCGAAGTAGTAGATCAGCATGCGGGAGCTGGTGCCGAGAGCGGCGGCCAGGGGGCGCAGCGAGAGATCCGCGAGGCCGTGTTCGGCGATATAGCGCACCACCGCGTCGAGGAGTTCGGCGCGTTTGACGTGGTCCAGGGGACGAGCCATGGGTTGACTGTAGCGAACGGTACAGGTATTGATGAACCCCGTGAATGTACCGATCGCTTCAGAAACTCGGCCGGCGTCCACCCAGGTGGTTGTCACCGCCTATGCGGCAGTCACGTCGCTGGCCGACGATATGGACGACACCTGGGCCGCGCTGCTCCGCGGCGAAACCGGTATCACCACCCTCGACGACGATTTCGTCGCCGAGTACGACCTGCCGGTCCGAATCGGCGGCAAACTGAAATCGCATCCCGGCGCGGAGCTCACCCGGGTGGAGCAGCGGCGGCATTCGTATGTGGAACAGCTCGCCCTGGTGCTGGGGCGCCGGGTCTGGGCCGAGGCCGGCCGGCCCGAGGTGGAGGGGGAGCGGCTCGCCGTATGCCTCGGTACCGGCCTGGGCGGCGGTGACGCGCTCATCGACGCGGTCGACGCCATGCGCGCGGGCGGGTACCGCAAGGTGTCGCCGATGTCGGTGCCGATGGTCATGCCGAACGGCCCGGCGGCGGCGGTGAGTCTCGAAATCGGCGCGAAGGCAGGGGTTTACGCCCCGGTGTCGGCGTGCTCCTCGGGGACCGAGGCGATCGCGCACGCCTGGCGGCTGATCGTCACCGGCGAAGCCGATGTGGTGGTGGCGGGCGGTGTGGAAGGCCATATCCACGCGGTGCCGGTCGCGAGTTTCGCGATGATGCGCGCCATGAGTACCCGCAACGACGAACCGGAGCGGGCCTCCCGCCCGTTCGACCGGGACCGCGACGGTTTCGTCTTCGGTGAGGCCGGCGCCCTGATGGTCCTCGAATCGGAGCGCCATGCCCGCGCTCGTGGAGCCCGCGTCCACGCCCGGGTGCTCGGGGCGGGTATCACGTCCGACGCGTACCACATCGTCGCCTCCGATCCGGCCGGCGCGGGTGCGGCCCGAGCGATGCGCAAGGCGATTGCCGCCGCGGGCCTGCAACCCACCGATATCCGGCATGTGAACGCCCACGCCACCTCGACCTCGATCGGCGACGCGTCCGAAGCCGCTGCGATCGGCGCGGTCACGCCCGAAGCGTCGGTCTACGCACCCAAATCCGCACTCGGGCATTCCATCGGGGCCGTCGGTGCGCTGGAAACGATCCTCACCGCGCTCACCCTGCGCGAAGGGGTGGTCCCGCCCACGCTCAACCTCGACAATCCCGATGTGGACCTCGATATCGTCCACGGTCGCGCGCGTGCGCAGGCGGGCGAGTTCGCCCTGACGAATTCCTTCGGCTTCGGCGGGCACAACGTCACGCTCGCCCTCGGACGCGCCTGATCCGCACCGGTCACCCTCTACGACACGCATATCCGGGCGGCATCCGGCCGGTCATGTACGCGTGCCGGGGTGGCGGTCGCGGTTCCATCGCCAAGCGAACTCTCCGGCGCCGGGTGGCGGGCCGGGGAGTTCACCGTCGGCGCGCAGGCCGGCGAGCAGGAGGGCGAGGATCCGCCGGCGCAACTGGCCGGTGCGCTCGGCATCGGGGGTCGAGACCGCGGCACAGGCCTCGAGTACGAGACCGAGGTCCTGGGGGGTCACCTCGCGGCGCAGCTGCCCGGATTCGTGGGCTCGCCGGACCAGTTCGGCGTTCACCTTCTCGGCGTGCCGGACGTCGGGCAGCAACGATTCGTCGGGGGTGAAGGTGCCCGCGAGATGGACGGTCAGTGAGTGCACATCGGCGTCGACCACGCGTTCCAGGAATGTCGCCAGGCCTTGCCAGCCGTCGGGTTCGGCCAGTGCGGTATCGGCTTCGGCGTTGTAACGGCGCAGGCCGTCGTGGCAGAGCGTCCGCAGCAGGACCTCCTTGCTGGGGTAGCGGCGGTAGAGGGCGCTGATACCGACGCCGGCTCGTTCGGCAACGGCCGAGATCGGTGCGTTCGCGTCGGCGAGGAATACCGCGCGTGCGGCGTCGAGGATGAGTCCGTCGTTGCGCGCGGCCTGCGCTTTGCGGCCGGGGAGAGGTTTGGCTGCGGTGTTATCGGCTGATCCGGGCATGTTCCGAGACTAGCACTTGAAACGGAATGATCCGTTCTGATACTGTTCAAACAGAACAAAGCATTCCGTTCCGAAGGAGTCCGATATGACCGCCGTTCAGCCCTTCCGCATCGAAATCCCCGCCGCCGATATCGAGGATCTGCACGCCCGCTTGGACCGCACCCGCTGGGCGCAGCAGATCCCCGGCTCCGGGGACGAGTACGGCGTGAGCGTCGACCGGGTGCGGCACCTGGCCGAGGTCTGGCGCTCGCTCGACTGGCGCGAAGTGGAGCGCAAACTGAACGCCTACCCTCAGTTCCGCACCGAAATCGACGGTCAGCTCATCCACTTCGTGCATGTGCGGTCCACCGCCGCGCAGGCGTTTCCGCTGATCCTGACGCACGGCTGGCCCGGGACCTTCGTCGAATTCCTCGGTCTCGTCGAACCGCTCACGGCGGCCGGTTTCGATCTGGTCATCCCCTCGGTGCCCGGGTACGGCTTCTCCGGGCCCACCACGGAATCGGGCTGGAACGATGCCCGGATCGCCCGCGCCTGGGCGGAGTTGATGAGCCGTCTCGGCTACCACCGGTACGGTGCGGTGGGTAACGACGGCGGTTCGGCCATCTCTGCGGAGCTGGGCCGATACGCTCCCGAGCAGGTGGTGGGAGTGCATGTCGCGCAGGTCTATTCGTTCCCGTCCGGTGATCCGGCCGAACTGGCCGATCTGGACGCCGGCGAGCAGCAGGCCATGGCGACGCTGGATTGGTTCGTCAAGAACAAGATGGGCTTCAACGTCCTGCAATCACAGCAGCCGCAGACTCTCGCCCATGCGCTGACCGATTCCCCGGCCGGCCTGCTCGGCTGGAACAGTCAACTGCTCGGGCCCGATCTGGACGACGAATTCGTCGTCACCAATATCGCCATCCACTGGTTCACCGGAACCGCCGGTTCGGCGATCCGCCACTACTTCGAGAAGGACAAGGCCGAGCAGCCCACCGTACCGAGCACGGTCCCGCTCGCGTTGTCCGGCTCGACCGGGGATTTCCACGGCATCCGGCGGTTCGCCGAACGGGACCACAATGTGGTGTCCTGGCGGACCCACGAGGTACACAGCCACTATCTGCACCATGCGGCGCCGGCGCTGATGACCGAGGAGATCACCGGATTCTTCGACAAATACCGCGCCGGCGAGTAGGAACCGGAATCGGGGCCGGATCGATGTCGACAGCGCGGGCCCGGCTCCGACGTTCCCGGTGAGGATGGACCGGACGGGTCCATCCACCACCGAGTGAGGAGTAGATCGTGAAATACGTGATACTGATCCATTCCAATCCGCAGCCCTGGGGCCACCCGACCGGTGACTACCTGGCCGAATTCCAGGCGCTGCCGCAGGCCGAACGCGACCGGATCAGCGGGGATTTCGAACGGTTGCTCACCGAGATGCAGGAGAAGGGCGAGTTGCTGGGCGGTGAGGCGCTGGGTTCGCCCGACGCCGCCCGGTTGTACCGGTGGGAGGCGGGCACGGCGGTGGCCGGTGACGGCCCGTACTCCGAGGCCAAGGAGCATCTGGCCGGATTCTTCCTCATCGATGTGGAGGACCACGCGCGGGCGGAGGAGATCGCGGCGGTTTTCGCGGGCCCCGGTGAGACGGTCGAACTGCGGCCCACGATGTGGCCGGGTGGCGACGACAGGTGACCGCCGACTCGCCGGCGGTGGCCGAAGTGTGGCGCCGGGAGGCGCCGCACGTCCTCACCGCGCTCCCGCGCCGCCACGGCGACCTGGGCGAATGTGAGGATGCCGCCCAGGAGGCGGCCGAGGCGGCCGCGGTGCGCTGGGCCCGGGATGGAGTACCGGACAACCCGCGCGGCTGGCTGATCCGGGTGGCCTCGCGGCGCCTGATCGACCGGCTACGTGCCGAGCGCGCGCGGGCCGGGCGCGAAATCGCGGTGGCCGCCGCGCAGCCGGCCGATACCGGCCTCGCACCGGCCGCCGACCTCCCGGAACCCGAAGCCGCCGACGATACGTTGCGGCTCTTCCTGCTGTGCTGTCATCCGAGTCTCACCCGGTCGTCCCAGGTGGCGCTGACCCTGCACGCTGTCGCGGGCCTGCCGGCCGACCGGATCGCGGCCGCGTATCTGGTTCCGGAACGCACCATGGCGCAGCGTCTCACCCGTGCACGAGCGACGTTGCGCCGATCGGGCGCCCGGTTCGAGCTGCCCGCACCGGCGGACCTGCCGGACCGGCTGGCCGCGGTGCTCGATACCTGCCACTTGATGTTCACCGCCGGGCATACCGTCAGCACCGGGACGTCCGTGCAGGATTCGGTTCTGGCGCGGGAAGCGATACGGCTGACCCGGATCCTGCACCGGGCCGTCCCCGACCACGACGAGGTGGCCGGGGCGCTGTCGCTGATGCTGCTCACCCACGCCCGCTCCGCCGCGCGGACCGATGCGCGGGGTGAACTGGTGCCGCTGGCGGAACAGGACCGTGGCCGGTGGGACGCGGCCGCGATCGCGGAGGGGATCGCGATTCTCGAACAGGTGCTGCCCCGCGGATATATCGGCCGCTACCAGCTCGAGGCGGCGATCGCGGCCGTCCACGCGGAGGCGCGCACCTGGGCGAGCACGGACTGGCGGCAGATCGCGGTGCTCTACGCGATGCTCGACCGAGTGGCGCCGAGCCCCTCGGTGACCCTGAACCGGGCCGTCGCGGTCGCGATGGTCGCCGGGCCCGCGGAAGGTTTGCGGTCGACCCTTCCGCTGCTCGACGACCCGGCGATGCGCCGGCACCACCGGACCTACGCCGTGCGCGCCCACCTGTTCGAGATGGCCGGGGATCTGGCGGCGGCGCGGGAGAACTACCGCCGCGCCGCTGCGCTCACCGCCAGCCTGCCCGAGCAGCGGTACCTCAATGCCCGCCTGCGCAACCTCGGCCCGCCGCCGTCCTGAATCGGCGCCGGCTGTCGCTCAGCCCGGAACCTTGTCCAGGAAGCCCAGCACGGTGTCGATACGGCCCTCCTCGTCGGTGACCAGGACATCGAATCCGATGATCACCGGTTCCGCGCCGGCCGGCCCCAGACCCCACTGGAAGCGGACCTGGCGGTGATGGTGGTCCGGTTCGCCGACCTGGGTGAACACGAATCCCGGGAACTGTTCGTGCACAGCGCCGATGGTGGCACCGATCACGTCGCGTCCCGCCGCCTCGGCCAGCGGATCGGTGTAGGTGGCCGCCGGCGTCCAGTGCTCGGCCAGCAGCGCGGCGCGGGCCTGCGGGTCGGTGCTGTTCCAGGTCCGCAGGTAGGTGGTGACGATGTCGTTCATCGGGTTGTCCTCCGAGTCGTTCGAATGTGTGCTCACAGCATCGCCACGATCCGGCGGGTTGACGATTACCCCGGAGGTAATGGGATCGGCTACCGCAGCGGCTAGCATCCGAGAGGTGGCGACAGTGGACACCGAACCTTCGGTAGGCGGACTGCTCCGCGCGTGGCGGGAGCGCCGGCGGTTGAGTCAGTTGCAGCTCGCCGCGCAGGCGGAAGTATCGACGCGGCATCTGAGTTTCGTGGAGACCGGCCGGTCACGACCCACCCGCGAGATGATCGAGCGGCTCGCCGCCCACCTCGACGTACCGCTGCGGGAACGCAACGAACTACTGCTCTCGGCCGGATACGCGCCCCGCTATGGCCAGCGCGACCCGGACGCACCCGAGTTACGAGCGGTGATGGACGCCTTCCGGACCCTGCTCGACGCGCATCTGCCGCATCCGGCGCTGGTCCTGGACCGCTGCTGGGATGTGGTCGACCGCAATACGGCCACCGATGTGCTGCTCGAGGGATGTGCCCCGGAGCTGCTCGAACCGCCGGTCAACGCGATCCGGATCTCGCTGCATCCGGACGGGCTGGCGCCGCGGATACGCAACCTGGGGCAGTGGCGGGGGCATCTGCTGAGTCAGATCCGGTCCCGGCTGGCGGCCACCGGTGATCCGCGTCTGCGGTCACTTCTGGAAGAGGTGTCGGCCTACCCGTGCCGGGATACCGGGGTCGTGGCGCGCGCCGATGTGGTGATACCGCTGCGGCTGGGCCTGGGCGATGCGGAGTTCTCCTTCTTCAGCGTCACCACCTCGGCGATGTCGGCGACCGATGTCACGATCGACGAACTGCATATCGAGGCCTTCTACCCGGCGGACGAGGCGACTGCGCAGGTCTTTCGCGCACTGTGACCTCCCGTAGACGCACGCTTATGTAGCAGAGCGTTCGAGCCATGTTCCGTCTCGCTTCTGGCGGCTGTACTGGATTCAGCAATCAGCCAACACTTTTCGACACTCAGGAGCGGATATGCGAATCGCGGTTTTCGGAGCCACCGGTACGGTCGGCCGGCACATTGTCGATCAGGCGCTCGAACGCGGATACGAGGTCACGGCGCTCACCCGGGACGCCGCCCGGCTCGACCGGGTACACGAACGGCTGCACATCGTAGAAGGCGACGTACTCGACCCCGGTGCGGTCGAACGAGCCGTCACCGGCCAGGACGCGGTCCTGGTGGCGCTCGGGAACGGCCGTAAGGGCGTGGTGCGGGCCGAGGGCACCCGCACGGTGATCGAGGCGATGAACCGGGCCGGGGTGAAACGGCTTGTCTGCCAGTCCACCCTCGGCGCCGGTGACAGCCGGGGAAACCTGAACTTTCTGTGGAAATACATCATGTTCGGCCTGCTGCTGCGCCCCGCCTACGCCGATCACCAGCAACAGGAGGCCTATGTTCGAGCCAGCGACCTGGAGTGGACCATTGTGCGCCCCAGCGCTTTCACCGACGGCCCCCGCACCGGCACCTACCGCCACGGATTCGGTGCCGGCGAACGCGGGCTCGCGCTGAAGATCGCGCGGGCCGATATCGCGGACTTCCTGCTGGATCAGGTCACCGACCGCACCTACGTGCACCGGGCGCCGGGACTGTCCAACTGAACTCGGCCGGTTCCTGCCGGCCGCGCGGCCCCGGCGGATGCCGATGCCCGACGCCGACGGAACCGGTCGACCGGGTTTCAGGAGTGTTCGTGGACGGTGTCCCAGGCGGGGAAAGAGTCGGGGTAGGTGGCCCACACACTCGGGCCGGCCGCGTATTCGGTATCGGTGAGCAGCGCCTCGTCCAGCATCGCCCGCAGCTTCGTGCGGTCCAGGCGGACGCCGATGAAAACGATTTCCTGGCCGGCCGGAATGTCCAGCGACGACCACCAGGCGGCGGGTTCGAAGGTGAGATTCGGACCCGCCTGCGACCAGATCGCGGCGAGTTCGGGCCGGCTGGCGATCCAGCAGAAACCCTTGCTGCGCAACAGTCGCCGCACCTGTGCCAGTGCATCGGCCAGGCGTTGCGGATGGAACGGCCGGTCGGCGCGGTAGGTCATGCTGCTGATTCCGTATTCCTCGGTTTCCGGCACATGACCGCCGGCCAGCTCCTCCTGCCAGCCTTCGGTGCCGGCCGCGGCCACCGGGTCGTAGCGTCCGGTGCCGAGTACCTCGCCGAGTTCCACGATGCCGTTGCTGGTGCGGATCAGTTCGGCCCGCGGATTCATCCGCCGCACGGTCGCTTCCACGGCGCCCACGATCTGCGGGCTCACCAGGTCGGTCTTGTTGATCAGCAGGACGTCGGCGAATTCCACCTGATCGGCGAGCAGGTCGGCGATACCGCGTTCGTCGCCTTCGCCGGCTTCCAGATTGCGCGCGGCAAGGGTTTCGCCGCGGGTGATCTCGGTGAGGAAGGTGGAGGCGTCCACGACCGTCACCATGGTGTCGAGGCGGGCGAGTTCGCCGAGGGAGAAGCCGTCCTCGAATTCCCATTCGAAGGTCGCCGCGACCGGCATCGGTTCGGAGATGCCGGTGGATTCGATGACGAGCTGGTCGAACCGTCCTTCCCGGGCGAGCTTGCCCACGGCCTCGATCAGGTCTTCCCGCAACGTGCAGCAGATACAACCTTTGGTGAGTTCGACCAGCTTCTCCTGCGTCCGGTCCAGATGTCCCTGGCCGGCGACGAGGGCCGCGTCGATATTCACCTCGCTCATATCGTTCACGATCACCGCCACCCGGCGGCCTTCGCGGTTGGCGAGTATGTGGTTCAACAGGGTGGTTTTGCCGGCGCCGAGAAATCCGGACAGCACGGTCACGGGCAACGGGTGGGAGAGCGCGGGACTGGTCACCAGTAAATGATAACCATTTTCATTTAGATGCCGCCGCCTGGGCCCCTTGCCCGGACCACCCGCTGCCGGACCACGATGATCAGGAAGAGTCCGATACCCAAACCGGTCGCGTAGGCGGGGAAGGCCCACGCCGCCGGATCCCACACGGTGACAGTGAGCAGCGTGAGGATTCCGTTCACCCCCAGCAGTCCGAACACGAGCGGGTTCTCGGTGCCGGGCGCCGACCAGGATTTGCGGAAGGTCGGGATCGCCGCCGCCAGATCACCGAGTACCGCGAACACCACGGCCGTCTGCGGATCGTCCAGCGCCAGCCAGAGCGCCAGCGCCAGTACCGAAGCCGTGCCACAGAGCAGATCGGGGAACGACAGCCGCCAATAGCTCGACCTGTTCGCGAACGATGCGAGGAAAACCACCGCCGGCCCCGCGCCCATCGAAAAAGTGAGCACCGCGGGCCAGCCCACGCCGTCGTCGAGCTGGGCGCCGAACCCGGTCAACGACGCGGCCGCCCACAGAAACCACGAGAGGCGGTTCGGTTTCACCTCACCGCGCACGGTGAGCAACGCATAACTGAGCGTCCCCACCATGCTGAGTGCGGCACCGAGAAAGACGAACCGTGGATCGATCATCGGTCCACCAGACCACCGGAATCACCGGCCCGGCAAGCGGTCCGGGTTTCAGGCGGCGGTTGCGGTGGTGATCGTCGCGGCGAGTTCCCGGGCGCGGGCGTGGGCGTCGGCCATGGATGCCTCGTGGATCGGGACGAGTTCGGCGAGTGCCGGCGTCTCGGGGGCCATGGTGAGCTCGGGGACGACGGTCGTGACATCGAGCCCCAGCAGTTCCTCGCGTCCGAGCACCGCCTCGAGAGTCGGCACGACGTAGTCGAAGCCGTGGTTGGGCGCACCGGGACGGTAGCTGCCACCCCGGGCGGAGATCAGCACCGCCGGACGCCCGGCAGCCGGGGACGGCCGGAACGTGCGCCCGGAGACGATGATCTGGTCGAGCCAGGCCTTGAACACCGACGGCATCGACAGGTTGTACATCGGGACCGTGAACAGGTAGGCCCCGGCGCCGAGGAACTCCTCGATGAGCTCGTCCTGTAATGCGGCCGCGGCCGACTGCTCGTCGGTGTAGTCGGCGGGATCGGTGACGCGGGCGGTGATGCCGGCAGCGCTGATATGCGGTACGGGTGCTGCGGCGAGGTCGCGGTGGACGACCGCACCGTCCCAGCTCTCGAGGAATGAGTGTGCGACCTGGCGCGAAACCGAGGCGTCGCCGAGCGCGGAGGAGTCGATATGAAGCAGGTACGACATGGATGGATGTTCCTTTCCGGTGGTGTCGAGAGTGCGGTCGGGTGATCGGCCTGAGCGAAGTCGTTGCCGTGGAGCGTTGGGTGCTCGCCGGTCGGGTCTTACATACTGGTAGTGCGGTTGCACACCGGATGAGAGGTGAGTGGGATGGCGTCAGCGCGGCGGAGCGGTGGTCCGTGCCAGGCGTGGCCGGAGGACAGCGCCTTCATCCGTGAGGTGCTCGATCGCATCGGTGACAAGTGGACTGTGTTGATCGTCGGCACCCTGAGCGCCGGCTCGTTGCGCTACTCCGACCTGCACGTGAGCATCCCGGGCATCTCCCAGCGGATGCTCACCCAGACCCTCAAGCACCTCGAGCGCGATGGACTGATCACGCGGACCGCGTACCCCGAGGTCCCGCCGCGGGTGGAGTACGAGCTGACGGACCTGGGGCGGTCCCTGCTGGACGCGGTGACGGCGATGGCGGGTTGGGCTGCCGCCCACCACCGTGAGATCGCCGGCAACCGCGCCGCCAGTGAACTGACCGGAGTCGGCCGAAGCAAGAAATCGGTCAGCGCGCCGGCCGGCTGAGCCGCCGATGCGCAGCACCGCGCCCTTCCTGGCGTATCGCCCCATCCGGGCTCGGCCCGGAGGGCTTCGCAGGCTGTGCCGCCGAGGGTACGGAGGAAGCTCACTTCTTTCTCCTCCGGCTCGTGATGACCCGGGATCCTCGAAGCGAGTCGATTGCCCGACCATCATGCTCACCTCACTAGTAGTGCGTAACACCATCATGAGTGAGTAATGAAGGGCTTACAAAAGGCACTTCGAAGTGCGTCAGCCTTGTCGGCGCCCCGTCCACCAGCCTGCTCGCGGCCGCCGGTTCCGAGACGCCGTGGGCTGACTACCGCAAGAACCTATGTGCTGGACCGGTTTTCGCCACCGATTCGCATCGTCTCGTTGCGCGCCGCCGGGGTCTCGCCTACTATCGGCGTCGCGATTCCGATCGCCGTAAGCGTTCACGTCAATCAACGCGAAGGTCTGCCTCCGGCATGACCGTTGCCTCGACGACGTTTACGGAGTATCGATGAATTCTTCGCGTTCTTATTACAAATTGCCCGCACGGAGCGCCGCCGTGGTGTTGCCGCTGCTGCTCTCACTCCTGATGACCTGCCTGGTCTCGCTCATCAGCACCGTCATGAGCGACGGCCTCGCGATCGGGCTGTGGCTGCGTTCCTGGGCGGTCTCCTGGCCGATCGCCTTCCCGATCCTGCTGCTCGTCCTCCCGGTGGTGCGGCGGATCACCGCGCTGCTGGTCCGTCCCGCCTGAAACCCGCCGCTGCGACTGGGCAATGCCGATGAGCGCGTGGCGTTGCCCAGTTATCAGGGTTTTTCGGCTCGGATCAGGGTGCGGGCGGAGTGTGCGATGAACGGGCCGTGCTGCTGGATCTGCTCGTGGAGTCGCCGGAGGCGATCGAGGTGGGCTTCGACGGTGAAGCCGGGAACCATCCAGACGACCTTGCGCAGGAAGTACACCACCGCGCCGACGTCGTTGAATTCCACACGTAGCCGCTCGCTGCGCAGGTCGACGATCCGCAAGCCGGCAGTCTCTGCCGCTGCGGCTTCGTCGTCGGGATGGCGTTTGCGCCGCGCCGCGGGCTGCGGACCCAGGAAGTATTCGACCAGTTCGAACACGCTGGCGGGCCCGACGTGCTGCGCAAGGTAGTTGCCGCCGGATCGCAGTACGCGCGCGATCTCGTCCCACCAAATCGTGGCCGGATGCCTGCTGGTGACCAGATCGAACGCCGCGTCGGCGAACGGCAGCGGCGGCTCGTCCGGATCGGCGACGACGACCACACCCCGCGGATGAAGCAGCGCGGTAGCTTTGGCGATATTGGGCGGCCACGACTCGGTGGCGGCCATGGTCGGCGGGAACTTCGCGGCCCCGGCCAGCACCTCACCCCCACCGGTCTGGATATCGAGGGCGGCGTCCACGGTCGCGAGCCGGGTACTCATCAGTCGCTGATACCCCCACGACGGCCGCTGCTCGGTGGCCCGGCCGTCGAGCCAGGAGAAGTCCCAGCCCTCCACCGGCGCCGCCGCCGCTTCTTCCAGCAACTCCTCGAATGACCGTTCCACGTGGGAGCAGTCTGCCAGCGAACGCCCGGGGTATTCCCGCTATTTTTTCTTGTTTCGTTTCTGCCGAGCCGGCCGGGCGCCCGGACTGGGTGCTGTGACGTTCCGTTGTTCGGTGATCGCGCGTTGCCGGTCGGCCGCTTCTTGCCGGTCGATGCGGGCGAACACCAGGTGTTGTTGCGTGTAGGTCCACAGGTTGTTGCTCACCCAGTACAGCAGGATCGCGATCATGAGGATCGGTCCGCCGATGAGGACGCCGACCGGAAAGACCCACAGCATCAGTTTGTTCATCATCGCCGCCTGGGGGTTCGCAGCGGCTTCCGGGGCCTGCCGGGCGATCGAGGCGCGTGCGTTGAAATGGGTGGCCAAGGCCGCGACCACCATCAAGGGGATCGCGACCGCAGCAATCACGGTCACGCTGGGAACACCGCCGTAGTCCGCGAAAGAAGCAAGCGTGGATTCGGGGCTGGTGACGGCCGCGGAGATGGGTGCACCGAACAGGCGGGCGCTGAGGAACGACTGCACATCGGCGGCGCTGAATACATAGTTCGGGGTTGCCGCGTTGGCCTCGGCGCTCATCCCGAGTTCCCCGAATCCGGTTCCGGTGCGGTTGAACGAACGCAGAACATGGAACAGGCCGAGAAACACCGGCGCTTGCACCAGCACCGGTAAGCAGCCCATCAGCGGGTTGAATCCGTGTTCCTTCTGAAGTTTCTGCATTTCGACGGCTTGCTGCTGCCGGTTACCGGCGTACTTTTTCTGAAGGGCTTTGTTCTGCGGCCCCAGTTCCTGCATCTGGCGGGCGGTCCGGACTTGGGATATGGCGGGTTTCAACAGCAACAGCCGGAGAGTGAAGACAAGGAACACGACTGTCAGAGCCCAGGCTATGCCGTTGTTCGGCCCGAGCACCGCACCGAAGGCCTTGTGCCAGAACCAGAGGATCGCGGACACGGGGTAATAGATGAAGTCGAGCATGGTGAGCACCTCTTCGCCGCACGCCGCGGTACTACCGCGGAGTGCGAATAGGGTTCACGCCCAGTGCCGGACTCGGCGGCTGGGACGTGGGAAACAGGACGAAGGTGACCCGGCGCAGCAGCGAACAGCGCTACACCGCGGCCGGAACCCGTCCGGGTGCTCGGGGACGACGCGGGCGGCCAGGGGTATCAGGAGCGCTCTGCCTGCGGAAAGCGCCGCGTAGACGCTTCTCCTCCCGTGGCGGCCCGATATCTGTGGAGGTCAGCAGACGCAGCTGGGAAACAGCGCCACGGCCCGCGATAGCAATAACCACCGCGACAGCAACCGCGGCACCGATAGCCGTGGTCGGACCGTCGATACCGGCCGTCGCCGCGACCACAAGAGTCAGCACGGCGACCCACACGAGCTGAACAACATTCAGCCTCCGCGCGAGTACCCACCAGATCCGTGCCACGCCGCGAGTCTACCGAGACGGGCTGCCCAGAACCGGCAGCTGGTGCCCGCCGATGGACCTCGCTCCACGGCCGACTGCCGCAGCCTGTGGGCAGTTTGTGGTGCAGCGCAGACCGGAGAGGCTCATACGTCGTGGATGGCGACCCGATCGCCGCAGAGCTTTTCCCAGTCGTCGCGGTCCGGGGTGAGTACCAGCGTGGGGGTTGGGCCTCGTAACGCCATGGCCGCGACCAGCGCGTCGATCGCGTATTTGTGACCGTGCAAGCCGCCCGCGGCGCGCAGTAATTTCACTGCGCTCAGCGAGTCGTCGGGGAGGGCTGGTTCGACCCGCAACCGGGAAAGATACCTGTTCAGGCGTGCGATATCGGTTTTTCCGTGGACGGCCTCCACGATCGTCAGAACCGACACCCGCACCGGGACGCCCGCTCGGCGAGCGGCCTCGATCCGAGCGGTCAGCGCCCGATCCTTCTCCAGGAGCAGGCCGAGCGCCTGGCAATCGAGAACAATCGACCGGACCTGGGGCTCGGTCACGCTGCGCCGCGACCGGTGGTTGTGTTGCCTGAACCGAACATCTCCCGCGCCGCCGCCTCGATCTCGGCTTCGGTGAGCGGTTCGTTGGCCGATTCGTACTCGGCGACGATTTCGGCCAATCCGTCCATCTCGAGCTGGTGGCGCACCGCTTCGGTGATATACGCCGATACGTTGCGTTGACCGGCCCGGTCCCGGACCGCGGTCAGTAGGTCGGTCGGTATGGATACCGACACGTTGGTAGTTGAGCCGGCACGTGTAGTAGACACCGCTCTATTGTACGACAACGATTATTACAACCATCTGTCAATTCTGGCCGTCTCGGGACCGTTGCACGGCAGAGCGCGCCGAATGGTCCCGGACCGGGACAGAGCGATTACTGCAGTTCGGGGGCGGTTTCAGCGGCCCGGTTGGACGATCGGGAGGAGCGTTTCTTTCTCACATCGGGTACAAGGCGCGTAGGCGCCTTCGGCTCTCGCCACGCCTACAGCCGAGTGGAGCCGACCGCGCTGGACCTGCACTTTTTGTGCCGATGTCCGTATGCATCCGCCGCCGGACCGGTTCCGCTACCGTCGGTGAGGTGAGCGATACCCAGTGGACGATCCTCGGTGAGCGACTGGTCGACGAGAATCGGCACATCCGGCTGTCGACGGCCGATATTCGTCTCCCGGACGGGACGGAGTTCACCCAGTACGTTGCCCGGATGCCTCGGTGTGCGATGACACTGGTACTCAACGACAACCGCGAGGTACTGCTGATGTACCGGCACCGGTGGATCATCGACCAGTGGGTGTGGGAGCTGCCTGGAGGGTACGTCGATCACGCCGAAGATGTTGCCGCCGCGGCGGCCCGTGAGGTCGAAGAGGAGACCGGCTGGCGTCCGCTCACGATGGAACATCTTGTGACCTATCAGCCTGCGGTCGGAACCTTGGACCATCCCAGGAGATCTACTTGGCCCGCGGTGCCGAGCTCACCGAGACCCTGCCGGACATCAACGAGGCCGAGACGATCCGATGGGTGCCACTCGACGAGGCGGTCGAGATGATCTCCCGCGGTGAGGTTGTCGGTGCGGCGACCGTGGTCGGTGTGTATCGGGCGCTCACGCTGACCTGACGTTCGCCACTCGATCACGGAATTCCTCGACCATCGGAATATCGCGGTAGGGAGCAAGTCGTGCCCGCACGTCTCGGAGGTAGGCACGGGTTCGGCGGGACTCCACAGTTCCGGACAGTTCGAGCGCCTGGGTACCGATCCGAACGGCTTCGTGCGGATCCTCGGGGATGAGGCTCGACGCGAGCAGGCACAGGTTGAACACCTTTCCCCGCTGGTACCCGTCACTCATATCGAGTGATTGCCGTGCCAGCACGGCGGCACGATCGTTTTCACCCAGGTCTCGGAAGCATTGGCCGGCTTTGGCGGACATATACGCCGAGTCGAGATAGGCCAGCCATGTCGGACGGCCGGCATTGTCCCGGTCGAATGCGCCCTCGGCCGCGTTCAGCGAGCCCCCGCAGGATCGAGCATCGGAACGGGCGGCGTGGCCGTGGGCTTCCACCATGTGGCACCCGGCTTCCAGCGCGGGCAGGCCGGCCGAGCGCGCCGCGATCTGTGCCGCGCGTGCGAGGTCCACGGCGTCGCCGGGCCGGCCGACGTAGGTGGCCTGGTGACTCATCGCTGCCAGGATCTCCGCGCCCAGCGCGGCATCACCGGCTGCTCGCGCCATCCGCATCGCCGCTTGGGGGTTCGCGGCGGCTTCCGGGTTCTGCCGGGCGATCGAGGCGCGTGCGTTGCAATGGGTGGCCAAGGCCGCGATCACCATCAAGGGGATCGCGACCGCAGCGATCATGGTCACGCTGGGAACGCCGCCGTAGTCCGCGAATGAAGCAAGCGTGGAATCGTCGGGTCAACGATCCCGGGGCGGAAACTGTTGTACGGATTCGGTCCGTCGATCTGTTACGACCGGACCGACGAGGCCGACTACCCGGTGGACCTGCTGTTCGACGCTGTCGGCATCCTTCGAGTGGTAATCGCGGTCGCTCGATTACGCCGAGGCCCACGGGTCATCGCATGAGCAGGTCCTGTGACTCGAGCGGCCGTCCTCGGATGGTGAAGAGTAGTTGCAGGAGACACACCTCCCAACATCCTGGCTATCCCGCCAAGGTTGCGCGGATCCGCTGGAGCGCAGTGCTCCCCTCCGCCGCCAGATCGGGCATGCCGTTTTGAACAGCAGCACGGACGACGCGCTGTATTTGGTGCGGCAGCCGATGCCGCTCGGCTTCGGCAATGGCCTCGGTGAACGCTGATACCGCGGCGTCCGCGTCGCCTATAGAGACCAGCACTTCGCCGGTCGTCACGCGCTCGATGATGTGCCATTGAGGCGCAGCCGGAGCGCCGGCCACATCGCCCAGGTGACGGCCGGCCTCGACGGCCCGGCCGGTGCCCAGCAGCCCGCGCAGCCGTATCTCCCGCAGGGTGAACGGCTGAAACAGCAGACCGCTACCGGGGTGCGTATCGAGTAGCCGTTGGTAGGTATCGAGCGCGGTGTCGAATTGTTGGGCGTCGCCGAGTTCGCCGAGCGCGCGACACAGGAACGCGAGCGTTCCGCCCTGGTCTGCTGGGTTGCGGGACAACTCCAGCGACCGCTCCAGCCGGGCGACCGCCTCGACGGCATGCCCGGCCTTGCGTAGTTCGTTGCCCTGCATGCGCAGGGTGTGAGCGTGGAACGCGTCGTCGTCGAGGTGTTCGGCGATCTCCACCGCTTGCCCCGTACATCGCGCCGCGGACCCGAGAGCTTCCTCGGGGAGCACGGTGCCCAGCGATACCCCGAGTGCCGTTCGGGCTTGTGCCAGCAAGATAAGGCTGTCGCGTTCCATGTGGCCCTCGGCGGCGCGGGCCTCCAGCCGTGCCACCAGCGGCCACAGTTCGTTGACGGCTTCAACGGCGTGCCCGGCTTGGCGGGCGATCTCTGCGAGTCGCACCGTGCTGTCGCCGAACTGGAGCATTGACCGGAACTCTGCGTCATCTACGTCGGTGACGCCGAGTATGTGCATGGGCAGCCCGAGCCGTGACGCGATGTGTCGGCGGGTGGTGACGTCCGATATGGCGCGTCGGCCGGTCTCGATCATCGAAACGTAGGACTTGTCGTAGCCCAAGTGTTCGGCGAGGGCTACCTGGCTGAGCCCGTTGAGGCGCCGATATACGCGCAGTATGGTCGGCAGGTCCCGGGTCGCTATCGCGGTGGCTGCTTCCGGGCTTGCCCACAGCCACACCGCGGCGACGATCGGCGCGGCGCGGACCGCGGGCGGCGGCGGGGCGGTGTTGGCGGCGCAGGTGGGGCATACGGCGGCGGTGGCAAGTCGACTGATCGTGATCCCGCATGCATGGCATCTGAGCCCGTCCACCGCAGTCCCCTTACACGCTCTCGGCGGCTCTCAACTGGGCGAACCAGGTCAGGATCGACCGCTTGTAGTTCTCGGGCATGTTCAGTCCGGCGATCTCGTCCTCGGCGAACAGCCCGACCTCTTTGTGTTCGTGGGATAGGACGGGTTCGGCGTTGGTGTCCGGGTAGCAGCCGTACGTGACGATGAAGACGTGTTTCTCGGCGGCGTTGATGTAGTAGATCCACGAGTCGAGGATCGGCCCTGTGGTCACAGGCCACTGTGTTTCCTCGGTGATCTCACGGGCGACGCACTCTTCGGGGGTCTCGTCCGGTTCGATTCGGCCGCCGGGCAGTTCCCATTCCTCGCGTTCGTTCTTCAACAGCAGCACTCGGCCGTCGCGAACTGCAACGCCCTTGATCGAGATCGAGTACATGTGCGGAACGTAGCCGGTCATGCCCGGAACGCTAGCAGCGCCAGGGGCGTACGGCCGGGCGATCGGTGGTGACAATTTGTCAGTGGACCTGTGTCGGGGGCGAGGGGGACCGTTAGCGCATGTTGGTTCACTTGCAGCAGGATTGGGCGGCGAGCGTGGCGGCCGGTCTCGTGTCCGACGGAATCGCCAGGTTCGACCGTGTCAATTCCCGGTCGCAGTTCGTCACGCTCGCGGCGTCGTTGGGCCGGGTCGTGCCGCACCGGGACAGCGACAGCGACGGGATCACCACCTTGCAGAACCGCGGCGGCGTCGCCCGGCCTATGGGGTTCGGTGGCTTCGGTGCCGGCGCGTTGGCTCCGCACACAGACCGTTCCGGTGTGATCGACCCGCCGGTGCTACTGCTGGTCGTGTGCGTGCGGCGCGCCGCATCGGGCGGGGAATGCCTCGCGATCGACGGACAGCGCGTCTACACCGATCTCGCGACTAGCGCGCCGGAGGCGGTCGAGGTGTTATCGCAGCCCCGCACAGCCTTGTTCGGCGGTGCCGCCGGGTATCTCGGTTCCGTATTCGAGCCCACCAGCGGCGGCCGGGTCCGGGTCCGGTACCGGCGGGACGGACTCGCCCAGTACTCGCCGCAGGTGACCCGCTGGCTGCCGCAACTGGAGGATGCGATCGACCGGCACACGGTGCGGTTCACGCTGGAGCCCGGCGAGGGGTACGTCCTGCACAACCACCGGTGGATGCACGGCAGGACCGCATTCACCGGTGACCGCGTCATGTACCGGCTGAACCTGAGCCCTCACCCCGAGTTCGAGATCCTCCCGGGGTTCGCGCTCCCTGACGCGGTGCCGGGGGCAGCGCCATGAACCACTCGATGGCGTTTGGCTGGATCGATTATGAAATCAGCCGTGCACCCGAATGGGATCGCGCCCAGATACACCGACTCGCCCGCCACCTCGGGTACCGCCTCGTGTGGCCCGACGAACGGTCGGTGCTCCGGGTGGCCGTCCAGGCACGCAACGCTGGGGCCGATCTGGTGATCCTGCCGGAACCCGATCACCTGAGCCCGCTCGAACTCAACGCGGTCATGGATGTGGCCGATGTGGAAACCGTGATGCCGCGACTGAGTTTCGCCCGTTGGGCATTCGCGAAGGTGGGCCCATGAGCGCCGCGGTCGCGATCGGTTTCGCCCTCGCGATCGGGCTTCCGCTGCTGGTGATCGCCGCGACGATCTGGTGGCCGTGATGTGCCGATACGGCGTCGGCGGAGGGAAGCTCGATGATACGCGGTACTCGAGGCCCGCCCTGTCCGCCGGATTCGGGCGGGCCCCGAGAAGCTGGATCAGGTGGTGATCGGGAGGTACACGCGGTTGCCGGAGTCGGCGAATTCGGCCGACTTTTCGGCCATACCCGCTTCGATGGCCTCCACATCGGTCAGGTTGTGTTGTTCCGCGTACTCGCGGACGTCCGCCGAGATGCGCATGGAGCAGAATTTCGGACCGCACATCGAGCAGAAATGCGCGGTTTTGGCCGGTTCCGCGGGCATCGTCTCGTCGTGGTATTCGCGGGCGGTGTCCGGGTCCAGGGAGAGGGCGAACTGGTCCCGCCAGCGGAATTCGAAACGCGCCTTGGACAATTCGTCGTCTCGGCGCTGGGCGTGCGGGTGGCCCTTGGCGAGATCGGCGGCGTGTGCGGCGATCTTGTAGGTGATCACGCCGGTTTTCACGTCGTCGCGGTTGGGCAGGCCCAGATGTTCCTTGGGGGTGACGTAGCAGAGCATCGCGGTTCCGGCCTGCGCGATCATGGCCGCACCGATCGCGGAGGTGATGTGGTCGTAGGCGGGGGCGATATCGGTGGCCAGGGGGCCGAGCGTGTAGAAGGGGGCCTCCTCACACAGTTCCTCCTCCAGCCGCACGTTCTCCACGATCTTGTGCATCGGCACATGGCCGGGGCCTTCGATCATCACCTGCACGCCGTGGGCTTTCGCGACCTTGGTCAGTTCGCCGAGGGTGCGGAGTTCGGCGAACTGTGCTTCGTCGTTGGCGTCGGCGATCGAACCGGGACGCAGGCCGTCGCCGAGTGAGAACGTCACGTCGTAGCGGGCCAGGATGTCGCAGAGTTCCGCGAAATGCGTGTACAGGAACGATTCCCGATGGTGGGCCAGGCACCATGCGGCCATGATCGAGCCGCCGCGCGAGACGATCCCGGTGACCCGTTTCGCGGTGAGCGGTACGTACCGCAGCAGTACACCGGCGTGCACGGTCATATAGTCGACGCCCTGTTCGCACTGCTCGATCACGGTGTCGCGGTAGAGCTCCCAGGTGAGTGCGGCCGGATCGCCGTTCACCTTCTCCAGCGCCTGATAGATCGGCACGGTGCCGACCGGCACGGGGGAGTTGCGCAGGATCCACTCGCGGGTTTCGTGGATGTTCTTGCCGGTGGACAGATCCATGATGGTGTCTGCGCCCCAGCGGGTGGCCCACACCATCTTCTCGACCTCTTCGGAGATCGAGGACGACACCGCGGAATTGCCGATATTGGCGTTGATCTTCACCAGGAACTTCTTGCCGATGATTGTCGGTTCGAGTTCCGGATGCCGGTGGTTGGCCGGTATCACGGCCCGTCCCGCGGCGACCTCCTCGCGCACCAGCTCGGCGGAGACTCCTTCGCGGGCGGCGATGAATCGCATTTCGGGGGTGACCACACCGGCCCGCGCCCACGCGAGCTGCGTCCGGGGGCCCGGTACATCCGGCTTCGCCCAGGTGTCCCGTAGTTTCGGCAGACCGGCTTCCAGGTCGATGGCCGCCGAATCGTCGGTGTACGGCCCGGAAGTGTCGTACACGTCGAAATGCTCGCCGTTGGTCAAATGGATCCGGCGCACCGGAATGCGCAGGCCGTCCACTTCTCGATAGTGCTTGACGCTGCCCTCGATCGGACCCGTGGTCACGGAATCGACAGATGTGCCCGTCATTTTTCCTCCCTACGCCGGCATTACCCGGTCAGGTTCATACGGTCGACAGCCCTGAACGCCCCGATGGGGCTAGCCGTCCTCTCAGCCCGCTGGTGCGAGCCCCCGTTGGATGAAATTTTCCGCCACCGACCCTACTGTATTTTTGGCGCCGCCTCCGGCGGCGCGGGGTTGGGGGGCCCGGTGGGGGGGGGAATTACGACCACCCCGCCCCCCGGGGGGGCCCCCCCCCTTTTTATAAATTTTCCCCCCCCCCCCCCAATTTTTTTTGGGCCCCCCCCCCGGGGGGCCCGGGTTCGGGGCCCCTTTGGTCTCGAATCTTCCCTCCTCCGCTCCTCCGCTTCGCTCCCCCGCTCCGTCAGTCCAGATCCGAGACGGGCCCCGAACCATGAACGGCTGCCGAACTCGGGGCGCGCAGGTTGGTCTCGCGATGGGTCGGGGTGCGAAATGTGACATCAACCGACCCAAGTTGCCGGAATACGGCTTCCGGGGGCCGTGAGCGATAGGGTCGAACGGTGACGCTCTCGCATGGATCGCTGATGACCGTGGGCGAGTTCGAGGAACTCGACGCCGCAGCCCAGCGCATATCCGAGGGACTGCGGCTGGAATACCTGAACGGCCTGCTGGCCGCGAAGGCGCGACCGGACGCCAACCACAGCCGGGTCGTGCAGTGGCTGGCCCGGTTCCTGGTGCCGCGCCGCTCCGAGCTGTGGTTGTTCGCGGACCGCGGCCTGCGGGCCGGGCGCAGCGGTGGCAGCCGGGTGCGGCCGGACGCGATCCTCGCGCCCGCGTCGGCGTTCGCCGGTGAAGGTGAATGGTCGGACCCGAATCCAGTACTGATGACCATCGAGGTCACCTCCCGGGCCCAGCACACCGAACTGCGCGACCGGCTGGACAAACCGTTCCTCTACGCCGCCACCGGGATCCCGCTGTACCTGCTGATCGACCGCGGTGCCGGGGAGGTCAACATCTTCAGCGAACCCGACGACGGCCGCTACGCCGAACGCGAGACCTTCCCCTTCGGCACCGATATCGAGATCCCCGAACCACTGGGCGTCATCCTCGCCACCGACCCGCTGCTGGAGTGGACCTAGCCGGTCAGTCGCCGAATTCGGCGATCACCGGCGCGTGATCGCTCGCGCCCTTACCTTTGCGCTCCTCGCGATCGACTCCGGCATCGACCACCGTGGCAGACAAGGCCGGGGAGGCGAGGATGAAATCGATGCGCATACCTTCCTTACGCGGGAAGCGCAGCTGGGTGTAATCCCAGTAGGTGTAGACCCCGGGGCCGGGCGCGAAGGGCCGCATCACATCGCTGAAACCGGTGTCGGTGATCGCGGTGAAGGCATCGCGTTCCGGTTGGGAGACATGGGTTTTCCCGGTGAAGAACTCGGGGGACCACACATCGTCGTCGGTGGGCGCGATATTCCAGTCGCCGACGAGAGCGGTTCTCCCACCCGGGTCCTCGGCCAGCCAGCGGGCGGCGTTCTCCCGCAGGGCCGCCAGCCAGGCGAGTTTGTACTCGTAGTGCGGATCGTTCAGGGTGCGGCCGTTGGGTACGTACAGACTCCACACCCGGACCCCGCCGCAGGTCGCGCCCAAGGCCCGCGCTTCGACGGTGGGCGTGCTGATGAGGGTATCCGCGGCGTCCCGGTCGAACCCGGGCTGACCCGGGAAGCCGATCTCCACGTCCTCGAGCCCCACCCGCGACGCGATCGCCACACCGTTCCACTGGTTGAGCCCCACATGCGCGACCTCGTAACCGGCCTCGGTGAACCGCTCGAACGGGAACTGATCGTCCCGGCATTTGGTTTCCTGCAGGGCGAGCACGTCGATGTCCTGCCGGTCCAGCCAGGCCAGGACCCGGTCCTGCCGGGAGCGGATCGAATTCACATTCCAGGTTGCCAGTCGCAACGAAAAATCCCTGTTCTATCGGTGGGGCGCGGCTACAGCGTGGCCGGGGCGCCTCCGGGGACGGCGTACCGGTAGCTGTGGTGATCCAGGAAACCCAGTTCGCCGAAGAGTTCCAATGCCTCCACATTACCGGCCTCGACCTGCACGTACGCATGGGTTGCGCCACGATCGTGACCCCAGCGCAGCAGTTCCCCGCAGACCAGTGCGGCCAAGCCGTGGCGGCGATGCGCGGCCAGGACGGCGACGCAGGTCAGGCCGACCCAGCGGCGGCCGTCGGCGGCGGTGGTGAGGGCGCCGCGGGCGATGGCGATCGGGCTCGGCAGCCCCAGCGAGGCGAAACCCAGCTGTCCGTCGTGCACCGCGCAGAGCACCTCGGGCAGCGGCACGGTGGCGGTATGGCCGCTGGGTTCGTCGCCGCGGTGGCGGTGGATTTCCAGCCAGGCGATATCGGGTTCGGTGGCGATCCGCACCATGGACGGCCCCTGGGGGAGCACGAAATTCTCCAGGTCGATGCCCAGAACCCGGGTTTCGCCCCAGCTGTTCCAGCCCGGCGGCACGGTGGCCAGCCGGTCCGGTAGGGCGAGTTGCAGCGGTAAACCCTTCGCGGCGTACCAGGCGCCGATCCGATGCAGGGTATCCGGCTCGATCCGCGCCGGGCCGCTCGAATCACCGATGGGCACAGCGGAATTGGCGCGGCGGGTGTAACCGTGGCCGGCGCGCAGCATCCAGCCGTCGATCCAGGCGTATTCGGTGCCCGGCCAGCCGTAGGCGGCGGCGGATTCCAGCGCGCGGATCTCGGAGGTGCGAATGGGCCGCGGCGACAGCGTTTTCAACGCGACGATCCGGCCGGCCGGAATCAGCACCGGATGGCCGTCGGCGCCCATGACGGTGAGCGGATTGGTCGACATCACCTCGCCGATCACATCGGTCAGCGGTGGTTCGCTGCCGTCGGGCAGGCGGTAGCGGACAACGACCCGCTCACCGATCGGGAGATCGGCGGCGGCGGGATGGTTCTCGGGTCCGGGCGGTTCAGTCGTCATGTCCGAAGGGGTCCGGGTCGCTTCCGGGTAGCCAGCTCAGGCCCGGGACGCCCCAGCCGTTGCGTTTCACCGATTTCTTCGCCGCGCGGGCGTGCCGGCCGATGAGTACGTCGATGTACAGATGGCCGTCGAGGTGGCCGACCTCGTGCTGCAGCATGCGCGCGAAGAAGCCGGTGCCTTCCACGGTGACCGGCTCGCCGTGCTCGTCGGTGCCGGTGACCTTCGCCCAATCGGCGCGGCCGGTGGGGAACTGCTCACCGGGGACCGAGAGGCAGCCTTCCTCGTCGTCGTCGGGGTCCGGCATGGTTTCCGGGATCTCCGAGGTCTCCAGCACCGGGTTGATCACTGCCCCGCGGCGCCGCGCCACCGTGCCGTCGGCCGCCCGGTCGGGGCAGTCGTAGACGAAGAGCCGTTTGGCCACGCCGACCTGGTTGGCGGCCAGGCCCACGCCGTTGGCGGCGTCCAGCGTTTCGTACATATCGGCGATCAGCCCGGCCAGTTCGGCCGGTGATTCGGTCACCGGCTCGGTCGGACGGTGCAGGACCGGATCACCGACGATCACGATGGGCAGGATTGACATGGTTACGAGCTTATTGGGGTGGGTGCGGCGCCGTGAAAAGGGCCTGTCCCGTCCGGCCGCGGCGGGTCCGGCCGGTCAGTGCCCGGTTTTCCGGTACGCCCGTACCGGACACGCCCGGGTGGACTCGGCAGCGGGCGACCGGGTGTCGTGGTTGAATATCGCAAGGCAGTAACACGGTGAGGCGTTCGGTCACGATTCGATCGCATCCGGTGGTAACTCGGCGAGGAGCAAGATGGACGGCGCAGCAGCGCGGGATCTTTCCGCAACCCAGGGCAGTCCTTCGGCCAATACAGCGAATACGTTTCCCGAACCGGCTCATGATCCCGAAAGCGGCCTGAGCCGCCGCGAACACGAGATCCTGGCCTTCGAGCGGCAGTGGTGGAAATACGCGGGCGCCAAGGAAGAGGCGATCCGCGAACTCTTCGCGCTCTCGCCCACCCGCTATTACCAGGTGCTCAACACCCTCATCGACCGCCCGGAAGCCCTGGCCGTCGACCCCATGCTGGTGAAACGCCTACGCCGCCTCCGCGCCGGCCGCCAGAAATCCCGCGCCGCCCGCAAGCTCGGCTTCCAGGTGTAAAACCCGCGCGCGCCAGCGCGCGAAAGACACCTCAACCGCTAGGCTCGGGCGGGTGAGCAACTCGAACGCTGGCTCCGGTGGACCGCCGCTGCGTGCGACGGCAATGGTTCTGATCGCGCTGTCGATCGTTTTCGCCGGTCTGGGCGCGATGTCGCTGTCGAGCGCGGATTCCGATACCGCCGAGGACGCCGGGTCCACCTCGGCCGCCGCCGCGCCGACCGCCCCGCGTCTCACCACGAGCCTCGCGGCGCCGACCACGGCCGCGGCCGGCTCGACCTCGGCGGGTGCGACCACCACCGCGGGCGCCACGACCACCACCGCGACGACCTCGGCATCCGCCGGTGCGGTGGACCGGGCCACGCCGATCCGGGTGCTGAACAACAGCCTGGTCGCCGGTCTGGCCGCCACCACCGCGAACGAACTCACGGCCAAGGGCTGGACCAACACCTCCACCGGGAACTACGCCGCGACCACGCTCGCGGCCACCACCGTCTACTACGGCGACACCCCCGCCGACAAAGCCGCCGCCGAAGCGGTGGCCGCGGATCTCGGTGCCACCACCGCGCCCATGGTCCCCGGACTGGGCGACGGTTCCGGGGTGGTCGTCGTGGTGACCGGTAGGTGAACCCGGCGGCCGGAGGTCGGGGGCGTCCCGGGCGGATGCGGCGGGCGTGGCATCATCGTCTGCGTCGAACGATCGTTGTCGAAACGCTCTACCCGTAAACTCGGTACTCGTAAAGGAGTTCCCTGATGGCACCGTCCTCATCTCGTCGCCCGTCCTGGCGGAGCGTGACCCCGGTGCTGGCTGTCGCGGCTTTCGGCCTCGTTGCCTGCACGAACAGCCAGGAGTCCAGCGACGTACCGGGAACCACTCCGCCGGTGTTCACCTCTTCCCCCGCCCCCGCCGGCGAGGGTGAGCACGGGGAGCACGGTGGGCACGGCGAGGAGCAGGAATCCCCGGCCGGTTCGGGCACGGAGGTCGAGTTGAAGTCGCCCAGCGGGCAGTCCCTGGGCACCGCCAACTTCACCGAGGACGGCAACCACCTGCGGGTCACGGTCGACGCCACCGGCCTGACCCCCGGTTTCCACGGCCTGCACATCCACCAGGAAGGCAAATGCGAAGCCAATTCCGCGCCGCCCGCCGGTGGCGCGCCCGGTGACTTCCTGTCCGCCGGTGGGCATCTGCAGGTCGGCGGTGCCACCGGACATCCCGCCAGCGGGGATCTGACCTCGCTGCAGGTGCGCGAGGACGGGCACGGCTACCTGGTCACCACCACCGACAAGGTCACCATGGCCGATATCCAGGGCAAGGCGATCATCATCCACGCCGGCTCGGACAACTTCGCCAATATCCCGGACCGCTACACCCGCCCGGGTGGCACCGGCCCGGATGAGCAAACGATGAGCACCGGTGACGCGGGCGGCCGGGTCGGCTGCGGCGTCATCGGGTAGCTGTCGACCCGCGACGGAGGCGTGTATGGGTGGGGCACGGATCGACCCGGTACCTTTTCGTGGCTCACCCCGGCCGACCATCGGCATCGAATGGGAGATCGCCCTCGTCGACAAGACGAGCCGCGATCTGTCCAATACCGCCGCCGCCGTTTTCGATGCGGTCGGTGAGCTGCGGGCGCACGACGGCACCCCGCAGGTCACCAAGGAACTGCTGCGCAACACCGTGGAGTTCGTCACCGGGGTGCACGACAGCGTCGGGGCCGCGGTGCAGGATCTGTCCGGCACCATGGACACCGTGCGCCGGGCCGCCGACGGGCTCGGGGTGGATCTGTTCTGTGCCGGGACACATCCGTTCGCGCAGTGGTCCACCCAACAACTCACCCGCACCGAGCATTACGACGAGCTGATCGAACGCACCCAGTGGTGGGGCCGGCAGATGCTCATCTGGGGTGTGCACGTACACGTGGGAGTTTCGCACCGGGAGAAGGTTTTCCCGATCCTGAACTCACTGCTGCTGTCCTATCCGCATCTGCTGGCGCTGTCGGCGTCGTCACCGATGTGGTCGGGTTCGGATACCGGCTACGCGAGCAACCGGGCCCTCATGTTCCAGCAGCTACCGACGGCGGGGCTGCCGTTCCAGTTCGAGAACTGGACCCAGTTCGAGCATTACGTGCACGACGAGATGAAAACCGGTGTGTTCGAACAACTCGGCGGTATGCACTGGGATATCCGGCCCGCTCCGAAATGGGGCACCATCGAGGTGCGGATCTGCGACGGCATCTCCAATCGCGGCGAACTCGCGGCGCTGGCCGCGCTCATCCACAGCCTGATCGTGCATCTGGACGAGCGGGTGGAGCGCGGCGAAGACCTGCCGACCCTGCCGCCGTGGCATGTGCAGGAAAACAAATGGCGTGCCGCCCGCTACGGGTTGGACGCCATCGTGATCGTCGATTCCGACAACACCGAACGCCTGGTCACCGAAGACCTCGACGATCTGCTGAACCGCCTCGAACCGACCGCCCGCCGCCTCGGCTGCGCCGACGAACTCGCCGCTGTGGCGGATATCCCACGCCGCGGTGCCAACTATCAACGCCAGCGCCAAACCGCCGCCGCTGCCCAGGGCGATCTGGTCGCGGTCGTCGACGCCCTGGTCCGCGAGCTACGCGAATAGACGACCCGGCACCCCGGCCCCCACGGGGGTTCCACCTCCTGTTCAACAGGCCATAGGTATGCCGTTCACGTGCCGTTTACGATGGGCGGGTGCTAGTCGAAAACCCGAATATGGGAGCTGGAGCCGTGGCGCGCAAATCTGCGCCGCACCGGGGGATTCGGGTGCTCGCTGTTCTCGCGGTCCCCGTACTGTTGCTGGTGCTGCAGGGGGTGGCGCTGTGGCGGGGCTACGAGGGCCCGCTGGAGAGCCTGTTCCGGGATTACGCCGGTACGCCCAAATCGATGACGGTGCCGTGGGCGGGGTTGATACTCGCGCTCGTCGGGGTCGGCAACCGGCACCGGGTGATCGCTTTCGGGGCGGCCGTCGCGATCGATCTCGTCTACGCGGTGGTGCGGGTCGCGCTGGGCGGGCCGTTCACCGTCGGTAACGGGCCCGTACTCGTGCTCACCGGACTCGCGCTGCTGGCCTGGTGGCGCTGGACCGGGCGGCAGCGGCGCAACGCGCTGCACGCGGCGGCGCTGGGCGCGCTGCTGATCCTGGCGACCAAGGTCGGCGATGTCTGGTTGCATATCACCGTCGACCTGCAGCCGCGGGTGCTGGATCAGTACGTGATGCTGGCCGACCACGCGCTCGGCGACCCGTCCTGGGTGCTGGGCCGGGCGTTGGAGGTGCTGGGCCCGATTCCCGACGCCGTGCTGCACTGGGTGTACATCGAGCTGCCCGCGGCGGCGATCGTGGTGGCGGTCTGGCAGTTGCGCGCCGTGGCGGGTGGTGGCCGCTGGCCGAACCACTATCTGGTGCGCACGTTCCTGGTGCTGGGCCTGGTGGGTCCGCTGGTGTACCTGCTTTTCCCGGTGGTGGGCCCCATGTTCGTCTACGGTGCGGACGGTGGCGGTTTCCAGGTCGGCAACTACTGGCCCGGTGCGGTCCCGCCGCTGGACCGCACCCCCGAGGCGCTGCTGTTCGGCGATCTCGCCCCGCGCAATTGCATGCCGTCGATGCACACGGCCTGGGCGCTGGCGTTGTTCCTGCACACCCGCCGCAACGCCGACGGCACTCTCGCCCCCACCTGGCTGCGCTGGGGCGGAACCTTCTGGCTGCTGTGCACCCTCGCCGCGACCCTCGGCTTCGGCTATCACTACGGCGTCGACCTGGTCGCCGGCGCGGTGCTGTGCCTGACGATCGAATCGGCGCTGCGCGAACCGGAACGCGGCTGGGGCTGGTTCCGCATCCGCCTGGTCGGCGGTGGTGCGCTGGTACTGGTCACGTTGCTGCTCGGCTACCGGTACCTCGCCGTGCAGATGGCCGACTACCCGGTTGTGGCCGGCTCGATCGTCCTGGCGCTACTGGCCGCCGTGGCCGCCGGCTTCCACGCCACCTGGTTCGCCCGCCGCCGCACCGGCGTCCCCCTGGCACCCGGCTCGGACACAGCCGGCACGGACAGGTTCCTCACTGCCCAGCTGCCGCGGCCGAAGAGCTCGCCGACACCCACCGGCGAGCCCGTCGAGTCCCGCTGACCCGCCGTAGCCGACATCCCCTGACACAGCCACGGCGGCGCCGTTCGCGGGCCAGTGCACGCGTTACCTCACTGCTGGTCGTCCAGTTTGTCGCCCAGTTCGTTCACGACCAGCAGGTCTTCGCGGTGGCGTTGCTCCCGGTAGGCCGTGCGGCCGATCAGGTGGGCGATCACCGGGGCGGTGAGCAAGGTGAACAGGCCGACCAGGATCAGCATCCAGACGTTCGGGTCGTCGTAGACCCGCAGGCAGGTGCCGGCGAGGACCAGGTTGAGACCGATCACCTGCGGTTTGGTCGCGGCGTGCATGCGCAGCAGGGTGTCGGGGAAGCGGACGATCCCGACGGCCGCGGTGAGCGCCATCAGCGAGCCGATGATGATCAGCGTGCCGGAGGCGATATTCAGGAATGTGCTCATCGGTCGTCCCGGACCCGGTAGCGGGTGACGGCCGCGGAGCCCAGGAACCCCACCAGGGAAAGCGCGACGATCGCCGGTACCACGCTGGTGTCGCGGCTGTAGGCGGCCCACACCGCCAGGCCACAGATCGCCATCGCGATGATCGAGTCGATGCCGACCACCCGGTCGAGGGTGTCCGGGCCGGCGAGGATGCGGTATGCGGTGATCAACGCGGCCGTACCGAGCAGGACCGCGGCCACCAGGGCCACGACGATCATGGCTGCACCTCCTGGGTGGGCAGTGGGGTGGCGCGGCGCTGGAAGGCCTCGATCAGCAGCGTCTCCACCCGGCGGATGGTGTGGTAGAAGCTGGCGACCGCCTTTTCGCTGCTCACGTCGATCACGTGCACATAGACCACGCATTGTTCCCGGTCGATTTCGATGACCATGGTGCCGGGGATCAGGTTGAGTAGGTTGGTGCACAGCACCAGGACCAGATCGGACCGGAACGCGAATTGCACCCGCAGCACACCGGATACGGGTGCGGCGCCGGGGCGCAGCGCGAACCACGCGAGTTGCAGGCTCGATTCGATCGCGTAGTACGCGAAGTAGGCCAGCAGTTTCAGCAGCGGCAGGATGCGCAATTGTCCGCTGACCGGTATCCGGGGCAGCGGCAGAGTCACCATGATCACCACACCGACCGCCAGGCCCGACAGGACGTTGGCGACGCTGATCTGGCCCCACAGCGCGACCCATACCAGCGCCAGCCAGAGCAGTACGCCGGCACGTAACGCGTTGTCGCGGGTTATTGCGGTGCGGAGTCTCATTTCGTCCCCCCGCCGAGTACGGCACCGATATAGATGCCACGGTCCTGTAGTTCGGTCGCGGATCGGTCGGCGATACCGAGTATCGGCCCGGCCCAGACCGTGAGCGCCAGTCCCACCGCGACCAGCGCCGCCGTCGGCAGCACCATCATCGTGGGCAGCCGGCCGGGATCGGTGCGTTCGTCGTAGAGCATGTCGGTGTTGTCCTCGACCAGGGAGGGCAGGGTCGCGGCCACGAGGTGCCCGTCGGGCGCCTGTTCGCGCGGCCGCCAGAACGCCTTGCTCCAGACCCGTGCCATCACATAGAGGGTCAGCAGACTGGTGACCACCGAGCCGCCGACCAGGATCCAGGCCAGCGTGCTGCCGTCGTCGGCGCCGGCCTGCAGCAGGGTGACCTTGCCGATGAAACCGGAGAACGGCGGGATACCCCCGAGGTTGAGGGCCGGGATCAGGAACAGTCCGGCCAGCAGTGGGCTCGCCGCCGCCATCCCGCCGACCCGGCGTAGCGAGGTCGAGCCGGCCTGCCGTTCGATCAACCCCGCCACCAGGAACAGCGCGGTCTGCACCAGGATGTGGTGCGCGATGTAGTAGACGGCGCCCGCCAAGCCCAGCATGCTCGCGATCCCCACGCCGAACATCATGTAGCCGATATGGCTGACCAACGTGAACGAGAGCAACCGGCGGATATCGTTCTGCGCGATCGCGCCGAATATACCGATCAGCATGGTGAGCAGGCCCGCGATCAGCAGCAGGTTGTCGAATCCGCCGTCGGGGAACAAGAGGGTCTGGGTGCGCACGATGGCGTACACACCCACCTTTGTGAGCAGACCGGCGAACACCGCGGTGACCGGGGCCGGCGCGGTGGGGTAGGAGTCGGGCAGCCAGTTCGACAGCGGGAACACCGCCGCCTTGATACCGAAAGCGACGAGCAGGACGCCGTAGACGGCCTGGCGGATCCCGTCGGGAACGGCGTCCATGCGCAGGGCGAGCTGGGCGAAGTTGAGGGTCCCGGTGGCTCCGTAGACGACGGCGACGCCGATCAGGAAGATCATCGACGACACCATCGACACCATCACATACGACACCCCCGCCCGGATGCGTTCCGCGGTGGCGCCCAGGGTGAGCAGGACGAACGAGGCGACCAGCAGGATCTCGAAACCGACGAACAGGTTGAACAGGTCCCCGGCCAGGAACGCCATCGACACCCCGCCGTTGAGTACCAGATAGGTGGGCCAGAAGATCGAAGTGGGCTGGCGGACCCGGCTGTCCCCGATGTTCTGCCCGGCGCCGTAGACGGCGACGGCGAGCAGCACGATCTGGGAGACCAGCAGCATGGCCGCCGAGAGCCGGTCCACCACGATGGTGATCCCGATCGGCGTCTCCCAGCCGCCGACCTGCACCGCGACCGTGCCGTCGCGGTCGGCCAGGTACAACATCACCGCGCACACCACGACCGCGGCGGTGAGCGCCACCATCACGACCACCCGCTGGAAGCGGGGCCGGCGCCCGGCGATGAGGGTCGCGGCGGCGGCCAGCAGGGGGATGAGCACCGGTAGCGGCGCCAGCGCGGGCAGGAGGTTCTGCGGCAAACTCATTCTTCGGGGTCCTCCCGCTCGCGCGCGCTGATCCCGACATCCTCCGGATCGTTCTCGACTTTTTCGCTGGTGGTCAGGATGTAGGAGCGGTAGGCGAGGGCGAGGACGAACGCCGAGACGCCCATGGTGATGACGATCGCGGTCAGCACCAAGGCCTGGGCGAGGGGATCGGCCGTGCTGTCGCGGACGGTATCGGTGGCGCCCTTGATGGGTGGTGCGCCGTCCGGTCCGCCCATGGTGATGATCAGCAGGTTCACCGCGTTGCCGATCAGCAGGATGCCGAGCAGCATCTTCGTGACCGTGCGTTCCAGCAGCAGATACACCCCGCAGGCCAGCAGGACCCCGACGAGGACCAGCAGGGTCAGGTTCGCGCTCATGATTGCACCAGCTCGTCGTCCAGGCGCGCCCCGAGGCTGCGCAGTACGTCCAGGACCAGGCCCACCACGATCAGGTACACGCCGAGATCGAAGAACAGCGAGGTCACCAGCTTGATATGGCCGAGCAGCGGAACCGTCGCCTCGACGATCACCGAGTACAGCGGTGGTGCACCCAGCAGCAGCGGTATGGTCGCCGTTCCCGCCGCCAGCACCAGCCCGGCGCCCAGTAGATGACCGGCGTCGACGGGGAGGGCCTCGCCGAGTTCGTACTGTCCGCCCGCGAGATAGCGCAGGACCAGTGCCAGCCCGGCGATGAGCCCGCCGGCGAAGCCGCCGCCGGGTGCGTTGTGGCCGGAGAAGAAGAAATACACCGACAGCACCATCATCGTCGGGAACACCAGGCGGGTGGTGATCTGCAGGACCATCGACCGCTCCCGGCGGTCCACCAGCCGGCCGGCGGGCAGCCAGCTCACCTTCCCGGGCCGGTAGTTCGGGGCGTCGGCGGCGCGCGGCGGCAGACCGAACCGGCGACTGCGGAACACCAGCGAGGCCACACCGGTGGCGGCCACCACCAGCACCGAGATCTCGCCGAGGGTGTCCCATGCGCGCATATCGACCAGCAGGACGTTGACCGCGTTCTTCCCGCCGCCGAATTCGTAGGCCGCCGCGGGGATCCGTTCCCAGATCGGTTCGGTACTGCGCGCCGCGGCGGCGAACGCGGCCAGCACCGGCACCGTGACACCGACCGCGATGGCGATCGCGGCCCGGCCGAGCTGGAAACCGGCCTGCTGCTCCGGGCCGATCTCGGCGGGGAACGCGCGCAGGACCAGCACGAAGACCACCAGGACAAGGGTCTCCACCAGGAACTGGGTCAGCGCCAGATCGGGGGCGCCGTGCAACGCGAAGATCACACCGCAGCCGTAGCCGGTGAGCCCGACCACCAGCACACTCGCCAGCCGATTGCGCAGGACGGTGGCGCCGAGCGCCATGGCGATCATGATCGCGGCGATCACCAGCTGCAGCGGACGGTCCCACAGTCGCAGCTCGACCCCGGTGCGGGTGCCAACCGCCAGTACCGTGGCGGGCAGAATGACCAGGGTGCCGAGGATCGCGGCCTGGTTCAGCGGCAGGGAACCGCGTTGCACCGAACCGGTCATCTTCAGCGATATCCAGTCCATGGCGCGTAGCGCGGTATCGTAACCGCGGTCGGCGTTGCCCAGCAGGGTCGTCGATTCGCCGAATACATCGCGCCGGATATAGAACAGGGCACCGCCGGCGATGATGATCACGGTGAACAGCAGCGGCAGGGTCAGGCCGTGCCAGAGCTGCAGGTGGGTGGTCAATTCTCCGGGCAGGGTCGCCGCGTAGGGGGTCAGCAGCGGGTCGATCCAGGGTGCGGCGAGGCCCGCGCCCAGCGAACCCAGGGCCAGCAGCACGGGTGCGGCGACGAAGGCCGGCCCGGGTGCGTGCCAGTCCGGAACCCGGATACCGGGCTTATCGGCGAACGCGCCCCAGACGAACCGCGCGCTGTAGGCGACGGTGAGCATGGATCCCAGCACCACACCCGCCAGCAGCAGCCATTTACCGGTACCGCTCAGCGGCGGATCCGCCGCGAGTTCCGCTGCCAACGCAGATTCCTTGGCCACGAAACCCCACAGCGGCGGGATACCGGCCATGCTCAGCGCCGCCAGCGTGGAGGAGATCAGGAGAACGGGTGCGCGGCGCCCGAGACCGGACAGTTCGCCGATATCGCGGGTTCCCGCATTGTGGTCGATGATGCCGACCACCAGGAACAGGCAGGCCTTGAACAGCGCGTGGGCGATGAGCAGCCCGATACCGGCCAGAGCGGCGTCGGGGGTACCGAGCCCGACCATCAAAACGAGGAAGCCCAGCTGGCTGACGGTGCCGAAGGCCAGGAGCAGTTTCAGGTCGGTGACCTGCATGGCCCGCAGGCCGGCCAGCAGCATGGACGCCAGGCCGAGCGTGAGGATCAGCGGCCGCCAGACCGGTTCGTCGGCGAAGGCCGGGGCGAGCCGCGCGATCAGGTAGACACCGGCTTTCACCATGGCCGCCGCGTGCAGATACGCGCTCACCGGGGTGGGTGCGGCCATCGCCCCGGGCAGCCAGAAATGCAGCGGCACGATGGCCGATTTGCTGAGCGCGCCGACGAGCACCAGGACCAGTCCCACCTGCACGGCGATACCGCCGGGCGGTTCCGGCGCGGCGAGCAGGTCGGAGAGCAGATAGCTGTCGTAGACCTGCCCGAGCACGACGATGCCGACGAGCATCGCCAGCCCGCCCGCACCGGTGACCAGCAACGCCTGCAGGGCCGCCCGGCGCCCGGCCGCGCTGTCGGAGTTGTGCCCCACGAGCAGGAACGACAGCACCGTGGTGATTTCCCAGAAGACGAACAGCAACAGCATGTTGTCGCTGGTGACCAACCCGAACATGGCGCCTGCGAAGGCGACCAGCCAAGCGGCGAAGGAACCGAGTTTGGGTTCGTCGTCGTCGAAGTAGCGGGCGCAGTAGGCGAGTACGAGTGCGCCGATGCCCAGGATCAGCGCGCTCATCACGGTGGCGAGCGGGTCGGACCGCAGTTGCAGGGTGAGGTCGATGGTCGGTGCCCAGGCATAGCGCACCTGCTGGATATCGTTCCAGCCCGCGATCACCCAGCCGAGCGAGAGCAGCGGTACCAGCGCCAGCGGATAGAACGCATTACGCCCCAGTACTCGCACGGCTGCGGGCGCGGCAAGCGCGGCCAGGGCGTGTGCGAGCAGGATGGCGAGCAAGCGTTACCTCCGTCGGAATCAGGGGCGGCGGGGTATTGCGCGCTCATCATATGCGAGCACGATCTGGCACCATCGTACAGATATACGGACCCCGGTCCGCATCCGGCTACCCTTCGGCAACAATTTGCGCAGGTCAGACATAACGGACAAGCTTCGGACAGGGCGGGCCGGTAGTGGCAGCGTCACCGCATTCGCTCACCGGTAACCGGCTCCGCTGTCCCCGCTGCGCTCACCTCTCGGAGTATCGGCGGAGGGCGTCGACTTGGGCAGGGTCGAGGGAGGGGCGGACGGTGCGGCGGGCGGCGGCGATATCGTCGGCGGTGACGTCGGCGGCCAGTACATCGCGGCGCATGGCCGAGAGCGCGGCCTCGCGGAGCAGGGCGGCGCAATCGGCGGCGGAGAAGCCGTCCAGGTCGGCGGCCAGCCGGGCCAGGTCGACCGATTCGGCCAGCGGCACCGAGCGCCCGGCCGTGCGCAGGATGGCTTCCCGGGCCTGGGCGTCCGGCGGTGGAACGAAGACCAGCCGTTCCAGCCGGCCGGGCCGCAGCAGCGCCGGGTCGATGAGTTCCGGGCGGTTCGTGGCGCCGAGCACCACCACGTCCCGCAGCGGTTGCACCCCGTCCAGCTCCGTGAGCAGCGCGGCGACCACCCGGTCACCGACCCCGGAGTCGGAACTCTGCCCGCGGCGCGGCGCCAGCGCGTCCACCTCGTCCAGGAAGATCAGCGACGGTGCCGAATCGCGGGCCCGCTGGAACAGCTCCCGCACCGCACGCTCCGACGAACCGACCCATTTGTCCATCAGTTCGGCGCCCTTGACGGAGTGCACGCTCAGTTGCCCACTGCCCGCCAGCGCACGGACCAGGAAGGTCTTCCCGCATCCCGGCGGGCCGTAGAGCAGCACCCCGCGCGGCGGTTCGATACCCAGCCGGGCGAACGAATCGGGATGCCGCAGCGGCCACAGCACCGCCTCGGTGAGCGCCTGCTTGGTCTCGGCCATATCGCCCACCTCGTCGAGCCCGAGAGTGCCGATCGCCAGCTCCTCGCTGCCCGAGCGTGACAGCGGCCGGATCACCTCGAGCGCCCCCAGCAGGTCCTCGTGTTCCAACCGGGGCTCGGCGCTTTCCCGGCTGGCCCGGGCCGCCGCCCGCAGGGCTGCCTCCCGGCACAACGCCGCGAGGTCGGCGACGACGAAACCGGGCGCCCGCGCGGCGATCTCGTCGAGCCGCAGCTCGCCGGTGGGCACCTTGGCCAGTAGCTGTTCGAGCAGAGATTTGCGGATCGCCGCGGTGGGCAGGGCCAGCGCGAGTTCGCGGTCGCACAGATCCGGGGCGCGCAACCGGGAATCCACCGCCGCGGGATGCGCGGTCGTGGCCAGCAGCGCCACACACGGTTCGGCCACCGCGGCCCGCAGCTGGTCCAGGATCAGCGTCGCCACGGGTTCGGCCGGTTCCGGAAGCAGGGCGTCGATATCGGTGATGAGCAGTACGCCACCTTTACCCGACCCGACCGCCGCCACCGCGGCCGCGACCTCCCGCAACCGGGCCCCGCTCTCGGCCGCACCCACCGACGGCCCGTCCAATTCCACCACCCGCCGGGGTGCGGCCACCGCCCGCGCCAGCGTGGCCTTACCCACCCCGGCCGGACCGGTGATGAGTACGCCGAGGTGCGGGGCGGCGCCCAGCGCTTTCAGCAGCTCCGGCTCGTCCAGCGCCAGGCTCAGCCACTCCTCGAGTTTGGCGGCCTGCTGCCGGGCGCCGGCGAGTTCCTCCACCCGGACCTCGGTGGCGGGGGCACTGGTCACAGGCACCGCGCCCGGCAGATCGGTTTCGCAGACGGTATCGAGATGGCTGGGCACCATGGGCTGCCCGGGCCCGCCCTGCCCGTTGACCCGCACCGCCGCGGCCTGATTCCCGGTCACCGCCCCGGCGGTCCATTCGACCGCCGAATTCGGCTGCACACTCACCGGACCACCCGGCGGATCGGTGGCAACCACGGTGAGCAGTTCGGAGGTCCAGGCGATCCCGAACGCCCGGGACAACGCCTGACTGGCCGCCGCGGACGGAATATCCGGACCCAGATCCCGCGGCAGCAGCGAGACGGTATCGCCGACGGTCACCACCTTGCCGAGCAATGCCTGCCGCAGGGTCGCGGCCGGAATGGTCTGGGTGGCGTGCCGCGACCCGCTCACCGAAATATGCCGGGCGCCCTGCACCCGGGCCGGTGCGACCACCACCGTGGCGTTCTCTCGCAACCCGGCATTGGACAATGTCACATCGTCGAGCAGCGCCGTCCCCGCCGGCGTACCGGCCGGAGCCCGGCCGGCGACCGCCGCGGTCCGCCGCGCGCCGACCAGCATGATCCCGTCCCACTCGCGTAGCCCCAGCGCGGTCAGCACTTCCGGGTGCAGCCGGATCACCCCCCGCCGGGCATCGGCGGCGGACGAATTGAGACGGACGGTCAAAGCCAGTTCAGCCACAGTGTTATTTTGCGCCGCCTTCGGCGGCGCGGGGGTTGGGCCCCCAGGGGCCAAAAATTAAGGGCGGCGGCCACACGCCCGCGCCCCCCGCCGCGCGCACCGCCCGCACCGGGCAGCG
>NZ_JARWPM010000360.1 GCF_029869215.1 Nocardia carnea
ATCCCCACGCCCCACACCCCCCTCGCCTGGTTCACCCATTACCCGGCCCACCGCCGGCGGAGCGCCCGTCCCCCCCCGCCCGGCCCCCGGTATGCGCGGCGGGGGGGGCGGCGCCCCCGGCCCCCCCCCCGTTCCGCACAACCGTGCACTTCGGCGGCGGGCCGGCGCAGCGACGCGCGCGAGGTCCGGCCCCGACCGGCCGGACTGGTTCCGCGCGCACGCCGCTCCGCCATCTACTCGCTCAGTCCTCGAAGGTGAACCGCGGGAACGCCACATCGCCGGCGTAGCGGGCCGAATCACCCAGCGCGTCCTCGATCCGCAGCAGCTGGTTGTATTTCGCCACCCGCTCGCTGCGCGCCGGGGCACCGGTCTTGATCTGCCCGCTGCCCACGGCCACCGCGAGATCCGCGATGGTGGTGTCCTCGGTTTCGCCCGACCGGTGCGACATCATCGTCTTGTACCCGTTGCGGTGCGCCAGTTCGACGGCGTCCAGGGTCTCGGTGAGCGTGCCGATCTGGTTCACCTTCACCAGCAGCGCGTTCGCGGCGCCCTTGGCGATACCGTCCTCGAGGCGTTCCGGGTTGGTGACGAACAGATCGTCGCCGACGAGCTGCACCTTGTCGCCGATCTCGTCGGTGAGCGCCACCCAGCCGTCCCAGTCGTCCTCCGACAGCGGGTCCTCGATCGACACCAGCGGGTACGCGGCGCGCAGCTCGGTGTAGAACTTCGCCATCTCGGCGGCGGTCCGCGCCGAACCCTCGAACTGGTAGGCGCCGTGGGAGTAGAACTCGGTCGCGGCGACGTCCAATGCCAGCGCGACATCCCGGCCCAGTTTCAGCCCGGTCTTACCGATCGCGACGCTGATCAGGTCCAGCGCCTCCCGGGTGCCGGCGACGTCCGGGGCGAACCCGCCCTCGTCACCCAGCCCGGTGGCCAGCCCCTTCTCCTTCAGCACCGCCTTGAGCGCGTGGTAGACCTCCGCACCCCAGCGCAGCGACTCCTTGAACGTCGGCGCCCCGATCGGCGCCACCATGAACTCCTGCACATCCACCCCGGTATCGGCGTGCGCGCCACCGTTGAGGATGTTCATCATCGGCACCGGCAGCACATGCGCGTTCGGCCCACCGAGGTACCGGAAGAGCTCCAGCCCCGACGACTCCGCCGCCGCCCGCGCCACCGCCAGCGACACACCCAGCAGCGCGTTCGCGCCCAGCCGGGACTTGTCCGGGGTGCCGTCCAGATCCAGCAGCGCCTGGTCGACGGTCCGCTGTTCGACGGCGTCGAGCCCGATCACCGCGGGCGCGATCTCGTCGAGCACGCCCTCGACCGCCTTCTGCACCCCTTTACCGAGGTAGCGCTCCCCGCCGTCGCGCAGTTCCACGGCCTCGTGCTCACCGGTGGAGGCACCCGAGGGCACCGCTGCCCGGGTCAGCGTGCCGTCGTCGAGGGCGATCTCGACTTCGACGGTGGGGTTACCGCGCGAATCCAGGATCTCGCGAGCTCCGACCTGTTCGATGATTGCCACGAAAACAACACTCCTTCGGCTGTCGGCACGGTGTGATCAGGGAAGAGCCGTGCGATGGCGAGCCTAATAGGACCACTCCGACACAGTCCATCCGCCGCCCCGCACCGCGGCGACCTCCAGGAAAGCTCCTGCCCACACACCGCCGCCCGCCCGTCGAGCCGACGCCGGTCCCGGTCGGACTCCGCGCTACGCGGAAACACATTCTCGGGCGGCACAGAAACGACCGGATCGTCATCGCGGCGACCCCGAGGAAAGCCGAGCGGCACGCCGGACCAGCAGCGCGGGCGGGCCGTCACACCCGGCGGCCGACGCTGTAGGCGGCCGCCCGATCGCGAACTTCCTCCATATAACTGGCCGACCGGTTGTAGGTGAACAACGCCCGGCTCCAGCCTTCCGCGCTGAGCAGGTTCCCCCCGCTCACGCACAGATACCGGGCGGCCGTCAACGCCGCGTCGTCGATACTGTGCGGATCCGCGACCCCGTCCCCGTTCGCGTCCACTCCCCACTTCCGCCAGGTCTCCGGAATGAACTGCATCGGCCCGACCGCCCGATCGAACACGGAATCCCCGTCGAGCCGCCCACCATCGGTATCCCGGATCTCCGCCACCCCCGGCGATCCATCCAGTGCGATACCGATGATCCCGGGCTCCACCAGCCCGTCCTCCCGCACCTCCGACCCCCGGTGCCGCCCGTGATCACTCTCCACACTCCCGATCCCGGCGAGCGTCGTCCACGCGATCCCGCACTCCGGCCGCGAGCTCCCCATCACCGCCGCCGCATACCCATACGCCTCCAACGCCGCCACCGGCATCTCCAGCACCCCGGCCTGCTCCGCCGCCCACCCGTTCAACAACGCCGCGGTCCGGCCGGGCGCATCGATATCGATCACCGGAACGGGCGTCCCGGGCCCGGGTGGGGTCCCCTCGGGAATGGGCACAAGCTCCTCACCCACCCCGCACCCGGAGAGGACCAACACGACGATCGAAGCGGCGATAACGCCGTACCTGCGAAGACGCACACCATCCATAATCCAGATCCCCGCGCCGCAACCCGCCGACCAGGCAAATCTGTGGTGCGCCGCACCTCGAACACGATCCGCTACCACCGGACTTCCCTGCGATCCGCTCCGCACGGGATCTCCGCCGCCGCTCGCCCGGCCCGCACTCATCGGAAAGCCTTGCCTTTCACCAATCTACGTAGATGCTGGTCAACGCTGATCGCCGAGTCTTTACTGCCGCTCCTGTCCAGCACGTGCAGTACGATTCCGCGAGATCGCGTTCGTAAGGGGGCCGCCATGCACAGTCGGGGACACACTGCGCTGCTCAAATTCTGTGCCGTGCTGGCGACGGCAGTGCTCGCGACGGTGGTCTCGGGCTGCGGTTCTGTTGTGCAGGGCGAAGCGGTCCGGGCAAAACCCGATCTGTCCGATCTGGATGTGGGGAACTATTCGACAGAACCTTTCCTGTACGGCACCGCGGCTGATGGACACGCCGCCCGCTACCGCGAAGCGCAGCGCCTCGGTGACTTCGTCGCCCTGCCGTTCGAAGCGGATCCGGCGTATGTCACGCGCATGATGGGGATGGGTGGACCCGTCGTGCTCGATCGCCGGGATATGCGTTCGCTGGTGATCAACGATACGTTCGACGAGGTTGCGGCCGATCTGATCGCCGGTTGGGTGCACACCTGGTCCACCGGCGGCGATGCCGGCACCGCGCAGCAGATGAGTATCGCGGTACTCATGTTCCCCGACGCGGCGATCGCTGAAGATGTTGCCGCCGGGCTCGAACACGACGACTTCACGTTCAATATCGATAACCGGCCTGTCCAGCTCCCCGCTTACCCACACTCGAAGGCTCATTGGCGACCGGGTATCGCTTCGCTGGGGAGCTGGACCAGCCACGATCGCTACGTGATATTCGTCAAATACAACGATTTGTCCGGCAAGACGGACCTTCCGAGCATGGTGCAGCGCACCGAAGCATTGCTCGATGTCCAGATTCCGTTGCTCGACCGATTCGAACCGACACCCGCAGAGCAACTGAGCGATATCGAACTCGACCCGGACAGCGTACTGGCGGTCGCCCTCCCGAAAAGTGAGGCGCTGGTAGCAACGACCGGTCCGGCGAGCGCTTTTCGTGGACGCGGATCCCTGTATGCACTCAGCGGCATCGAAAATCTGGATTTTCTCGACAAGGGGCAGGTCACCGCAATCGGTCTCGCCGAATCAGTGGTGATGCGCAGTCGATCGACCCAGGGTGCGGAATTCCTGCTGAAAAACTTCGAACCGAGCGGCGAAGGCTCACAGTCCACACCCATCGAAAGCCCCGAAGGCATAACCGATGGAGAAGTTCGCTGTTACAGCAGAAAACTCGAGCAGTGGGAGACGAGACCCTCCAACTTCTGCCTTTTCCAGACCGGAAGGTACTTCGCGCAGGTGGAAGGGTCGCAAATACAGGATCTTCATCAGAAAACTTCGGCACAGTATGCCTTGCTCGCAAGATGAGGGGGAGACATGAAGGTCGGTAGGACAAGAAAGTACCACTCACTGCGACGCCTGCTGGCTGCAACGATCACCGTGATCGCCGCAACCACAGCAGCTTCGTGTTCACAGACCGTAGCGGGGCATCCCGGACCCGGTATGAACCCTGTCGACCTGACCCGGCTGGAATACGGCACTTTCCCCACCGAGCCGACTCCGTTCGAGATGGAGATCAGCACAGACTGGGATATCTACTCCCTCGAGTCCCGCAGAATGTTCGGCTATTTGGTCTCTCCATACGCCGCAGACCCGGATCTCCGCTTTCTGCTGGAAACCGAGATGCTGCGTGATGGTACGGATACATTGAACGATATGACTCCTCCGGAGTTCGAACCCATCGCCAAGCAGAACTTTTTTGTATCCGGCGTGGCAACGCGTCGTTCCAACAACAGTCCGCGGAACGGGAAAGACACCGTAATCGCCCTCATGCGGTTCGGCAACGACCAGTATGCGCGCACCGCCGCTGCCGAATTCAATTCATGGACCGAGGCGAGATCGCCGGGCCGGCAAAAAATCGAGATGACCGGATACCCGGACACGTATGCAGGCATCTCGGCCGATCAGCAGAGAGGACAGCTCTACGCCGCACACGGACCCTATGTGATCCTCGCGGCGATCGAGGCACCCGCGACCGAAGCGATCCGGATGGGTGACCGCCTCAGGCGAGTACTCGAACTGCAGTCGGACGCCTTGAACGACCTGACCCCCACACCACTCGACGACATCCTGGACCTGCCGACAGACCCGGACGGAATGATGAGTTTGCCCCTGCCGGACCAGTACCAGGACAGCGCGGCGTTCGGCTACCACGGAGCCTACCCTGCGGCCGCCTACGCCCATTTCGAGTACGACGCTCAGGCAATTCCGGACTACAACGCATACGGCGTCGATCTGGTGGCTCGTAACGACTCGATCGTCTATCGAACCGCCGGCGTTCCCCAGGCATTCGCACTGCAGACCGTACTTACCCGTCCCGGTAAGTACGACAAGGAGGTGGAAGGCCCGCCGGGGCTTCCGGATGCCCGCTGCGTCGAACGTGACGAAACCCCGCCGATGTTCGACCCGTTCGTCTGCGTCGTGGTCTACGACCGTTACGTCGCGCTGGTCGATGACATAAGTATCGGGAATCTGCCGTCACCGGAGCTTTTTCAGCGCACATCCGCGCAATACTCGATCCTCGCGAACAGCCGGTAACCGGATGACCGGGAGGGAAGACGCCGTCGCGCCACGTGGCCGGCCATGGGGCAGGATCTATCCGACGCTGCCCGACAGAACGATTGCTCACCATCGGGCGGTCGAACCGGAGGAGGTTTAGATGGCGCTGCCGCCCGGGGCCGTTATCGGTGGCTACCGCATTGTGCGTGTACTCGGCAGTGGCGGTATGGGTTCGGTGTATCTGGGCCAGCACCCGAGTTTGCCCCGCCAGGATGCGATCAAGGTCCTCAGCGAGGAGCTTTCCCGGGACCCGGAGTTCCGTGCCCGCTTCGAGCGGGAAGCCAATCTCACCGCCGGCCTCGACCACGCCAACATCGTCTCGGTGTTCAACCGTGGCGAGGAAGACGGCCGTCTCTGGATCGCGATGCAATACGTGCCGGGCGCCGACGCCGCCGACGAGGCCCGCCAGCGCCCGGACTCCATGCCACCGCAACGGGCGACGCACATCATCGCCGAGGTCGGCAAAGGTTTGGACTACGCGCACCGCCGCGGGCTGCTCCATCGGGATATCAAGCCGGCGAACTTCCTCCTTTCGCGATCGCCGGACGACGAACAAGAGCGGGTGCTGCTCACAGATTTCGGCGTGGCCAAATCCGTGAACGACGGTCAGGATCTCACCGCCACAGGCAAGTTCATGGCTACCGTGGCCTATGCCTCGCCGGAGCAGTTGCTCGGGCAGCCGCTCGACCACCGCTCCGATATCTACAGTCTCGGATGTTCGTTCTATCGGCTGCTCACCGGCCAGAATCCTTACCCCTCGACCGTGCCCGCCGTCGTCATGATGGGCCACCTGAACGAGCCCCCACCGGCCATCTCGTCGGTGCGCGGAGATCTACCCCCTGCTCTGGACCATGTTTTCGCCAAGGTCCTCGCGAAGAATCCGGCAGATCGGTACAACACCTGCCGCGAGTTCGTCGCAGACGCTCGGGCCGCCCTCTTCGGCCAGGGCATGTACCGAGCACCGGGTGCCGGCCATACCACGCCGCATTCCGGCTATCCGACGGCGAGCGCTGATTCCTACACCAATGGATTCCCCGCTTTCTCGAACGGCCAGGAATCCGTGGTGACGCAACCACGGGATGCAAATGAGAACCGCGCCCTGCAGACAACTGGCCGGAGACGGCCGCCGGTACTCGTCTACGCCGCCGCGGCCCTGGTCGTGGTTCTCGCCGTCGTCGGCATAGTCTTCGCAGTATCCGACGGCGATGCCAGTACCCCGGGTGGTGTGGATTTGGCTCAGGTACGGTCCGATCATCCGGCATTCTCCGGAAAGACTGTGGCGGCTTTCAACTACGGAAATTCACTTTTTTCGGTGGCACTCGACGGTTCTCCCCAGGCGAACTTCCTGCGCGATATCGGATTCCGCTACAGCGATGAGTACCTGCCCATGAAGAACGAGAAGTCTCCACGCGAACTCTCGATGGCCTTGTTCGACCTTCCTCAGCCCCTCGATCTGATCGTCATTGCCCGCACCGACAGCGGAGCCGGCAACGGCGGTCTGGGCGGACTTCCGCCCGAATTCCTGACTTCCACGGCGAAAATCGTTGTAGTCGACGACATAAACACGGTGCAAAGTTTTCAGGTGTGGACCGATCAATCACCGGGCCGGATGGTCGAGAAGTTGGTTCCATCCATCGCAAACGTTGTCGAGTGACCGGACAGGGGGAAAATTTTCCATGCGGTGGCCCACCCGAATATCAGTCGGTATATGCATACTCATGACCGCCGTGGTCACAGGATGCGGCCAGGACACGGCAAGCGGTTCGACCGTCGACGTTGCCGCACTACAACCCGGCAACTTCAGAACCTCTCCACGCAGCGTAGAGGAGGTGCGAAAGCCTGCGAACATCGATGCCCTCGAGGCGCTCCGGTTGGCCGAGTTCGTCCCTCTCGTCATGGAAACTCAGCCGAAATTGGTATACGGTCGGCGCGCTCATCAGAAGCTGATATTCACCCCGCTCTCGCCGCCTCGATTCACCGACACCTTCACAGCAGACGTTCCGGGTTTCATAGCGGGCTGGGAGACGAACGGACAGCGCCGCGAAGATGAACTCCACGGGCGTGCGGTGAAGCTTACGATTCTGCGGTATGCAATGCCGGACCAGGCAGCGCATGCCGCGAACTATCTTGCCGATCACTATGTAAGAGGAAAATATCCCCCGAAGGGTCCGATAGCGATTCCCGGCTATCCCGCGGCAAAGGCCTATATCGGCCAGTACGATTCCGTCATCGCCCACCTTGCCCAGGGCGAATACATGGTCAGGATCGACGTCGGGCCGGGTGTCGATCTGCCTCCCGATCCCACACAACTGGCCGGCATCGCACAAGCCGTCATGGACAGACTGTTCGAGCAGCTCGCAGGGTACCGGCCGACACCCGCGGATGAGCTCGGAGATCTCCGGAGCGAAAACGAGGACATCATCCGATACACCCTCCCCGCCGGAGACGACGGCATCGAGGTGGCAATCGGCCCGGATATCGATCTCCACCTCTCCGAACGGCCCGACCTGGCAAGGCGCGCATACGAAGACGCCGGGGTAGACCTCGTTTCGCTGTCCGAGGGGGGCGATGCCGATGTCGGCGTCTACCGGACGAGTGATGCGGCAGCCGCGGACCGTTTGAAGGCCTTCTTCATCTCCAGGCTGGAACCCGAGCTGAAAACCGTCGACGCACCTCCGGGGCTGCCCGCGGCTCATTGCGTCGAGAACCCGGAGGAAACCCAAACACTGGCCTGCTATTTCACCAATGGCCGCTACGCGGTATATATCCAGGAAGCAACCCAGATCCAGGAATTGCACCAGCTTACCGCGGCGCAGTACCTCCTGCTGGAGAAAGCGCCACAATAAGGAAAAGGACTGTACCCCACGCCATTTCGCTCGGGGTACAGTCCTTCAGCCGGGATTTCTCACATCCACTTGGCGGCGTTCTGCGCGTCGGTCGTCGCCATATCGATAGCGCCGTCTTCCACGACCTTTGCGATAGCCTCGATGATGGGGAGCAGTCCGGAGTTGTCAGCAGGATTCTCGACGGCGTTGTTCCATCGCGTCTGCTTCTCGAGGTACGCCTTCTGAGCGCCCGAGTCCCACTGGGCAACCAGACCGTTCACATACCCCAGCAGTTCCTGATGCGTTTCGGACAAACGACCCTTCGCGGCGCGAAGGTCACCCGCCATCGCAAGCAGCTGTTCCTTTGAGTAACTTACCTTCGACATGAAAACTCCTTGAGCTGATGTATGGGCTGAGTCAGATGTTCAGGCTCGAGGCGGGGGTACCGAGATCACCCGATGCACCCGCGGCGTTCAACGCGGCCAGGTTCGCCTGCTCCTGCGCGTCGTAGCCACGCCCGTTCTCGCGGATCTGAACAGCGATCTCGGCGAGCACATTGTTCAGCTGCGTTGCCTTGGCGTCGTAGTCGGCCATGATCCTGACGAAGGCAGCGGCGGCCGTGCCTTCCCAGTTACCCTGAGAGCCGGCGACGATGTCGCGGACACGGCCGATCTCGGACTGGATCTGCGAATTCACGGTCTCGACGTGCTTCGCAGCGGTCTCCATTGCGGCCAAATCGGCAACAACCGACATGATTCCTCCTCGTTACGAGTTCGGATCCGGACCCCCTGCGTCCGCAAACGGTCCGAACTTGTCCTTCATGATGATTGGACGAGGATCCCGCCCAATCGGTTCCAACGAATTTCGGAAAAATCCCGGCCGGGGTCAATGGGTGACTTCCAGCGAGGATGCGAGGTCTTCACAGATAGGTGTAATCGAGTCGTGCCCCCCTGTCTGATACTGGCATCCGATACTGATCTGGATGCTGTGCTCGACGATAACATGCCAGTCAACGGTGGATCCGCCCTCTGGATGTTCGGTGTAGGCCAGGCCGGAACGGCCGCCGAAGACCACGTCGCGACGGATCGGTGAGAACCGGCCCGGCGTGCTGGTGGCGATTTTTGCTTGGAGGTCGGCGGCGATCAGGTCGTAGCCGGCGTCGGGAACCTGCAACTGTTCCTGGATGACCGTGATTCGGGCTTTCAGACCCGTATCCGGTTCGAGGACCACACGATCGGGGGAGGCGGTGGCCGGGTCGACGATCCGCCAGCCCTCGGGGACGGTGAGTGCGACCGGTCCGATGGTGACCGAGCCGGCATCGGGTGCCGGGTCTTCCGGAGCTGTGGAAGTAGTGGGTTCGATCGGCGGCGGGCCCGAAGCGGAGGCTTCCGGATCATTCCCGGCGGACATCGTGACAAGGACGCCCGCCCCTACCAGGACCACCAGCGCCAGAACCGCCGCGGCGCCGATGTAGAGCGGGGTTTTGGAGCGGGGTGGCCGGGTGGCGGCGGCCCGTTCCCGCAGTGACTGCAGCCATTCGGCGTCGGCGGCGGCCGGGGGGATGGTGGGCCGGTGTTCGGCGGGGTCGGTGGCGCGCACCCGGACGAGGTCGGCGCCGGCGAGTACGAGGAGGTCGGCGCGGCACAGTTCGGCGACCACCTCGGCGATCAGGTCGAGGAAATCGGCGTCGGTGCGGCCGACGATCACCACCGAATCGACCTGGCAACCGTGGGTCAGGCGTTCGAACTGCGCGCGGAAAATGTTGCGGCCGTGCTCGTCCGCGCCGATCTCGGCAGCGGCGAGCGCGGGTTCGTGCTCGCAGAATTCCAGACGGGGTCCGTTGTCGGTCGGCACCACGGTGGTGGCGGTGGTGGACAGGGGGCCGAATTCCAGGACCACGCTGCGTACATCCCGGACCCGCTGGGTGGCGGTGACCGCGCGCAGGGCCGCGGGCTGCAGCGTCACCCGACCGGCGTGCCGGGCGGCCGCGGTATGGAGCACGTTCAGGCGGTGCGGGTCCCATTCGCTGGGGTGCACCACGGTGAGCTGCTCGCACGGTGTGTGGATACGTAATTGCGCCAGCGTATGTGCGAATACCGCGGCCAGTGCGTCCACCGGTTCCGGCATGCCGGGGTCGTAGGCGATGCGGTCGGCGGTGATCAGCTGGACCGGTGACACCGCGATCGAGGGCGGCGCCAGGGGTTCGCCCACCACCAGGCTGCGCCCGTCGCTGCCCGGAACCACCGACGGCACCAGGTCGGCATGGGTGTTCGCACTCCAGGCCCACAGGCGGGTTTCGGTGAGCGCGATCTCGACGGCCGTCATTGCGGGGCCGGCATCCACGAGGTCTGGATGAGTTCGGCGCCCGACCGGCCGACGAGCGTTCCGCGGCCGGGCGGCATCGCACTCGGGCGGACATTGCCCATCAGATTGCCCTCTTCCCGGTTGCCGCTCATGATCAGACCCGGCGTGGCCAGGTCCCGCATCCGGGAGATCACCGTTTCGTACATGGCCCGGCCCGCACCGCCGGAGCGGCGGGAAATGATCAGGTGCAGCCCGATGTCCTTGGCGTGGGCGAGGTAATCCACGATCTGTGCGATCGGGTTACCGCTGGAACCGCTGGAGACCAGGTCGTAGTCGTCGACGACCACGTAGAGATCGGGGCCCGTCCACCAGGACCGGTCGCGCAGTTCCTGCGGGGTGATGTTCGGCCCCGGTAACCGGGTCTGCAGCAGGGCGGCCAGATCACGCATGTTCTGGGTGAGCCCCTGGGCGCCGGTCGCGTAGGCGGCCAGCCGCTCCTGTGGGAAGGCGCCGAGCAGGCTGCGCCGGAAATCGACCAGGATGACCGCGGCCTGGTTCTGCGCGTTCGATTCGACGATGCCGCTGACGATATTGCGCAGCAGCGTGGTCTTGCCGCATTCGGTATCGCCGAAGATCAGGAAATGCGGGTTCTCGTCGAAATTGAGGAAAACCGGCGCGAGTTCGGATTCGTTGATACCGATCGGGATCGCCGGGTTGCGGCGGTCGGGCTGGCCCTGCCAGGGGCCGATGGCGCGGACGAACTGGTCGCGGTCGAGGCGTTCCGGCAGCATCCGGACCTGCGGAGCAGGGCGGCCAGGGGTGGTCTGCTGGAGCCGGGCGACCGCGTCGGCGACGCCGCGGCTGAGATCCTCGGGGTTCGAGGAACCGTCGACCCGGGGTAGCGCGGTGATCATGTGCAGGCTCTCCGGAGTCATACCGCGGCCCGGGCGACCCTGCGGCACCAGCGCGGCCACCTTGCGGCCGAATTCGGAGTCGGCCGGATCGCCGAGGCGGAGTTCGAGGCGGGTGCCGATCTGGTCTTTGAGCTGGGGGCGCGCCTCCATCCAGCGGGACAGCGCGATCACCACGTGCACGCCGTAGGAGAGGCCCTGCACCGCCAGGTTCATGATGGTCTGTTCCAGGGCTTCGAAATCCTGGCGGATGGAACCGTAGCCGTCGATCACCAGGAAGGCATCGCCGAACGGGTCCTCGTGGGCGCCGGCGGCGGCCTGGCTGCTCGCCGGGTCGGCGGCGCGCAACCGGCGGAACTCCGCCATCGATTCGATGCCGAGCTGGCGGAAGCGCAGTTCGCGGTTGCGGACGATGGTGGTCATCTCCGCGACCGTGCGGCGGACCTTGTCCTGGTCCAGGCGGCCGGCGACCGAGCCGACATGCGGCAGGCCCTCGAGGCTGGCGAGGGTGCCGCCGCCGAAGTCGAGGCAGTAGAACTGCACCTGTTCGGCGGTGTGGGTGAGCGCCATGGCCATGATCAGCGAGCGCAACATGGTCGATTTACCCGACTGCGGCCCACCGACGACGGCGACGTTGCCGCGGGCACCCGACAGGTCCACCACCAGCGGGTCGCGCCGCTGATCGTAGGGGCGGTCGACGATGCCGATGGGGGCGCGCAGACCGGCGACGGGGTTGTATTCGCCGGTGAGGATCGAGCGCGGGATGAGTTCGTCCAGCGGCGGGGCGGAATCCAGTGGCGGCAGCCAGATTTCGTGGGCGGGGCGGCCGTGTCCGCGGATCCGGGCGGCGATCATGCCGAGGTTGGAGATCTGCTCGCCGTCCTCGACCAGGGGTTCGGGGTCGTCGAGCGGTTCGGGGGCCAGCGGCACCCGGTCGGCGGCCCGGAATTCGACATGTTTGGCCAGGAACGGCCGGGCGGTGATATCGATTTCGCCGGCGCTGGTGGCCACCGCGATATCGCGCTGCGGACCGCCACCCACATACGGACCCGAAACGTAGGAGGCCTGGAAGCGCTGGATCTCACCGGAATCGGATTTCAGATAACCGCCACCGGGCACGTTGGGCAGGTTGTACGCGTCGGGTACACCGAGCACTTGGCGGGATTCATTGGCGGAGAACGTTTTCAGGCCGATCCGGTAGGACAGATGCGATTCCAGGCCCTTGAGTTTGCCTTCTTCCAGCCGCTGCGAAGCGAGCAGCAGGTGCACATGCAGCGAGCGGCCCAAGCGGCCGATCATCACGAACAGTTCGGCGAAATCGGGGTGCTGGGTGAGCAGTTCGGAGAACTCGTCGAGTACCACGAACAGCGCGGGCAGCGGGTCGAGGTCGGCACCGGCGGCGCGGGCCTTCTCGTATTCGGAGACGTTGGCGAAGTTACCGGCTTGGCGCAGCACTTCCTGGCGGCGGTTCATCTCACCGGCCAGCGCGTCGCGCATACGGTCGACGAGATCGGCCTCTTCTTCGAGGTTGGTGATCACGGCCGCGACGTGCGGGACACCGTCGAGACCGAGGAAGGTCGCGCCACCCTTGAAGTCGACGAGGACCAGGTTGAGCTGGTCCGGGGAGTGGGTGGCGAGCAGGCTCAGCACCAGGGTCCGCAGGAATTCCGATTTACCGGAACCGGTGGCGCCGATGCACAGGCCGTGCGGGCCCATACCCGATTCGGCGGCTTCCTTGATATCGAGGAAAACCGGCAGGCCGTCCGCGCCTACACCGAACGGCACCCGCAGGCGTTCGCGGCCGTAGCGGGGACGCCAGGCGCTTTCCGGGTTGAACGCACCGAGGTCACCCAGTCCCATGAGCTGAGCCCAGGTGTTGATGGTCTCGCCCTCGGTGACCTCGACATCGCTGCTGCGCTGGGTAGCGGCCCGGTAGGGCGCGAGGCGGCGGGCCACCTGCTGGGCCTGTTCCGGGCTGATCCGGTCGATCATCGCGAAACGTTCCTGGTTACCGGTCGCGCCGCGGCCCAGGCATTCGCCGTTGCGGATGGTGAGCGTGATCCCGCGGGACACCGCCAGGCGCGGCGCGTAACCGCACAGGTCGAGGACGGTGACGCCCTCGTAGCCGGCTTCGCGGAGCTGATCCTCTTCGGCCTCGAGCAGGCCACCGTCTACCAGGATCACCACATGCACCATGGTGGAGTTGGCAGGCTGGTTGCGGGAGTAGCGGACCCGGTTGGCCAGGATCGGTGCCAGGCCGGCCATCATCTCCCGGACCGACCCGTAGAACATGCGCTGGCTACCGACACCGTCCTGGGCGTCCGGATGCTGGGTATGCGGCAGCCATTTGGTCCACTCCCATTCGGCGCTGGTGTCAGGACCGCAGACCACCGCGACGAGTACTTGGTCGGGGCCGTGGAACATGGCCAGCTGGACCAGCATCGCGCGCACCATATCGCGGGCCTGGGCGCGGTCACCGTCGAGCGCGATGGTGGCGAAACCCTTCACCGCGACCGCGGTGGGCAGATCCGGCACCGTGGAATGGGCGCGCACGAAACGCCGCAGCGATACCGCGGCGATCGGCTCGAGCTCCTCCACCGGACCGGTTTCCGGCGCCACCAGCCGGGTGGCCAGCCGCTGCCCGCCGAGGCCGATGCGGACGTGGCAGAAATCCTTGTCGCTGGGGCGGCGCTCCCACATCCGGGAGGTGCCCGCGAGCATCCAGATCAGACCCGGTTCGGGATGGCTCCATTCGACCGCGGCGCGCTGTTCGGCGGCGGTGACGTCGACATCCTTGCGCACCTGATCGAGGTAACGCAGATAGTCTTTGCGGTCTTCGTTGGCCTCGGCCGCTTTGGCACCCTTGCCGTTGCCCTGGCCGGCGAACATGCCGACCATCGAGACCATCATCATCATCGGGAACATCAGTCCCATCGGGTTCGACGCGATACCGCCACCCTGGGTGAACATCAGCGCCATCATCCCGACCATGCCGATGACCATCACCACCGGCATGAGCTTCATCAGCAGATTTCCGGGGGTTACCCGGGGAATCTCGGGCGGCGGCTGCAGGGTGACCTCGCCGCCCGGAGTCCGTGGGACCTCCCGGCGCGCACGCCGCTGAAACCGAACCGTGGTCATCGAGCGAGATCCCCCTTGTGGCAATGCGATGTTCGGGCTCAGTGTAGAGGCAGGCGCGAACATGTCGTACAGTTCGTCTGCATTCTGCTGGCCGTGACGTGGGCACGCAACCCGCCGCGAACTGCCGGAGGAATGTGGGAAACAGCAGGGTAGCGAATGAACTTGGGGGAAGCGTGACGCATGCGCGACTCGACCATATGGAGGAAGATTCCTCGCGGGGTATAGTCCGCGCTCCGGATCTCACCAGGGTCACCATTCTGGCAAAACATACGCAGGTCGATATGGCCATTCCGGTCGATGTGCCCGTTGCCCTGGTCATCCCCAGTGTCGTCGATATGGTCGCCGCGCACAGCCGCACCAACGAGTTCGACAATCAGGGCGAACGCTACGAACCCGCCGACTGGGTACTGGCCCGGATCGGGCAGCCGCCGCTGTCGAACTCGCTGAGCCTGGGTGAGCAGGGGGTCCGCGACGGCGAACTGCTCATGCTGGAGAACGCCGCGCATACCGCGCCCACCCCGCTGTTCGACGACATCATGTACAACGTCGCCGTCGCCGACGCCGAGCATTTCCGCGGCTGGAATCCGGATACCGCGCGGATGACCGGCTCGATTCTCGCCGTCCTCGCCATGCTGGCGGGTTGTACCGGACTGCTGGCCGCACCGGACGCGATGCCGGGCTGGATCACCGGCGCGATCGCACTGGGTGTCACGGTGCTGCTGGTGGTCGCGGCGATGATCCTCAGCCGCGTCTACGGCGATCCGAAGACCGCGCTCGTGCTGGGCGGTAGTGCGCTGCCGCTGGCCTTCACCGGCGGCATGCTGATCGTGCCGGATCATTACGGCTGGCCACATCTGCTGCTCGGATCCACCCTGTTCGGCGCCACCGCGATTCTGGCCTGGCGGGTGGTGGGGGTCGGGCTCGGCGTGTTCATCGGCGCCGGAACGGTCGCCCTCTTCGCCGTGCCGTCGGCTCTGGTCGGAATGCTGGCCGAGCAGCGACTCGAGGCGGTCGGCGCGGTGGTGGCGGCGGTCGGGCTCGGCGCGCTGTCGCTGGCCCCGCGGATTTCGATGATGCTGGCGAAACTGCCGCTGCCGCCGGTCCCCGCCCCCGGCACGCCGATCGATCCCACCGAGGACGATCCCGACGATCACCGCGCCCTGCCGACGCTCGATGTCCTGCACGCGAAATCGGCCCGGGCGCGCACCTATCTCAGTGGCCTGGTGACGGCAACGGCACTGGTCACCGTGGTCGGCGCGCTGGTCGCCACCGATCCCGACTACGGCGGTTTCTACTGGCAGGGCATCGCGCTGGCACTGGTCTGCGCGGCGGTACTCATGTTCCGCAGCCGCACCTACGCCGGCGCGGAACAGGCCGTGATCCTGATCGTCGCGGGCGCCGCGATCCTGCTGGTGATGCTGACGGCCATGGCGTTCGTGACCGATCTGCCGATGGCGGCGTTCGGGGCCGCGCTGGTGATGGTGATCGCAGCCCTGATCCTGGGCATCATCGTCCCCAACCAGTCGGCGACGCCGCCGATGCGCCGCGCGGCCGAACTGATCGAATACGGGTTCGTGGCCGCGGTGCTGCCGCTCGTATTCTGGGTGACCGACCTCTACTCCCTCGTCCGCGGACTGTGAACCGGGGGATCCGTACCGCGGCCGTCGCCGCGGTACTGGGGGTCAGTGCATCGCTGGGATTCGCGCAGCCGGTGGCCCACGCCGACCGGCCGCCGGCCGTCGATCCCGGCCAGGTGCCGTCCGGCGATCCGGCGAAACCGACCGAGGCCACGGAACGCAAAGCCAACACACCCTGCAACAGCACGGTCGCCGGGGGTGAGGGCCCGACGGTGCCCGCCGCGCAGGCCGCCCTGGACCTGCCGCACGCCTGGCAGTTCTCCCGGGGCGAGGGCCAGGTGGTCGCGGTGATCGATACCGGTGTCGTCCGGCACCCGCGGCTACCGAATCTGCGGCCCGGCGGGGATTTCGTGGCCAACAGCGGTGACGGTACCGAGGACTGCGATGCGCACGGCACGCTGGTGGCGGGCATCATCGCGGCGAGTCAGGTTCCGGGACAAGGATTTTCCGGTGTCGCGCCCGCCGCGACCATTCTCACGATCCGGCAGACGAGCGATAAATATGTGAAGGCCGGCAGTAACGCCACCAAATCCCCGGAAGACCTCTCCAAAGAGGGATACGGCAATGTGGCGACCATGGCGCAGGCGATCCGCCGGGCGGCGGATATGGGCGCCACGGTGATCAACATTTCGGAAGTCGCCTGTAGCGCGAGCCCGATTTCCGACGGCTCCCTGGGCGCGGCGCTGCACTACGCGGTGCATACGAAGAACGCAGTGGTGGTCACCTCGGCCGGTAATACCGACAACGACAACTGCAAGGGCAATACCGGCATCCTGGACCCGCTCGACCCCGCCGCGGACCCGTGGAGCAAGACGACGGTGAATGTCACCCCGGCCCGTTACGACGATCTGGTCCTGGCCGTGGGCTCCATCGGCCCCAACGGCGCCCCCTCCGAATTCACTGTTCCCGGACCGTGGTTGAGCGTCGCGGCACCGGGCGAGAACATCGTCTCGCTCGACTCCAACGGTCCGGGCGTCATCAACGGCACCCAGGGCACGCAGGGCCAGCAGACCATCGCCGGAACCAGCTTCGCCGCACCGTACGTTTCCGGAGTCGTCGCTCTCGTGCGCTCCCGCTTCCCCGAGCTGTCCGCGGTGGAAGTGATGAAACGGATCCAGGCGACCGCCCACGCACCCGCCGAAGGCTGGAACCCCTATGTGGGATACGGCGCGGTCGATCCGGTGGCCGCGCTGACCAACGAGGTACCGGACGAACTACGCCCCAAGAGACCGAACCCGGCGGTGAACAAACAGCTCGCGCTACCCCCGCCGCCCACACCACCGGACCACACGGCCCGCAATGTGGCGCTGATCGGCAGCGGCATCATCGGCGGCAGCCTGATCATCGGCTACCTGGCGTCGTTCCCCATGCGCCGCCGGTTCGGCGTGGGCGAAGACGACGCCTGAGGGCGATCGTGCCCTACCCCGGGAGGCGTAGGCTCCGCCCGAGTCCGGTTGCGCATTCCGCGGCTGTGCTATCTGAAATGTGTTGACTCCCAGTAGTTCTGATTCGCAGATACACAGCTCGGTATTTTCGCCGACGCCGATCGGGTACGGTCCGGAACGTGACTTCGGTCCGCCCCCAGGGTCGTGGTGGGCGGCCGGTGACTGCGCCAATGTTGTCGAACCTGTCGGAGGCTTCGGATGTCCTTTTCCCATGCGGTGATACTCGGTGGAAGTGTCGCCGGATTGCTTTCGGCAGCCGCGTTGAGCACAGGATTCGACACAGTCACGATCGTCGAACGCGATCGGCTTCCCGATGCTCCGGCAACGAGACGCGGTGTGCCGCAGGCTGAACAAGTGCACCAGTTGATGCCGGCCGGATTGAAGCGGATCGAGGAACTGCTCCCCGGTTTCGGTGCGGAGCTCCTCGCGCAGGGCTGTGAACGCTACGAGATCGACCGCGATATCGCGGTCCTGTATCCGCGAGGCTGGTCGGCGCGGGTTGCCGGCGGGATGGAGGTCATCGGTTTCCTCCGGCCGACCTTCGAATGGGTGCTGCGGCAGCGCGTGCTGGCGCTACCCAACGTCCGTGCGGTGCGCGGTATCGCCACGGGCCTGTTGGCCGGCACGGACGGCACCACCGTCACCGGAGCGAAGGTGACCGGTGCCGACGGCGAGAAACTCGACGCCGAACTGGTGGTCGACGCGACCGGCCGTGGCTCCCAGGCGCCGAAATGGCTGAGCGAACTGGGTTACGCCCCGCCGGCCGAACAGCATGTGCGGCCGTTCCTCGGTTACGCCACGACAGTGGTCCGGTTGCCCGAAGGCGCACTACCGGCCGGGCTCCGCGGCATCGCCGCAACCCCCCACCCCATGCACCTCAAAGGCGGCGTCATCCTTCCGTGTGGTGACGGCCGGCATGTCGTGGCCGCCATGGGCGTATCGAAGAACTACCCGCCCGCCGGGATTGCGGAGCTGCTCGATTTTTTGGACGAGGCGCCGAGCCCGCTGCTGGGCCGCGCGGTGCGCGCCGCGGAATTGATCGTCGAACCCGTTGTCTACCGGATGCCGGGTAATCAGCGCCGGCTCTGGGAACAGCTGGACCGGCGGCCCGAGGGATTCGTCGTCACCGGGGATGCCGTCGCCGCCTTCAACCCGATCTACGCCCAGGGTATGACCGTCGCCGCGATCGGCGCCTCGCTGCTCGCGCGCGTCATCGCGGCCGCGGGCGGCTCGATTGCCGGGGTCGCGGAGAAGTTCGCGGCCGAACTGGCGCCCTGGACCGACTATGCCTTCGCCATGGCCGCGAACACCGATTCATTCTTCCCCGGTACCGAATTCGAGAACTTCACCCCGCCCGATCCCGCCGCCTTCGCGGGTGAAGCTGCCGCCGTGGCCGCCGCCACCACCGACCCGGCTGTCGCGCAGGCGATGCGGCGGGCGGCCTACTATATGGATCCCGCCGACATGCAATCACCGGCTGTCTGGAAGAGCATCACCGAATGGGCGACCACCGGCCGGCAGCCGGATCCGGCCCTGACCGACCCGAACCGGCCACCCGGCACAATCCACACCTTGGATTGATCGTGCCGGTCCGGTGCGCGAGCGGGCGGGCGCCCGGCGCGGTGCGCAACAGGTCCTGACGTCGTTTCGCAGCCCTGACACGGTCTTGCCGGTTCCGGCGCGGTCTCGCCGGTTCAGGCCGGGCGCGATCGGAGGTCACACCGCAGGGCCGGTCGGAAGTTCCCAACGGGCCCGTCGTAGGCGACGACCGTTTCGCCGCGCCACAGATGGTGGTAGGTATCGGCGGCGTCGCGGCGCTGCCCGGAGGTGAACCGCGGCCGGCCGATCACGTCGAACAGTGCGTCGAAGCCGCGGCCGCAACGACCGCCGGGAAGAGCGGCCTCAGGTCAGCCAGCCCCGGCGGTTGCGCTCCTGGAAGTAGCGGTCATCCGCGTCGATATCCTCCTGGGCGAGCTCTCGCCGGGCGGCCACCTGGCCGGGACGCTGCAGCTGAGTAGCAGCCGCCTGCCCTGCAATCTGCGGCTGAGCAGCTGACGGGGACAGCGGCTGACCGGCCACCTGTCCGGGAAGGCGCGGCGGGGTCCCCTCATGGGGAACCTGCGGCCAGGCCGCAGCCTGTCCCGGAACCTGCGGTGTGGCCGGCACCGGCCGAGGCAGTCCACTCGCATCGGTTGACGACCGGGGCGTTTCGGGCCGCGGCGCCGTTGTCCGGACCGTATCCATCCCATGCTGGAGGCGTCTGGCGATTTCGTCCGGTGTGCCGGGGGCGAGGGTGAATTCCTCCGGGTTGTGCTTGATCAGCAGGTATCGCCCGTCCTGCGGGAGATGGTCGAGCCAATGGAAGCCATGCGGGTTTCCGGTGGGCCGGGAATCGATGGCGGGACCGGCGAATACCCCGATCTCCCCGACACCCGACCGCCGCTGCCGCAGGATCCGGGTGATTTCCTCGGCACGCGATATCCGGGTGGGGTGGCGGGCGTACTCCACTTTCCCGATATCGGCGCGAGTGCCGCGTACCGCGGTGAACCGTCCCGGGGCGCAGCGTGGCAGAGCGGATACGATCCTTGCCGCCAATTCCTGCGGGGCGACGGTGAGCAGGTGAATATCGGCGCCGTACTCCTTGGTGGGCCCGGGTTCCTGAACAGCGAGGGCGGCGGTCTGCCCCGCCAGGCCGGCGTGTATCCGCACAATGCGTTCGAAACCGCGATCATAGGCGCCGTGCACCTCGACCCGGACCTGCGGTTCCAGCAGCGTACGCAAAGCGCGGTGCAAGTTCTCGTCCGATATCGCGGCGAGCCGCTGCGCGGCCGCCACCCGCACACGCTCGTATTCCTCTGCGGTGGGCGGTGTTTCGGTGGGCCCCAAGGGCAGAACACGGATCGGATACGGCAATCGATCACGATCGAAGAGCCGCACCGCCTGGATGAACATCTCCCCCGTCAGGCGCCACTGCAGGCCGTTCACCCGCCGATCACCCCGCCCGGAGGTAGCGCCGGCGGCTGGGTGCCGAGCAGTTCGCTCCCCCGGTCGTAGATCAGGTAGTCGGGAGTCTGGTGTTCATCGTCCTCTTCACGGTTACCGCGCGCAGCACCCGGCGACATCATGCCGGGCATACCGGCGCGGCCCGCCCGGTTGCCGGTACTGACCGCAGTGGTGGCGGCCGGTGTTCCGGCCGGTTTACCGGGTCCGCCCGGGACTGTCTGACCGGGGATCAGCGGCGCCGCGGTCTGCGGGGTACCCGAGGGTGTTCCCGACGGGGTCCCCGCAGGCAGGCCGGGTGTGCCCGGTGTGGTCGGGGTGCCCGTGGTGAGCGACGGGGTGGTCGGCGTGGTCGACTGCGGGGTGGTCGACTGCGGGGTCGTGGACTCCGGGGTTGTACTCTGCGGTTCCGTGGACTGCGGGTCCTCCCCCGCCGGCTGCTGTCCCGGCTCCTCCTGATTCGTACCAGTATCGGTGCTGGTGCCGGTGTCGGTACTGGTTCCGTTGGGAGTCGTCGTGCCCTGCGGTTTGTTGGTGCCCGGGGGTTTACTACCGTCGTCGACCGGCTTCACCGGCTCGGGCAAGACAGGAGTCTTACCGTCCACTTCTCCCGCGCCCGGCTCGTAGTACGTGGTCATCACCCGCCGGGCCGTGTCCTGAGCCTCGTCGGCCCGGTACTGCGGAGTCTTGAAGAAGTCGTCCGCAGGTAGAAGGTTGACCAGCTTGTCCCGATTCGTCACGTTGTCCGGTTCACCAACCGAGGCCTTGGCCTGGCCGAGGTAGGTCTCTATCAGGTCGAGGCCATGCGCTACCAACCGGAAACTCGCGACCAACGGGATGAGCGAGTTACTGAACTCCCGGACACCATTTACGGCGGCCGTGCCGGACTGGCCGTTCCAGCCGGCATCCAGATCCTCGTTGACTGCTTTGAGAAAGTCTTGATTGGCGGTTTCGGTGAGTTCGGCGAGGGCTCGCCACGCCACCGCCTTGTCGTTGATCAGCCCCGCGTTGACACCCTGGAGCAGGTCCCAGATCTGCTGATGGGTCATGGCCTCGAAGCCGTCTTTTTCGAGGATAGCGGGCGGCGCGTACTGCCCACCGAAATCGCCGACGAGCCCGAGCCATTCCCCTTTGACACCTGCGCGGTTGTCACCCCACACCTTGTCCTGGTCGTTGATGACCTGCTGGTCGGTGGTCTTGTTCTGCTCGGCTTCGTCGTCACCGAAAAAACTCATGGTCAGACCCCCGCATTACCCAGAGCACTGGATGTGGACTGATCGGTTTCTTCAATCTGCTTGCAGGACAGCTCGAAGGTCTGCTTCATCAGCACCACGGTATCAATCGCGGCCCTCAAGCGGTTTGCCGCCGAGTCGGTATCGTCTACGGCCTTCTTGGCAAACTTGGCGCGCAATGCCTCCGCGGATCTCAGACCTCCGAAACCCTCCACAACCGCAAGGTCATCCGTCCGGAGCAGCGCCTCTTCCAGTCGGGCGATGAAGCCCTCGCAATGCGCCGCTAACTTGGCCGCGATATCGGATTCCATCCGCAATTCGCCGTTTTCGGCTTGGGTCTTCAGGTTCTGCCACTGCTGCAGCATCGCGGTTTGCCCGGTCACATCTCCCCCTGCGAGTTACCGCCCTAATACGGCGGGTGGAATTGGCCTACTATGCATCGACTTACTCCGGCAAATACGGTTCCAGCGACTGTGCGTGTTGAACAGCCAATCCGCAGGGCGGTGATTCGGGCAGTGAATCCCGGTGGCTGTAGCGCCAATCCGCGTAGATCATGATCCCACCCTTGGCCATTGGCAGGCCTACGTAGCAGCGGCGCAGGGGTTTCTCGTTGCTGGAAGGATAAAAGGTGAGCCCGGACCGATCGTTGATCTGTATCTCGGCAAAGCCGGTCACCTGATCGTTCTGGCGGAACTCATCCAGGGTGAATATAAAGGACCCGACCCCGATGAAGTACGGGCGACCATCGGCCGAATCCCAGGCGCACATACGGACTGCGGCTCTGTCACCGGGGGCGTCGAAGCTTGTATGCTCGGACTCCGGCCTGGCACCTGTCGCCTGCAACGCCTCTGCAGCTAGTTCAGAACACGGATTCCACTCGACGTGCGGTTCCCCGGTAGTGGTACTTGGGCCCTCCGACGCTGACTCCCCACCGACCGCACCGCCGCACCCGGCCACCAACCCAACGGCCACCGTTGCGATCACCGCGTTCCCGACGACCCCTGCGTACTTCCTGCTCGCGGCGCGCATACCCCTCCTGCCCAGCGTGTGTACGATCCACACGAAACAGACATCACAATACAGGCAAGCAATCCAGTGCGGCACGGTCCGGCCGCACTCGATCGGTAGCCACCACTGTGGTGGTGTCGGTGGAGACGAGGTCGAAGCTTTCGCTACGGGTTCGGAGTCAGTCGGGAACGGACCCGACCGTCCGGAGCCAACGAGTAAATGTTGTCCAATCGGTGTCACTGAAGATCAACGCCGGCCCGGCTCGATGCTTCGAGTCTCGGACGCCGACGTGTGCATTGCTCAACCAGGCAACTTCCACGCATTCGTTGCGCGTGCCACTGTGGGATGATTTGAACCATTGCGCGTCGGGTAGCGTGACGGTCACCGTTCGTATCTCCTTGCCAACTGCCGTAGCAGGTCTCTCGATCGTTGCTCGTCCAGTGTGGCGCATCGGAGATCATTGTGAATATCGCGGTAACGCTTCACATCGGCATCTTCTTCGAAGAACATCGATCCGATAGGATTCTCGCAGTACACCACCGAGGGCTCCATGCTGTCGGCCGGAAAGTCGAGAATGATGTACGGGAGGACCGGGACCACTTCACCTGGGAATCCGGCGGCCGACGGCAGAATCCGGACGCTGACATTCGGCAGTGTTCCCACATCAGCGATATGACGCAACTGCGTGGCCATTACTTTGTGCGATCCGACGACCGTGTGCAGGACACTCTCGTGTAGGAGGAATTCCGCCACGACCGCCCTGCGCTGCCTCGTCAGTATTGCGGTACGTCGCAAGCGAACTTCCGTGATGCGCTCCAGATCCTCCGGCATGTCACCCGGCACGCTTCGACGTTCGATGGTTCTTGTATAGTCCGCGACCTGCAGCAAGCCGGGGACAATCACGGGCTGGTAGGAAGATAGCTGGGCAGCACCAGTTTCGAGACCGAGGTACGTGTTGTATCCCGGAAGAAGCAGATGCCGCGAGGCCTGCCACCACGACTTGGTCGCCGATTGCTGCGCAAGCGCTTTCAGCTCGTCAATCCGCTTCTCGGGGAGTTCGTAAAGCCGCCCGAATCCGTCGACGTCTCGGAGTCTGACCTTATCGTTGTGCCCCTTCTCGATCCGGATGACCGAAGTCTTGCTCATCTCCATTTCCTGCGCCGCCTGTTCCAGCGTGAACCCCGCCCCCTGCCGCGCCTCCCGCAACGCGCGCCCCAGTTGCCGCCGCGGCAGCGTCGAACCGGGCTGATCCTCTCTGGCCACACCATCCCCTTCCTCGGCCGGTCCGGAAAAGCCCAGAGCACGGTCCGATTCGGACGAATTCAACGTACGGAACGGACGAACCCCAGGCTGTTTCCGCCGACATGAATTCGACTGTCCCGCTGCGCGATCCATCGCGGCGTACCAGAAATCCAATCACAACCCCGCGCCCCCCGAAAGCCCTTCGACCAGGAAGAATACCGAAATCCCAAGGTTCGGTCTCCACCACGGAACGTTCCACGGCGGAAGGCTCCGGAGTACCGCCACCTCAACCGAACAGGCGGTGCCGAGTTCAGGCCGGGTGAAGGTGTTCCACGGAGTTCACATGCAGAACGCAGCATCAGCCGCCGTGCCACCTCGGCTTCCTGCTGCTTGCTCATAGGCGGTGAAGTAAGGAGCGGCACCGACAAGACCCGATCGGTCATCATCCCCCCACCGCCGACTGCTGCCGCACCTCACTGCCCTGGGTCCGGGTCAAGCGGCGACGGCGTCGCGTGTTCAGTCTGTCGTAATCCGAACCGGTGAGTTCACGGGGCCCGTCTCGGGTCGTTCAGTCGAAGACATCGTCGGCAGTATTCGCGTGTAGCACCCGCCCGGCCCAGTTGTGGAGTTGGTCGGGATGTGCCGACTCGACCCGGTGAACCACCTCGTCGGATAGGTCTCCGAACCGGTCGCGCATCTGCAGAAGCAGGATCTCTCTGTATGCGCCGGCTCGACCGCGGGCCTCACCACGAGCCTCACCGCGGGCCTCTCCGCGGGCCTCGAGCATTTCCGCTGTGGTCACCGCCGCCGCCTTCACCAGTGGGTGGATCTGACCCATATCCTCGACCAGCCTGGCCAGCTCCGCCGGGGCTGCCTCACCTACCACCATTATGTACGTCACCAGCCGCTCTAGATTCTGCATCGGTTCCGGGCCGGGGTGCTCACAACGGGCGAGCATAGGAGGCGGTACCGACAGGAGCGAATCAGACGGCAGCACAGCGTGTTCGAAGCGCCTCGCGACATCGCAGAACAGTTCGGATCGGCCCGGGATCCGGTCCGATTCGTACATCTGCCACCGGCGCAACGTTCCGGACTCTGGATGGACGGACCAATCGAATTCGACCGTCCCACTACGCCGCTCGAATAACCTCCGGTCCGCGCAACATAACCGCGTGACCGCACGACAACGAAACCACCCCACAGGGCAACCGCAGCAGTTCCGTGAAGGAACGTCGACCGGGGAACACTCGCAATCCGTAGCCGCTCGAACCGAGCAGCCGCCTCGGACTCGCCCCGCACGCTGCGGACACATCCGCTCCGCGGCCGCCGGAACCCACGACACTGTGCTCGGTGACTGGCGTGCCGTTTGGCAGCGAGATCAGCAACGGATCCGGATCATCCGGGTACGCAACAGCGCGGACGACCGGACACTGCTTGCGACCACCGACTCGGAAACCGCACCGGATCTCGCGGATATGCGCGAGCGTTTCCCGGAACTGTCCGCCCTGTGGGACGAGATCCGGCATCAGTTCTGGGTACGGGCGGTTCAGGACACGATCCGATGAGTCCGATCCGCTACCCCGACCCCGAATCCATCGACGAAATCACCGCTCACTACCTGCTGTCCACCCCCGCGATCCTCGGGCCGATGCTGTACGGCTTCCGGTTCGACGGCGAAACCATCCACGCCGAATGCGCTGCCGTCGATCTCACCGGTGACCGTGGCGAATTCGAACCCAACCCGATCCACCTGCGAGCCGCACACCTACGTACCGCCCTCGGCCCCGGAATATTCGGATTCGGTTTCGTATTCATGGTGTTCGCCGACCAACTCACCGACCAGCCGGAGAACAGGCATATCCCCGACCAGGTCCGGGTGGCCGCCCGGCAACTGCCCGGCGTCGACGATCTGATCGTCGCCGTCG
>NZ_JARWPM010000361.1 GCF_029869215.1 Nocardia carnea
AGCCCGTCGGCGCCGATCACGCCGGACAGGTTGCCCGCCACATAGGTGAGGACCGCGACCCCGGCGGCGCTATGGGGGGGGTGGTTATTGGCCCCCCTCCCCGGGGGGGGCGGGGTTCGGCCCCCCTGAGTCCCAAAGGCCTCGTAAGACTCGGCGCCGCCGTGGTGACGTTCGGTTTCGGGGTTACGCGAACTCCGCGGGCCCCGCTGAGCCCGGCGCTGCCGCAGGCGCGTCCGAAACAGCCGGGCCAATGCGAGCGGCAGCCTTCGGGGTTCAGAGGGCAAGTAAGCCCTTTGCCACGTGGGTGACCTGGATTTCGTTGCTGCCGGCGTAGATCATCAGGGATTTGGCGTCGCGGGCCAATTGTTCGACCCGGTATTCCGACATGTAGCCGTTGCCGCCGAAGAGCTGCACGGCCTCCATCGCGACCTCGGTGGCCGCCTCCGAGGCATACAGTTTCACCGCGGAGGCCTCCGAAAGGCTCAGTGGCTTACCGGCTTTCCCCCGTTCGATGATGTTGAAGGCCATGTTCTGCACGTTCATCCGCGCGATCTCCATCTTCGCGATCTTGAGCTGGATGAGCTGGAACCGGCCGATCTCCTGACCCCACAGCTTGCGGTTCCGGGCGTATTCGGTGCACAGCCGCAGACATTCGTTGATCACGCCCAGCGCCATGAACCCGATTCCGACACGTTCGGCCACGAAACTGGATTTGGCGCTCTCCCGGCCGTCGCCGCCGCGGTGTTCCTCGGTTTCGCCGAGCAGCCGGTCGCGGGTCAGACGGACGTTGTCGAAGAACAGTTCCCCGGTCGGCGAGGCGTGCAAACCCATCTTTTTGAACGGTTTGCCCTGGGTGAGACCCTCCATTCCCTTGTCGAGCACGAAGGTGAGCACCTTGCGGTCGCGCGGCGGGGTGCCGTCGCCCTCGTCGAGTTTCGCGTAGACGACCAGGGTGTCGGCGAAGGGGCCGTTGGTGATGAAGGTTTTCTGGCCGTTGAGGATGTAGTCGTCGCCGTCGCGCCGGACGGTGGTTTTCATCCCGCCGAAGGCATCGGATCCGGAGTCCGGTTCGGTGATCGCCCAGCACGCGATCTTGCGGAGGCTGACGATATCGGGCACCCAGCGCTCCTGCTGGGCGAGCGTCCCGCGGGAGAGAATGGTGGCGCCGCCGAGCCCGGTGCTCACCCCGAGGGAACTGCACAGGCCCATACAGACGCCCGAGAGTTCGCTGGTCAGCACGGCCATCATGGACTGCTGGTCCAATCCGCCGTCGGACGAACCCTTCGCCTCCGAAGCCGGCTTCTCCGCACCAACGGCTGCCGCCCGCTTGGCGGCGAGCTGTTTGTTCAGTGCGTCTTCGGCCATGGCTCCGATACCGAAGTCCGCGTAGAGCTTGCGCAGCACGGGGTAGGGCAGCATCTCGCCGCTGTCCAGCGCGTCGAGGTGGGGCCGCACCTCCTTATCGATGAAAGTCCGGACAGCGTCGCGGATCATCAGATCGGTATCGGACCATTCGAACATCGGCGTCCTCCGTGCAAGCAGCAACATTACGGCGTAAATCACCGGGCGGATCACATCCGCCTTGTTGACAGCCTGCCAGCTCCCCCGCCGCCGCGCTGAGGTTCGGTGTTTATTTCGCGGCGCCTGCGGCGCCGCGGGGGGTGGTGCCCCTCGTCCCCGACACCCACGAGGCCGCGCAGGAGGGGGACCCCCCGGTGATGGTGGGGGTGGTGATTTTTGGGGGGGGGGGGGCGCGTCGGGTGGCCGACGGCCGCTCGGTCAGGGATGCGG
>NZ_JARWPM010000362.1 GCF_029869215.1 Nocardia carnea
GGGGAGGGCGGGTGTCTCGCCGCCGGGAGCGGCGGGGGCGGCTTTTGCAGGTTGGGTGCGTGGGCCAATAGGGGGGATGGGGGGTTGTGGTGGGGGTGGGGGTTGTGGCCCCCCCCCCCGCCGGCTATTCTAAAACCCCCCGGCCGGGGGCCGGGGGCCCCCGCCGCCCCGCCCGACGAAAATACTGGGTTACGTGACGGCGAGCCGTCATGACAACCCGCTACGACGCGTAGTCGTAGGCCCTTCCAGTTGATACGGTGAGTCAGCGGGGGCAAGGCCCCGTTCACTTTTTGTTCGCGCTGATTCCGAAGGGGCCCACTTACGTGTCCATTGCTGTATCCGCGTCCGTCGCGACCGACCATCTCATGCGTTTCCCCGGCCGGTTCGCCGACGCACTGCTGCCCGATCAGCTCGAGCATGTCTCGCTGAGTTTCCTCGTCGACGATCTGGTGATCCGCCGCGGCGGGGTGGGCGGCAATATCGCCTACGCCATGGGTCTGCTCGGCCGCTCGCCGCTGCTGATCGGCGCGGTGGGCCGTGACTTCGACGAATACCGGCGCTGGCTGGAGAGCAACGGCGTCGACTGTTCGGCGGTCCGGGTCTCCGAATCGGCGCATACCGCGCGGTTCGTGTGCACCACCGATGAAGATATGGCCCAGATCGCCTCGTTCTATCCGGGTGCGATGAGCGAGGCCAGCGATATCTCGCTCACCGCCCTCGCCGAGCAGCGCACCCTGGATCTGGTGCTCATCGGCGCCAACGACCCCGAGGCCATGCTGCGGCACACCGCCGAATGCCGCGAACTGGGTGTTCCGTTCGCCGCCGACCCCTCCCAGCAACTCGCCCGGCTCGACGGTGATCAGGCGGTGCAGCTGATCGAGGGTTCCGCCTACCTGTTCACCAACGAGTACGAATGGGGCCTGCTGAAGCAGAAGACGGGTCTCGCCGAGGAAGAGATCGCCGCCCGGGTCGGGATCCGGGTGACGACGCTCGGCAAGGACGGGGTGCTGGTGGTCGATACCGACGGCACCGAGGTACGGGTCGAGGCGGTCCCCGAGAACGCCAAGGTCGATCCCACCGGCGTCGGTGACGCCTTCCGCGCCGGTTTCCTGACCGCGCACACCGCCGGCCTGAGCCTGCAGCGTTCGGCGCAGCTGGGGTCGTTCATCGCGGTGCTGGTGCTGGAAACGGTCGGCACCCAGGAATGGAACCTGGACGCCGACGCCGCCCTGAAACGCCTGGGCGAGGCCTATGGCGCCGAGGCCGCCGCGGAAATCGAGCCCTTGCTGCGCTGATCGCGCCCGCCGGCCCGCGCCCGGGTTTCGGCGCTGTGGCTCACGATCCGCCGCCGGAGCAACCGGAGGCGGGTTCATGGCCGCAGCCGGGGCCACCGCCAGGACCGGTGCGGCGGCGATTCGGTGGACTGCCCCGGCGGCCGGATCTATCCGTCCACAACTCGAAGGCCCCGCTCGTTCTGCGAGCGGGGCCTTCGTCGTATCGGGGATCCGGGCTGTGCGCCCCTAGACCTGCACCGGATAGGTGGGTTCGGCGATCTCCGGCTTGATGCGGTCCTCGACGAAGATCCCGTGCCAGATCATGAACACCAGCAGCGTCCACAGCCGGCGGCTGTGATCGCCGTCGCCGGCGCGGTGCGCGTCGAGCATCGCTGTGACAGCGGCCTTGTCCAGCAGATGATCGGTCTGCGATTCGGTGATCTGCTGCCGGGCCCAGTCGTAGAGTTCGGTGCCGCGCAGCCAGTGCCGCAGCGGGACCGGGAAACCGAGTTTCGCGCGGTGCAGTACATGACCGGGAACGATGCCCTCGAGCGCTTGGCGCAGGGCGTATTTGGTGGTGTCGGGGGAGATCTTCTGTTCCAGCGGGATCTGTTCGGCCACCCGGAACACCTCGGTGTCCAGGAACGGCACCCGCAGTTCCAGCGAATTGGCCATGGTCATCTTGTCGGCCTTGACCAGGATGTCGCCACGCAACCAGGTGAACAGGTCCAGATGCTGCATCCGGGTCACCGGGTCCCAGCCGGCGGACTGCGCGTAGATCGGTGCGGTGACGTCCTGATGGGTCCATTCGGGGCGGAACTCCCGCAGCACCGACCGCAGCTGGGCGTCGCTGAAACTGCGGGCGTTGCCGTAGTAGCGCTGTTCCAAGGTGAGCGAGCCGCGATGCAGCAGGCTCTTACCGCGGGTGCCCTCCGGGATCAGATCCGAGACCTTGCCGGCCAGCCGGCGCAGCCCGCCCGGCAGCTTGTCGAACGGGGCCAGTGAGAGCGGTTCCCGGTAGATGGTGTAGCCGCCGAACAGTTCGTCGGCGCCTTCGCCGGACAGCACGACCTTGACGTGCTTCCGGGCCTCCTTGGCCACGAAGTACAGCGGCACCAGCGCCGGATCGGCCACCGGGTCGTCGAGGTACCAGACGATCTCCGGGATCGCGGCCGCGAATTCGGCGGGGGAGACGACCTTCACGATATGCCGGGCCCCGATCGCCGCGGCGCTCTCCGCCGCCACATCCACCTCGGAGTAGCCCTCGCGCTCGAAACCGGTGGTGAAGGTGACGAGCTTCGGGTTGTGCCGCATCGCCAGCGCCGCGATGGCGGTGGAGTCGATCCCGCCGGACAGGAACGAGCCCACGGTGACATCCGCGCGCATATGTTTGGCGACCGAATCCTCGAGCGCCGCGGCGATCTCGGCGTACCGGGCGGTCTCGCCACCGGCGGCGAAGGGCCGCACGCCGAATTTCGGCACGAAGTAGCGCGTCGTCACCGGTGGCTCACCCGGTCGCACGACCGCGTAACTGCCCGATTCGAGGCGGCGGATCCCGGCGTGCAGGGTCTCCGGTTCGGGGACGTACTGCAGCACGGTGTAGTGCTCGAGCGCGCGGTGGTCCAGGGATTCGTCGAGCCCGAGATCGCCGAGCAGTTCCAGCAGGCTCTTCTTCTCGCTGCCGAACGCGGTGCCGCCGGGCCCGGTGGCCAGGAACAGCGGTTTGATACCGAACGGATCGCGGGCGAGGAACAATTCCCGCGTACAGGTATCCCAGATCGCGAAGGCGAACATGCCGCGCAGGCGCCGGACCGCTTCCGGACCCCAGTAGTGGAACGCCGCGACGATGGCCTCGCCGTCGCCCTCGGTGGCGAACATCGGCCGGTCACCGAACTCGGCCGCATGCTCGCGGGCGAGTTCGGCGCGCAACTCCAGATAGTTGTAGATCTCGCCGTTGAAGGTGAGGGCGTAGCGCTCGGGGTCGTCGGCGGGCCCCCAGCGCAGCGGCTGATGCGAATGTTCGATATCGATGATGGAGAGCCGGTTGAAGCCGAAGATCAGCCGGTCGTCGTGCCAGGTACCGCGCTCATCCGGGCCCCGGTGCCGCACACAGTGCAGGGCGTCGTACACCCGGTCCACTGTTTCGGGTGCCGCGGTTTCGGACGTCAGAAATCCGAGCAGTCCACACACTGCGTCGCTGACCTCGTTTCCTCTGGTCGGGGATCCGCGCCGGGGCAGGCGGGCGCGGCGGGCGAAATCTAGTGTCCGAGTATGCCGCACGCCAGGTTCTCCCGTGCGATACACCTCCGTTCTGCGGCTACGCCGGCGCGCGGAGTGTCGAAGCCGACCCGACGGCGTACCGGGCGCGTGTTTGGTCTACGCTGCGTAGTACTCGGACTGTTCCGGGTGGTGCCGCGCGGTGCGCGGAGCCGCCCGGGAAGCCCGATGAGCTGTTTGTCTGTATCACCGGAGGCGGGTCCCCGCCGCCGTGGATGCGATGTCGGAATGTGTGGCGACCAGGAAGGCGTGAGCGTGGCGCACAAGGCGAGCGACGAGATCGGGGCACGGCCTGCCCGGCGGCGGGGTAGTGTCCTGCGGCGGGCGGGACTGGCGGTATCCCTCGGGATCACCGCGATGCTCGTCTCCGGCTGCTCGATCGACAATGTGTGGTTGCGGTTCGGCTGGCCCTCGGGCGTCACCCCGCAGGCGCACCGGATGCGGGAACTGTGGACGTGGTCGGTCGTGGCCGCCCTCCTCATGGGTGTGCTGGTCTGGGGCCTCACCTTCTGGACCGTCATCTTCCACCGCAAGAAGAAGAACTCGCCGGAGTTCCCGCGGCAGACCGGCTACAACGTGCCGCTCGAGCTGACCTACACGGCGATCCCCTTTGTGATCATCGCGGTGCTGTTCTACTTCACCGTGGTCGTGCAGAACTATGTGCACGAGAAGGTCGACAACCCCGATGTGGTCGTCGACGTGACCGCCTTCCAGTGGAACTGGAAATTCGGCTACCGCGAGGTCGACCTGAAGAACGGCTTCACCTACAACGGTGTCGACACCGTGCGTGAGGACGCCAACCAGGAGCAGCTGCAGGAATACGCCGAGCGCAAGAACGAGCACGGCCACGAGCAGCCCGGCCCGGTGCACGGCCGCCCGGAGAACGACATCCTCTCGTTCCTGCACTACAACAAGATCGAAACGGTCGGTTCCAGCACCGAGGTGCCCATCCTGGTGCTGCCCACCGGCAAGGTGATCGAGTTCCAGCTCGCCGCCGCCGACGTGATCCACGCCTTCTGGGTTCCGGAGTTCCTGTTCAAACGGGACGTGATGCCGAACCCGAAGGAGAACAACTCCGACAACGTCTTCCAGATCAGCGAGATCGAACGCGAGGGCGCGTTCGTGGGCCGCTGCGCGGAGATGTGCGGCACTTTCCACTCGATGATGAACTTCGAGGTCCGCGCGGTGACGCCGGAGAAGTTCCAGCGCTACATCCAGGCGCGGGAATCGGGTATGACCAATGCCGCGGCGCTGGAATCGATCGGCGAATCGCCGGTGGCGACCTCCACCCAGCCGTTCAACACCGATCGCACGGTCAAAACCGATACCACCGAGAGCAAGTGAGGACTGATCTCAGATGAGGATCGAAGCACGTCTGTTCGAACTTCTCACGGTGTTCTTCATCATCGTGGGCGTCATCTACGGCTTCTTCACCGCCCAATCGCGGACCGGTATCGAATGGGCCGGCACGACGGCGATTGTGCTCACCGCGGGCCTGTCGCTGATCATCGGCACCTACTTCCGTTTCGTGGCCCGCCGCCTCGACCTGCGCCCGGAGGACTACGAGGACGCCGAGATCGTGGACGGCGCGGGTGACCTCGGCTTCTTCTCGCCCGGCAGCCCCTGGCCGATCCTGCTGGCCGGTGCCGCCTCGGTCACCGCCCTGGGCTTCGCCTTCTTCGAGCCCTGGCTGCTCGGCCTCGGCGTCATCCTGGTCCTCACCGCCGCCGGCGGCCTGGTCTTCGAGTACTACCTGGGCCCTGAAAAGCACTGAGATAACCGCCGGCGTACGGCGCCGGAGCAAACAAACCCCGCTGTCCGAGTGGACAGCGGGGTTTTCTGTCGGCTGGGTTATCCGGCAACGACCGGCCCCCCCGCAGCAAGCCGGAGCCCGACCCGGCACCGCGGGGGCGCCCCGAACGATCTCAATCCACCGATTCGTAGCGGATGCTGTTCTCCGAGCGGCAGATCTCGTCGATTCCGGTGACGATATCGCGCAGCTGTTCCGACGGCAGGGCGTGCGGGCGCAGCCGGCAGGTGAAGGTGATCAGGCCGTGGTCGGTTTCCGGCAGGCTGTGGGCGGCGGATTCGGCGCGCAGATACGGTGAGCGTACGCCGTAGGTCATGGCGGAGATGACGGTGAAGCAACCGGTGCGTTCGCGGTGGCCGTTGAACAGGTCGTGCAGGCGGTAGAACACCGACGTGTAGTTCGACAGCGGGGCGAAGACGCCGACCCGGTAGGCGGGGCCCCGTTCCGAGGAGCTGATCACCGTATCGGCGAGGTATTCGGCGTCGCGCAAGGTGAGCACCTTGGGCGTGAACATCACCGCGCCTGCGGCCGCGTTGCGGACCGGCATCCCGGCCTTGCCGCTACTGGCGGAGGCGATCGCGCCGAGCGATTTGCGGGCCCGGCTACCGACCTCCCGGCGGGCGCGCAGCGAACGGGTCGGTGCGGTGGGGTAGAGGCTCGACCACTGGCCGAAGCGCACCGTGCCCAGTTGCACCTGCCCGGCGCCGACCGGACGGGAGACCTTCAGCGGGGCGGTGTCCACCCAGCGCCCGACCTGCAGTACCGCATCGCGCGGGTCGGCGACCTCGTTGTAGGCGTAGTCGACGAAACTGTCGAAATCCAGGAACCGGTGCGAATCGGTGGACAGCCAGGTGTTGTCCTTGTCGACCTCGATCGCGTCGAGGGTGAGCGCGGTGATGATGCCCGCGCGACCGCCCGCGCCCAGGATGCGGCGGAACCGTTCGGTGTGGTGGGTGCGCCCGCAGGTGCCGATCCGGCCGTCGGTATCGACGTATTCGAGATCGGCGATGCGGTCGATGAACAAGCCGTACCGATGCGAGGCGGTACTCACTCCGCCGACCGAGGCGAAACCGCCGGCGGTGATATCGCGATGATCGCCCACGACGGGCAGACCCAGGCCGTGCGCGCCCAGCCGGCGGTCGATATCGGACAACCGGGCCCCGGCCTGCACCCGCACGGTGCGGCGGCCGAGGTTGAGGTCGACGATGGCGTTCATCCGGCGCAGCGAGACCACGGTCTGCTGATCGGGCAGGGCGAGGCCGTCGGTGGCGGGATCGCCGCCGTGGACGGTGAGCGGCCTGGACAGATCCCGGGAATTCCGCACGGTGCGAACGACATCCGCGGTGTCGCGAGGCAGGTACTCGGCGGGGGAAACGATGTGCGGCGTGCTCATGGCACGAAAGCTAACCACAGCCGCGCGGCCGCGGCGATATCGAATCACAGTTCTGCTCCCGCCTGCCTGCCGAATGGACTCCTGACCTGTAGGTTTTGCCCGCACGACCGGGGCGCTGCGGCGCCGGCGGGCGGGGTGCGACCGCGAGGTGGTGTCCAGGGGGATTTCGCCGGGCGGCCCGCCTGTGCGACCGTCCCGGCGACGAGCTTCCCGTGCCCGGTTCAACGGTAGGTGAACGCCCGCCGTCGGGCCCGGCAACTCCGGTGCGACGGCGTGGCGAAAACGTCAGCGGGCCAGCAGATGTAGCCGCTGTCCGATCACGTCGACCCAGTTCACCTGTTCGAAGGTCGCGTACTCGACCCGGATGGCGTCCTGGATATCACGGCCCGGGGCGAACATCAGAGCGCGTTTATCGGCTTCCAGCACCACGTACATACCGTGTGGGTCGGCCACGAAGGTCACCTCGAGCTGGTTCAGGCCCGGAAAGCGCGGTGCGGGGCCGAATTCGATCTCCTGGAAGAACGGCAGCCGGTGCGGGATCCGGTCTATCCGGCCGGCTTCCACATCGGCATGCCGGAGTCCGAAACCCCACGCCTCGACGGCCGCGAGCAGAACATGCTGGGGCGGGAGGGCACCCACGCCGAGCGGATCGGTATCGACGGCGTCGAAGCCACCGTCCACATCGACCCGGGTGCGTACCGCCACCGCCGTTCCGGGCAGCTGCCGCCCGTTGTAGAAGGTGATCGGCGTTTCCCACGGCGTCACCAGTTCGAACCGGCCCTCCAGCGGATGACCGGGGATCAGTTCGAACGGACCGAATACCGGTTGCCGCGCGAATGCGAGATCGACCAGCTGTTCGCCGTTGTCGTATTCGCGTTCGGCCCGGGTGATCAGTTCCACGGAGACCCCGTTGATCCGGAGCGGACGGTCCTGGCAGCGCATCCGGATCACCCCCTGAACCGGCTGTCCGGGCTGTACCCCGGGCGTGAACAGTTCGGTCTCCACCTCGGCCGTATTCGAGCCCAGCGCGCCCAGCAGAGTTTTGAACATCCGATTCTTCTCCCTCCGGCCCACGGCGAATCCGGCCGTCGCCGTGGGGTTGTGGGTCCACAGCGTAGCCGCGAATCCCGCCGAACGTGTCGGACCGCCCCGGTAGCGTGGTCAGTGGCCCTGGGCGCCTGGGGAACCCGGCATCGGTGGCGCGGATGGAGGTGTGCGATGTCGAACATCGACCAGCGGATCGACTGGGCTGTGGAATGGCTGCACCGCAGTCAGGCCGGCGTGCGCAACGGGGGTGCCGGATGGGGGTGGCTGTCCGATGTGCTGCCGAATCCGCAGAACACCGCGGAGGTCGTGGTCGCCCTGGCCGCGGCGGGCCGGCCGGTCCCGCGTGCGGCGGAGGTGAGCACCCTGGTGCGCCGTGATGTCGTGGACACCGACAGCGGGGAGTGGGTGTTCCGGTCACCGATCGATCTGTCCTGGCGGTTGCGCGCACTGCACTGCCTGGGCGTACCGCCCGCCGATCCGGTGGTGGTGCACTGCCTGCGGGAGTTGTACGCGTCCCGGGACGCGGATACCCGCGGCTGGCGGCTGTCCGAGGCGGTCGGCCCGATCTCGCTCACCGCTACCACGGCCGCCCTGCACGCCCTGGCCGATCTCGCCGGAACCGACGAGACAGCGGCCGAGGCGCTGCTGCAGGGCACCTCCCTGGTGGTCTCGATGATGCTCCGCGACGATCCCCGCGCCCAGCCGATCTATGCGTGCGCCCATGTCGCGCGACTGCTCGCCCGGCCGGAGATCGCCGCCGTGGGCGGTAAACGGGTCGACAAGGTCCGCGAGCTCACGGTGCAGCGCATGCTGCAGGCGTTGCGGGAGGGGAAGGCCGGGGCCGAGGAGGAATCGTTCCGGGAGGGTTTGATGGCATCCACCTGGCGGCATCTGGGCCTGCATCTCGCGGTCGGTGCCGTCGTCACCGCCGACGACCGCGCCGTCTTCGATCCGGGGGTACGCCGCGGGCTGGTGGAGCTGCTCGAACTACAGGAAACCCAGGAACGATCGGCGGTACGCGGCGGATTCCGCACCTCCGCCGGCGGATTCATCACCTCCTTCGCCACGGTGCAGGGTCTGGAGGCCATGCTCGCGGTGCGCCGGGTGGTGAACGAACGCGTCAATCCGGCGGTGATCTACGACCTGATCTGCCGGGAACGGGGAGCGCATCCACAGGACGCGCAGCAGGTCGTGGGGCATCGCGGGCGGGCCGTCCTGATGAACAGTTACGCCGGCGGGCTCACGCTGGCCGCCGCTGCCCCCGCGGGCCTCACTATCGTGCTGCTGGCCGTGTTCTTCGCCGGCGATCTCGGGGTCGTCGCCAGCCGTGCCCTGGTCGTGTGGGGGACTTTCGTCATCGCGCTCGGCACCTATACCGGTATCGCGACCCGGTTGCCCTCGGTAGCGAAGGGGCGGACGGCGGCCGCGGTGTTCGCGGCCTACACCGCGGTCGTGCTGCCGATCGTGACCTACCTGCTCTCGTGAGGCCCGCCTGGCGCGGTCCGGCGCTGCTCGTCGTGGCGACCGGCCTGTGGGGTGTGTCGAGCGCGGGCATCGCCGGGGTCGGCGCCACGGGGATCGCCGCGGCCCCGGTCGCCGCGGGCGGTGCACTGACGTTGCTGGGTTTCGCGGTGATACGCGGCGGCGCCCCGTGGCGGGATTTCCGCAACGCGCCGCGGCTGTTCCTCCGGCTCGGCGTGCTCGAGGTACTGAATCTGGTGTCGTATGTCGCCGCGCTGTACCTCGGCCCGTTACCGGTGGTGGTGGCCCTGCATCTCACCTCGCCCGTCCTGCTGATCGTCGTCCGGATCGTCCGCGGCCGCCGGGCGCTCACGCTGACGCTGGCCGCGGAACTGGTCGCCATCGGCGCGGCGATCTGGCTGGTCGCCGGTTACCGGCCGGCCCATACCGCCCTCGGCCCGGCGCTGCTCGGTTGTGCGCTCGCGCTGATGAGTGCGGCCTGTGTCGCCGGACTGATCACCCTGGTGGTCCGGGAATCGCCGGGCCTGCCCAGCGGGTCCGCGGCGGGGTTGCAGTTGCTCACCGCGGCCGTACTGGCCACACCGCTGTTCGGTATCGCGGTGCTCGCGGGGGAAGGACCCACGGCCCGCCAGACGGTGGTTCTCGCCGGACTCGGGGCGTTGCTGCTCGGGCCGGGCTTCGCCTGTTACTGGCTGGCGCTGCGGGAGCTCGACGAGGTCACCGCGGGGCTGATCGGGCTCAACGAGGCCGTGGTCGCCACCGTGGCCGGGGCGGTGGTGGTGGGCTCGGAGATCACCGTGGCGACCCTGATGGCTGGAGTCCTCGTACTCGGGGCGGTGGGACTGGAACTGGGTAGCCCCGTTCGTGCTCGTGCGCCGTCTTGACGAACGCCGCGCACGCCGCGAAATCCTTGTCGCCGGTCTCGGTTTCCACACCGCTGTTCACATCCACCCCGAACGGGTGCACGGCGGCGATCGCCTCGTCCACATTGTCGGCGGTGAGCCCGCCGGCCAGGATCACCGGCCGGCCCAGGCGGGCGAGTTCGCCGACGATCCGCGCGCTCACCGCCCAGTCGTGGGTCCGGCCGGTAC
>NZ_JARWPM010000363.1 GCF_029869215.1 Nocardia carnea
TGCCCGGGGGGGGGGGGGGGGGGGGCGGCGGGGGGCGGGGCGCGGCCGCGCCGCCCCCGCGCGGCGCGGGGCCCCGCCGCCCCCCCCCCCCCGCGGGGGGGGGGGGGGGGGGGGGGGCGCCCCCCCCCCCCCCCCCCCCCCCCCCCCGCCGTTGCCGCCCGGCTGCGGGCACGCCGCGTCCCCTCCCGCTGTGCGGGGTAGGTGGCGGCCGGATCAGACCCAGGTGCCCTTGCCGACCGTGACCACACCGCCGTTGCTGATGGCGAATCTGCCGCGGTCGCGTTCGGAATCCACGCCGATGATCTCCCCCTCGGACACCATGACGTTCTTGTCCAGGATCGCCCGCCGCACCACCGCGCCCCGGCCGATCCGCACGCCCGGCATCAGCACACTGCCCTCGACCGTGGCGCCCTCGTCGACCATGACATTCGCGCTGAGCACCGAATTGCGGACGGTCGCCGCAGAAAGGATGCTGCCGGCTCCGACGATGGATTCCTGGGCCAGCCCGCCGCGGGCGAATTTCGCGGGTGGCAGATTCTCGGCGGCGCCGCGGATGGGCCAGTGCCGGTTGTAGAGGTTGAATACCGGGTTCACCGACACCAGATCCATATGCGCCTCGTAGAAAGCGTCGATGGTGCCGACGTCACGCCAGTAGCCGCGGTCGCGATCGGTGGCGCCGGGCACCTCGTTGTCGGCGAAATCGTAGACCGCGGCCTGGCCCGCGGCGACCAGGCCGGGAATGATATCGCCGCCCATATCGTGATCGGAATCGGAATTCTCGGCGTCCGCCTTGATGGAATCCACCAGCACCTTCGTGGTGAACACGTAATTGCCCATCGAGGCGAACGTCGAATTCGGATCGTCCGGGATACCCGGCGGATGCGCCGGTTTCTCCAGGAATCCGACGATGCGCCCCGACTCGTCGGAATCGATACAACCGAACGCGCCCGCTTCGCTGCGTGGGACCCGGATACCGGCGACCGTGACCCCGGCCCCGGAATCGATATGGCCGGCCACCATCTGTTCGGGATCCATCCGGTAGACGTGATCGGCGCCGAACACCACGATGTAATCGGGATCCTCGTCGTAGATGAGATTCAGCGACTGCATGATCGCGTCGGCGCTGCCGGTGTACCAGCGTGGCCCCAGCCGCTGCTGGGCCGGGACCGGGGTGATGTATTCACCGCCGAAACCCGACAGCCGCCAGGTCTGCGAGATATGCCGGTCCAGCGAATGGGATTTGTACTGGGTGAGTACACAGAGCCGGAGGAAACCGGCATTGACGAGATTGCTCAGGACGAAGTCGATGAGGCGGTAGGCCCCGCCGAACGGGACGGCCGGCTTCGCGCGGTCGGCGGTCAGGGGAAAGAGTCGCTTGCCCTCGCCACCGGCGAGCACGATTCCGAGTACGTGCGGCTGGCTCCTCACAGTGCCAAACCTACCGAACCAGGTGGTCGGGGGGCATCGACCGCTCGGCGGTCGCCGTGATTCGCCGCTGGGCGGTGGCCGTGATCCCGCTCGGCGGTCGCTGTGCGGGGCCGGTCGGTGGCCGCCCTCATTCCACGGCACGGCGTCTACCGTGAACCCGTGAGTTTCGGTTCCAGCGGTGCGGCAGGCGATCCGCTACGGGTGGCCATGCTGACCCGAGAGTATCCCCCCGAGGTGTACGGCGGGGCGGGCGTCCATGTCACCGAACTGGTGGCCCGGTTGCGCCGGATGAGCACCGTGACCGTGCACTGTATGGGCGTACCGCGTCCGGACGCCCGGGTGCACGATGCGGATCCGGCGCTCGCCGGGGCCAATCCGGCGCTGCGGATGATGTCGGCGCAGCTGCGCATGGCCGATGCCGCCGGATCGGTGGATGTGGTGCATTCACACACCTGGTACGCCGGGCTGGCCGGGCATCTCGCGGCGACGCTGTACGGGATACCGCATATCGTCACGACCCATTCGCTGGAACCACGCCGGCCCTGGAAAGCCGAACAGCTCGGCGGCGGGTACCGGCTCTCGTCCTGGTCGGAACGCAACGCGCTGGAACACGCCGACGCGGTGATCGCGGTGAGCGACTGGATGCGGCGTGATGTGCTCGACGCCTACCCGGCCCTGGACGCCGCCCGGGTGCATGTGGTCCGGAACGGGATCGACGCGGACGTGTGGTGCCCGGGCCCACCGGCGCCGGGCAGCCGCCGGATCCTGGACGAACTGGGGGTGCGGGCGGACCGGCCGCTGGCGGTGTTCGTCGGGCGGATCACCCGGCAGAAGGGGGTCGGGCATCTGCTGGCGGCCGCGCGGGAGGTCGATCCGGATATCCAGCTGGTGCTCTGCGCCGGCGCCCCGGATACGCCGCAGCTGGAGGCCGAGGTCGCCGCGGCGGTCGCCGGGCTGCACCGCCGCCGGGACAACGTGTTCTGGGTGCGCGAGATGCTGCCCACCGAGCAGATCCGTCAGCTGCTGGCCGCCGCCACGGTCTTCGTCTGCCCCTCGGTCTACGAACCGCTCGGAATCGTCAATCTCGAGGCGATGGCCTGTGGTACGGCCGTGATCGCCTCCGATGTGGGCGGTATTCCCGAGGTGGTGGTCGACGGTGGCACCGGCCGGCTGGTGCCTTTCGACGCGGGCGAAACCGCCGCCTACGAGCATGCTCTGGCCGCCGCCATCAACGAACTCGCCGGTGACCCGGCACGCGCCGCCGAACTCGGGGCCGCGGGACGTGACCGCGCGCGCTCCGAATTCGACTGGTACGGGATCGCCGAACAGACCTTGGGCGTCTACCGCACAGTGGCGAAACCCTGACGAGCCGCCGACAGACAGACGCGGGCCGGTGGGTCAGGGCACGGGCGGGACACCCGGGTCGGCTCCGGCCGGTGCGCGTGGTTACGGGGGTGGGGGGATCAGCTGGGGCGATGCGGTGGCCGTGGGCGCGTAGACCCCCACGGTGACCGATGCCGTCACTTCGAAGGGCTCCGGGAGTTCCTCGACACCGGTGCCCGCCGTGTGATGCGCGGACGGACCCATGGCCACCAGATGAGTGATATCGGCGTGCGCCACCGTCATCGAATATTCGACCGCGGTCGTGTCCAGCCGGGTGAACAGGCCGGACATGGCTTCGGCGAGTCGCGCTTCCTTGGCCGGGTCGACGCCGACCATACCGAGCGGGCCGATCAGCTCCGCCAGATGCCGATCGGTGGGTGTCACCACGACATACCGGCCGCCGGGTGCGAGCGCCCGGGCGACCGCGGCAGGGTTGCGGGGGGCGAACACCGAGAGCGCCGCGGTGAGCGTGTGATCCCGGACGGGTAGCCCGCGCCAGGCGTCGGCCACCACCGCCGCTGCGCGGGGATGTGCCCGGGCGCAGCGGCGGCCGGCAGGTTTGGCGAGGTCCAAGGCGATGCCCCGTGCACCGGGCAGGGCATCCAGAACGCGGGCCAGGTAGTAGCCGGTACCTGCGCCGATATCGGCAATCAGCTCGCGTCCGGAAGCCGGTCCGGACCGCGGCGCCGTACCGTCCACCGACGGTGTGCCCGGCCGGCCCTCCGCGCTCGGCCGGTGCACCGCAGGCGTGGCCGGGACAGGCCGGGATCGTTGCACGGCCTCCGCCACCGCCGTGGCGATCGGTTCGAAGAAGCCGGCACTGTGAAAAGCCGCGCGGGCGTCGAGCATCGCGGCGGTATCACCGGTCAGTTTGGTGGCGGCGCCGGTGAGCAGGCTGACATATCCCTGGCGCGCGATATCGAAACTGTGCCCTAGCGCGCAACGCAGTATCCGGTCCGCGCAGACCAGACCGCGGCCGCATACGGGGCAACTCAGTACCTCGGCGACCGCGGCCAGCGGCGATTCCTCGGAAATTTCGCTAGCTGGTGACACTCTTCAATTCGTCACCCAATGCCGCGGCTTCGTCGGGCGTGAGTTCTACGACCAGACGCCCGCCACCCTCGAGCGGGACCCGCATAACGATCCCACGGCCTTCCTTGGTTGCCTCGAGGGGACCGTCCCCGGTACGGGGCTTCATGGCCGCCATCCTCTGCTCCCTCCAGATCTGCGCGGTATGCTGCGCACTTGCTCGGATCTCCGGTTGTCCCCAACCGGGCGGTCCGTCGGTTGAGGCGACGGACCGCACTCGATCCATTCTTCCCTATCGCAGGAGATGACGGACACTCGACGTCCAAATGTGACCGGTCAGCCGAGGGCGGTGTGCCGGATATCGACCCAGCATTCGGCCAAGTGGTCGTCCACCATTCCGGTGGCCTGCATCAGGGCGTACGCGGTGGTGGGGCCGACGAAGCGGAAACCGCGCCGCTTCAATTCTTTTGCCAACGCGGTGGATTCGGGCGTGACCGCGGGAATATCGCCGATCGCGCGCGGGCGCGGGCGCCGCGGGGGAGCGAACGACCAGAGCAGTTCGTCGAGGTCGATATCGAGATCGCGCGCGACTTTCGCATTCGCGATACAGGCATCGATTTTGGCGCGATTGCGCACAATCCCGGGGTCGGCGAGCAGGCGCTCGCGGTCGGCGGCGCCGAATTCGGCGACCTTCTCGATCACGAATCCGGCGAATGCCTGCCGGAACGCGGGACGTTTGCGCAGGATGGTGATCCAGGACAGGCCCGACTGGAAGGCCTCCAGGCACAGCCGCTCGAACAGGGCATCGTTACCGTGCAGCGGGCGGCCCCACTCCTCGTCGTGGTAATCGCGGTAGATCTGCGAATCGACCGACCACGGGCAGCGAACCAAGGTGTCGGTGGCGGTCACGACTTGTCCGGCCCGCCGTTGTGGGCAGCGCCGGCGGCGTGTGCCTCGGCGAGCTGAGCCTGTAATTCGTCGATCCGGGCGGCGAGCCGGGCCAGCGCCCAATCGACCTCACCCGCCTTGTACCCGCGTACGACCTGCTGGAAGCGCAGGGCCCGCACATCGGCGCCGGAGATTCCCTCCCTCGGCAGGACGGTCGCGGTGGTGCCCTCGGGTAGCGGCCCCAGCTCCTCCGACCGACCGAAGAGCGCGCTGGCCAGCAGGAACAACACCGTGGCCACCAAACCCACGATTAGGACGTACAGCAGCAGGGTGAGCATGGACCGAGTTTAGGTGCGCCCGCCGACACGGCGCCCAGAGGTCGCTGTGCCGATATGCCGAGCGGTAGGGAGTGCGACTCCGCCGCACGGAGCGCAAACCGGCTACGTATCTCAGAGATGGCGCGTCGTATCGATGCCGAGCGACATTCCGGCCAGGCCGCGGCGCCGGACGGCGAGCTTATCGGCGACCGCGCGCAGGGCGAGCGCGGACGGGCTGTCCGGATCGCGCAGCACGATCGGAGTGCCCTCGTCGCCGGCCTCGCGCAGGGCCTGCTCGATGGGGATCTGCCCGAGCAGCGGCACCTCCGCGCCGACCGCGCGGGTGAGCCGGTCCGCGACCGCCTGACCGCCGCCCGACCCGTACAACTCCATCCGGCTGCCGTCCGGCAGATCGAGCCAGGACATGTTCTCCACCACGCCGGCGATCCGCTGCCGGGTCTGCAGGGCGATTGCTCCGGCGCGTTCGGCGACCTCGGCGGCAGCGATCTGCGGGGTGGTGACCACCAGGATCTCCGCGTTCGGGATCAGCTGGGCGATGGAGATCGCCACATCACCGGTGCCGGGCGGCAGATCCAGCAGCAGGACGTCCAGATCGCCCCAGAACACATCGGCGAGGAACTGTTGAAGCGCGCGGTGCAGCATCGGCCCGCGCCACACCACGGGAGTGTTGCCCTTGGTGAACTGCGCGATCGAGATCATCTTCACGTCGTGCGCGATCGGCGGCATGATCATCCGCTCCACCTGGGTGGGCCGGGCGTCGGTGCCGAGCATCCGGGGAATGGAGTGACCGTAGATATCGGCGTCGAGCACTCCGACCGAGAGGCCGCGATCGGCGAGCGCGGCGGCGAGGTTCACCGTCACACTCGATTTACCGACTCCGCCCTTACCCGACGCCACCGCGTACACGCGGGTGAGCGAACCGGGCTGGGCGAACGGGATCACCGGCTCGGCGGAATCACCGCGCAGCTGTTTGCGCAGTTCGGTGCGCTGTTCGTCGCTCATCACATCGAGCTCGACCGATACCGCGCCGACTCCGGCCACATCGGCGACCGCGGTGCTGACGCGCTGGGTGATCTCGGTACGTAACGGGCATCCGGCGGTGGTCAGGTACACCTCGATGTGCACATTGCTGTCCGGGTCGATCCGGATGCTCTTCACCATGCCGAGTTCGGTGATCGGTTTGCGGATCTCCGGGTCGTCGACCTTCGCGAGGGCGCCCCGCACCTCCGCTTCCGTTACCACTGGCATGCTGCCGATGGTAGTGCCGTCAGATCTTGGGGAGTTCCGCGGGCCGTGGTGCGATACCGGTCTTGTAGGACTGGGCCCAGGCCATGACGTTCGCGACATAGGCCATCGAGTTGTTGTAGCGCAGGATGGCCCTGGTCTGCTGGGCGGGATCGGTCATGTCCAGGCCGCCCGAGCACAGGTACTTACCGGCGGTGAGGGTCGCGTCGTAGTAGTTCTGCGGATCGGAGATACCGTCGCGGTTGCCGTCCGCGGCGTAGTGGGTCCAGGTTTCCGGCAGGAACTGCATGGGGCCCACCGCGCGGTCGTAGCCGCCGTAGCCGTCGAGCGCGCCGCCGTCGGAATCGTGGATGACATTGTTGCCGGCCAGGCTGCCGTCCAGCGCGGGCCCGAACACCGGGGACAGCGCGTTACCGTCGGCATCGGCCTTGCCGTTGTACATATGGGTGGATTCGACCCGCCCGATACCGGCCAGCATCGTCCAGGACATATTGCAGTCGGGGTTCTCGTCGGCCAGGATCTGCTCGGCGTTGATATAGGCGGCCTCGGCGATCCCGGGGATCCCCGACGGCGCGACCGGCAGATCGTTACGGGGGCGGTTCGGGTCGAGCGCGACCGATTTCACCTCGATCGGGGCCTCCGGCGACTGTTTGGCCATGGCATGCATGACCGTGTCGTCGAACGAGGCGGGTGCCATGGCCTGCGCCGGCGCGGCTCCCGCGGGCTGCATATGCAGTTCCACCGACGCCGCGGTGGGGTCGGTGGCCATGGCAGCCGCGGCATTGGTGGCCACGACCCCGGCGGGTACCAAACCGGTGAGTGCGATGACCGAACTCCGTGTAACGGTGGCAGGTTGTTGTTTACGGTGACGCCCCACGTGCTCAAAGCCCTTCATCTCAACCACAAGCCTGCGGTCGCGTCCGGTTGTTGCCCGGCCGTGACCTTCGCCGTCGAGACTACCGCATCCGAGACCAGTTCGTTACTACCCCGTGACCATTATTTCGGCGCAGATGGGAAAGGCGAAAGCTCCGCGGCCCCTTGAGAAGCCGTCCGGCCCGCTCGACGGCTACCCGGGTGTCCGGCGTCCCGGTGCTACGACGTGGCGGCGCCGTGCGGTCCGGCTTTTGTGCGCCACGAATGCCCGCTGGGCATCGAAGGCCGAAGCCGGCCGTGCTGTCTCACTGCGGCGCCTCGCGCGCCGGCCCGGCATTCCCGCCTCATCGGCTCCCCGGACCTGCTCCCGCCGGTGCGGCTGCCCCGGAACCGGGGTGCATTCGGCGCGGCGAGGGTGCAGTACTGCCGGCCGATCGGCGATCAAGCGGGTGGCGCGGGGGCGGGCGCCGGCGGAGCAGCCGGATCTCCCGCCTGTGCGGGTGCCGCTCCGGGCGGTGGCGCCGGTATCGCGTCGGGCGGTGGTGGCGGCCCGGGGACCAAGGCGATCGGCAACTGGATGACCAGCCCGCCCGGCAGGGTGATCGTCGGCGGCGGAGGCGGGGCCGGCGGTGCGGGCTGCGCCGGGTTCGGCTGTGGTGCAGCGCCGTCCGGCGCCGGCGCGGCGGGCCCTTCGGGGGTTGGTACGCCCGGCGCGGGAGCGTTCTCCGCGGGCCCGGCGGGAACACCCGGCGCCGGGGCGTTCGCCGGCGGGCCGGCGGGAGTGCCCGGTGCGGGCATGCCGTGCGGCGCGGGCCCCGGTTCCGGAAGGGCCTGGCCGGCTTTCGGTGACCCCGGGGCGGGCGGGCACAGCAGCCCGCAGGGGATCGGTGGCAGGCCCGGAATCCGGATCATCGGATCGGGGCGGGGGATACGCACGGTGAGTTCGGGCGGAGGTGGCGGCACCGCGGTATCGGTTTGTGCCGCAAGGAGATCCGGGGAGCCGGGTGGCAGTCCTGTGGGCGCGCTGCCGGGCGGGATCAGATCGGGTGAGGGGATGACGGGTGCGGCCCGGCCGCCGGTGCGGTAGGCCGCCGACCAGCTCAGCACGTTGGCGGCGTAGGTCATCGAGTTGTTGTAGCGCAGGACCGCCCGCAATTCCTGTTGCGGGTCACGCAGATTGAGGCCGCCCGAGCACAGGTACTTGCCGGCCGCCAGGGCGGCGTCGAAGACATTGTGCGGATCGGCGTGCCCGTCGGCATTCCCGTCGGCGGCGTAGTGCGACCAGGTGCCGGGCAGGAACTGCATGGGCCCGAGGGCGCGGACGTATCCGCCGTCGGAGGACCGGATCACCTCGTTGCCCGGCAGGGTGCCGTCGAGTGCCGGGCCGAAGATGGGCGGGCTCGTGGTGCCGGCGGCGTCGGTGCGGCCGTTGTTCGCATGCCCGGATTCGATCCGGCCGATACCGGCGAGCAGGTTCCAGGTGACTCCGCAACCGGGTGCCGAGGATTGCAGCGCGAGTTCGGCGTTGCGATAGGCGGCCAGCACGATCTCCGGGATGCCGAGGGCGCCGCCGCCGCGGGGCAGGGTAATGCTCTGTAACGGAACGGTACCGGCGAACGGCGCGGCGACCGGGCTCAGCGCTCGCAGCTTCCGGGGTGTCGTGGGCTCGACCGGCAGCATTCCGAGTGTCTGGGTCAGTGGGGCATCGGCGCCTTCGGCGGTGGTGGTCAGGCGTCCGGCGTCGGTCGCGAGTCTTGCGCCGGGAGCTTGCGGCGGAGTCGACGACAAGGTGGTGTGGGCTGCCGAACCGCCGGCGACCAGGCCCGCCATGACCAGAGCCGACATTGCCACAGGGGTAGGTATCCGCATTCGGCTCCACCGTTCCTCTATGTCACAGGTGAGCGACCGTCTCGGACATTCCCGGATGGCGCGCTCGGGACAACGTGATCCAGGTTACCTACCGGTCAGGAGCATATTGCGGATTTCCGGTCATTCCTCGCCGATTGGCGGTGAAACCGGGCCTGTGACCGGCTTGTGACCGGAGGTTTTCTTGCGTTTCGGCTTGGTAGCCTTGTCCGGGCCGCGCGTCGGCCCGACCCCCGCCGCGGATTCGATCCGTTCCAGGGTGTCCCGGATTTCGTCGAGTTCGCGGCGCAGGTAGTCCCGGGTGGCCACCTCGCCCACCGCCAGGCGTAGTGCCGCGAGCTCGCGCGCCAGGAACTCGGTATCCGCCTTTGTCTGCGCCGCGCGTAGCCGGTCCTCCTCGAGCGAGACGCGGTCCCGGTTGTCCTGGCGGTTCTGCGCCAGCAGGATCAGCGGCGCGGCATAGGCGGCCTGAGTGGAGAACGCCAGGTTCAGCAGGATGAACGGATACGGGTCCCAGCGCAGCGCGATCACGAACACGTTCAGCAGAATCCAGACGATCACCACCACCGTCTGCAACGCGAGATATCGTCCGGTGCCCAGGAACCGGGCGATTCGTTCGCTCCCGCGGGCCAGTGCCTCGGCGTCCCAGTCGAATCGGAAACGGGATTCGACCGGTGTCTCCAGTCGTTGCCGCGCGCTGGACACCGCCCGGCCCGCGGTGCTCTTGTCGGTCACGGTCGCGCACCTTCGTACAGTTGTTCGTCCTCACGCCAATCGGGCGGGAGCAGATGGTCGAGCACATCATCGACGCTCACCGCGCCCAGCAGATGGTTCTGTTCGTCGACCACCGGTCCGCACACCAAGTTGTAGGTGGCGAAATAGCGTGTCACCGCGGCCAGCGGCATCTCCGGCCGCAGCATCGCCAGATCGGTGTCCAGGATGCCACCCACCAGATGCGCCGGGGGCTCCCGCAGCAGCTGCTGCAGGTGGACGCAGCCCAGATAGCGCCCGGTGGGGGTGGCTGTCGGCGGGCGTACCACGAACACCATCGACGCCAGGGCGGGCGTCAGGTCCGGATCGCGTACCCGGGCGAGGGCCTCGGCCACCGTGGTCGACGGGGTCAGTACCACCGGTTCCGGCGTCATCAGGCCGCCCGCGGTATCCGGGGAATGTTCGAGCAGGCGGCGCACCGGCTCGGACTCCTGCGGATCCATCAGGGTCAGCAGCGATTCGGCCTCGTTCTCCGGCAGGCCGCCGAGCAGATCGGCGGCGTCGTCGGGATCCATCGCCTCGAGGACATCGGCGGCGCGGGTCATATCCAGCTGGCCGAGCAGCTCCAGCTGGTCGTCGCCGGAGAGTTCCTGGACGACATCGGCGAGCCGTTCGTCGTCGAGGGCGACCGCCACCTCCAGACGGCGTTTGGCGGGCAGTTCCCGCAACCTGTGTGCGACATCCGCGGCGCGCAGGCTTTCGAACTGTTCGAGCAGGGTGCTGACATCCTGACCCGGCCGGTCCAGCTCGTACGGCGTGAGCCCCGCCACCTGTGCCCAATCCACCACATGCACCGTGCGGCGCCGCCCCAGCCGGCGATGCCCGCGGACCGCGACCCGGGTGACCCGCCAATCCCGCGTCCGGGTCAGCGCGATACCGAGATCCACCACGAAAACATCGACGCCCGCCAGATCGGGCAGGTCCGGATCGTTCACCCGGACCTTGGAGTCCACGATCTCCGCCATCGCCAGCAGTTCGCCGGGGCGTTGCGCGAACCGGCGCAGACTCACATTTCCGGTGTTGAGCGTGACCGACCCGGGTTCGATGGTGGTCACCCGCAGCATCGGGACGAAGATGCGGCGCCGGGTCGGCAACTCCACCACCAGTCCGTGAACACGCGGTTCCTGCCGGTCGTACCGGACGGCCACCACCACGTCGCGGATGCGGCCGATAGACTCGCCGTCCGGCCCCAGCACCGCCAGGCCCGTCAGCCTGGCGATATACACCCTGGTAGCTGCCATGCCTGCCAGGCTAGATGTTCCGGGGCCGGACCGGGCCGACCCCAGGAGTGTTGATGAAGCCGCGCCGTTCCGTGCTCGCCGTGCCGGGCAGCAACCCGAAAATGATCGCCAAGGCCAAAGGGCTGCCGGTCGACGAGGTTTTTCTGGATCTCGAAGACGCCGTCGCCCCGGGTGCCAAGGCCGCCGCCCGCGCCAATATCGTGGCCGCCCTCAATGATTCGGGCTGGGGTGAGCAGCTGCGGGTGGTCCGGGTGAACGACTGGACCACGCAGTGGACCTACGCCGATGTCATCTCGGTGGTCGACGGCGCCGGCACCGCGCTCGACGCGATCCTGCTGCCCAAGGTCACCGACGCGGGCCAGGTCCGGGCCCTCGATCTGCTGCTGAGCCAGCTGGAGCGCGCCAACGGGATCGAACCCGGCCGGATCGGCATCGAACCGCAGATCGAGAACGCGCTGGGATTACGCAATATCGACGAGATCGCCACCGCGAGTCCGCGGGTGCAGACCCTGGTGTTCGGGCCGGCCGATTTCATGGCCAGTATCAATATGCGCACGCTCGTGGTCGGGGAACAGCCCGAGGGCTACGACACCGGCGACGCCTACCACCACATTCTGATGACCATCCTGCTCACCGCCCGCGCGCACGGGCTGCAAGCGATCGACGGACCGTACCTGCAGATCCGCGATATCGACGGATTCCGCCGCGCCGCGGGCCGCACCGCGGCCCTGGGATTCGACGGCAAATGGGTACTGCACCCGAGTCAGGTCGACGCCGCGAACGAGATATTCAGCCCCCGGCAATCCGATTACGACCACGCCGAAATGATCCTGGACGCCTACGCCTATCACACCTCCGCCGAAGGCGGCGCGCGCGGCGCGGTGATGCTCGGCGACGAAATGATCGACGAAGCCAGCGCGAAAATGGCGGCCGTCGTCGCGGAAAAAGGCCGCGCCGCCGGAATGAAACGCACCACGACCTTCACGCCCCCGGCCTGAACTCCACCCGGACCCAGGAAACGGCACAATGGAACCATGACGAACCCTCTTGGGAACTCGAATCGGGGCAGACAAGGTTTGCCCACGCCACCTTCGGGATGGCCGGTCGGTTCGTACCCGACCTACGCCGAGGCGCAGCGTGCCGTCGATTATCTGGCGGACAATCAGTTCCCGGTGCAGAACGTGACCATCGTCGGCGTCGATCTGATGCAGGTCGAGCGGGTGCTGTACCGGTTGAACTGGGGCAAGGTGATCGGCGGGGGCGTGGTGTCGGGGGCGTGGCTGGGCCTGTTCCTCGGTTTGCTGCTGAGTTTGTTCACGACCAACGGGATGGCCGGGCCCCTGCTGGTCGGTCTGGTCGGCGGCATCATCTTCGGTGTCATCTCCACCACCATCCCGTACGCCGCGACCCGCGGGCAGCGGGATTTCGCGTCGACCATGCAGTTGGTCGCCGGTCGCTACGACGTGCTGTGCGATCCGAAAACCGCCGAACAGGCGCGGGATATGCTCGCCCGGCTGGCCATCTGACGGATGGATGTGAGCGAGCGGGTACGCGCCGCCGTGGTACGCCATTTCGCGGTGGACGCGGCCGCGGTGGACACCGCCTCGGTGACCTTCCTCGGCCTGGAACCGATCGAAATCCTGCGGATACCCGGCGACGGGGTGGTGCATTACGCCACCGTCGGCGGATCACGGCATCCGATGGGTGATCCCTCGGCGGTGCTGGCCGATCCGGTGCGCGGGCCGCGCGCGGAGCTGGTGCTCACGCTGCGGACCGGGCCGGGAAACAGTGCGGGGGTTGCCCGGTCACTGGGCGTGCTGGCCGCCTCGCCCGCGGTGGAGGGTGTGGTCCTGCGGGCCGACGCACTCCTGGATCTCGGCGAGCCGCTGTGGCGGGACGCCCCCTTCACCGCCGTGCTCCTGGGCCCCGGGGAAATACCCGAGGTCGACCTGCCCGAACCAGCCGAACCGGTGCGGTACTTCGCGGTAACCCCCGTGACGGCAACCGAGGCCGCCTGGGTGCGGGTACGCGGCGCGCAAGCGCTACGCGACGCCTGGGCCGAAGCCGGAATCGACGTCCTCGACCCCGACCGCGGCGCCGCTACGCTGTAATTTTTTGCGGCGCCTGCGGCGCCGCGGGGTTTGGCCCCCTTGGTCCCTGCTGTCAGCACTCGACACTCGCGGCTTCGCCGCATCGCATCGAGCGCTGACAGCAGGGA